>JAEUHT010000291.1 GCA_016793265.1 Planctomycetota bacterium
GGCGGCGGCTTCACCTACCTGCTGCTCGCGCAGCGCAGCGAGGTGTTCGCCTCGGTCGCACCTTCGGCCGCCGGTGCCGGTGGCGCCGCCCCGCTGCGCAACGCCGGCGCCGCGCCGCCGCGGCCGGTGCTGCACCTCGCGGGCCGGCGCGACACGGTGGTGCCGTTCGCGCAGCAGCAGCGCACCATCGCGGCGCTGATCGCAGCCCACGATGCCGGCCCGGCCGAGCCCTGGCCGGCGGTGCCCGGCGTGCAGCTGCACCGCGCCGCCGATGGTGGCCACGTGGCGACGCTGCTGCACGACGGCACGCACCGGTTCCCCGCCGCGGCGCCCGCCACGATCACCCGCTTCTTCCAGGCGACGCCGCGCCCCAACCCGTGGGTCACCGCGCCCGAACGCGGCCCCGGCCTCGTGCAGCACGTCTACGCGAGCCCGCTGGTCGGCCGCGAGGTCAGTTACCACGTCTACCTGCCGCCCGGCTTCGGCGACGACCCCCAGCAGCGTTACCCGGTGGTCTACTGGCTGCACGGCAGCGGCGGCGGCGCCAGCGGCTTGCGCGTCGTCGCCGCGCGCTTCGACGCCGCGATCACCCGCGGCCTCGTGCCGCCGCTGCTGGTGGTGTTCCCCAACGGGCTCGCGAACGGCATGTGGTGCGATGCCGAAGGTGGCGGCGCGCCAGTCGAGTCGGTCGTGCTCGACGAGATCCTGCCGCGCATCGACTCGCTGTTCCCCACCCGCGGCAGCCGCGACGGTCGCCTCGTCGCCGGCTTCAGCATGGGCGGCTACGGCGCGCTGCGCTTCTGCTGCCGCCGCCCCGGGACCTTCGCCGGGGGCATCTCGCTCGCCGGCGGCCCGCTGCAACAGGACTTCACCGCCGCGCCGCGCGTCGACGAGGCGCGCCGGTTGCAGGTGCTGCGCGCCGTCTACGGCGGCGATCTGGCGGTGTTCCGCCGGCAGAGCCCGTGGCAGCTCGCGAGCGAACGGCAGGCCGAACTGCAGCGCGGCCCGCGCCTCGCCATCTGGGTCGGCGAAGACGACGAGACCCTGGCCGCGAACCGGGCGCTGCACGAACACCTGCGGTCGCTGGTGATCCCGCACGAGTACGCCGAGTTCGACGGCGTCGGCCACGACGCGCCGCGGCTGCTGCAGGCGATCGGCCCGCGCTTCTGGAGCTTCGTCGGCGAAGTGCTCGGCGAGGCACGATGAGCCCGGGCAGGAGCCGCCGCGACTTCCTGCGCCTCGCCGGCACCACGCTGGCCGCGACCGCCTGCACCGCCTCCCATCGCCCCATGCCCACGCCGACGCACGTCTCCCCCGCCACTACCGGCACGGCAATGCCGGTGGTGTTCGTCTCCCACGGCGCGCCGACGCTGGCGCTCGACCAGCGCAGCGGCGCCGACTTCGCCCGCCTCGCCGCGGCGATGCCGAAGCCAAGCGCGGTGCTGGTGGTGTCGGCGCACTGGCTCGACGCGCCGCCGACCATCGGCACCACGGTGGCGCGGCCGCTGCTCTACGACTTCGCCGGCTTCCCCGACGATCTCTACCGCGTGCGCTACGAAGCGCCGCCCGCCGCGGCGCTCGCCGACGAGCTCGCGCGGCGGTTGCCGACCCTTCGGCGCGACGATACGCGACCGTGGGACCACGGCGTGTGGGTGCCGCTCGTGCACATGTACCCCGGCCACGACGTGCCGGTGTTGCAGGTGTCGATGCCGTGGCGATGGACGCCAGCGCAGATGTTCGCGTTCGGGCAGGAGCTCGCGCCGCTGCGCAAGGACCGCGTGCTCGTGCTCGCCAGCGGCGGCGCCGTGCACAACCTGCGCCGGCTCGATTGGAACGGCCAGGGCACGCCACCTATGTGGGCCACCGACTTCGAGCACTGGCTGCGTGAACGCGCCGCCGGGCGCGACTTCGACGCCCTGGTGGACTTCCGGCAACGTGCGCCGGCCCTGCAGCTCGCGCACCCGAGCGACGATCACCTCGTGCCGATGCTGGTGGCCGCCGGCGCCGCCCACGAGGCCGGCGCCGCGACGTTCCCGATCACGGGCTTCGAGTACGGCTCGCTGAGCCGCCTCGCCGTGCGTTTTGGCTGAGCCGCGCGGCGCGACTGGTCCGTGGTGTCCGGCCGGAAGGCCGGACCATCGGTACCGGGGGCGACGAGCATAGCCAGGCGCCCGCCCGACGACGAATCGTCGGCGCGTCCGCGACCGCTCAGCCCGGCTGCGTCTCGGGCTCGACGACGACGAGCACAGCGCCCTGATCGACGGTCGTGCCCTTGTTCGCGTTCACTTTGCGCACCGTGCCAGCGACGCCGGCGGTCAGCTTGTGTTCCATCTTCATCGCCGAGACGACAACGAGCGTCTGGTCGGCGGCGACCATGTCGCCGGGCTGGCAGCTGACGTCGAGCACGGTGCCGGTCATCGGCGCGCGCACGGTGCCGTCGCTGGTGCCGCCGCCGCCGGCGCCGCGGCGGGCCGGGGCTTCGAGCGTGTGCGTGTGGCCGTCGCTGCGCACCATGAACGCCTTGCCCGAAGGCGCGCCGAAGGCGACGAACGCGCGCGCGGCGCCGGTCTCGGCGGTGGCGATGCGCACGCCGCCGTCGCCGAGCGGCTGCGCGCGATACTCGTGCACGGCGTCGCCGACGCGCACGCGCCAGCGGTCGCCTTCGAGCAGCTCGGCGGTGACCTTGACGGGCTTGCCGTCGCGAACGAACTCGCGGCTGATCTTCATCGCACCCCCTCGAACAGCCGGAAGCCCGGCAACGCCTGCCACACCGCGGTCGCGGCTCCACTGCCGCCGCTGCCATTGCCGCCCGCACCACCACCACCACCCGCACCGTCGTTGCGCGCCAGCGCCTGGCACAACACCGCCGCCGCCAGCACGTCATCCGCCGGCCTCGTGCCGGGGCCGTTGGCGAGGTCGGCGCGGTGCTTGAGCATGTCGGTGCTGAGCGCCGCGCTGCGGAACGCGGCGTCGTCGACGACACGGCGCAGGAAGTCGACGTTCGTCTCGATGCCGAGATAGGCCGTGTCGCGCAGCGCCTGGCTCAACCGCGTGCACGCGGTGGCGCGGTCCGGCGCCCACACGATCAGCTTGGCGAGCATCGAGTCGTAGAACGGCGGCACGTCCCAGCCGGTGTAGACGCCGCTGTCCACGCGCACACCCGGCCCTTCGGCCTCGCGCACGAGCCGCAGCAGGCCGGCCGCCGGCACGTAGCCGCGTTCGGGCGACTCGGCGCAGATGCGCGCCTCGATGGCGTGGCCCCGCGGCCGCAGGTCCTTGCCGCGCAGCAGCTCGGCGAGCTTGCCGCCGGCAGCGACGTGCACCTGCAGGTGCACGAGGTCGACCCCGGTCACGAGTTCGGTCACCGGGTGCTCGACCTGCAGCCGCGTATTGACCTCGAGGAAATAGAAGTTGCCTTGCGGGTCGAGCAGGAACTCGGCGGTGCCGGCGTTGTCGTAGCCGACGCGCTTGCCCAGGCGGATCGCCGCTTCCCCCATGCGCTGGCGCAGCGCCTCGTCGACCACGGCCGACGGCGACTCCTCGAGCACCTTCTGGTGACGGCGCTGCACCGAGCACTCACGTTCGTGCAGCGACACCACCTCACCGTGCTGGTCGCCGAACATCTGGATCTCGATGTGCCGCGCCGGGAACACCGCGCGCTCGAGGATCATGCGGTCGTCGCCGAACGACGCCTTGGCCTCGCGGCGGCCGGCCGCCAACGCCTCGGCGAGGTCCTGTTCGCGT
>JAEUHT010000297.1 GCA_016793265.1 Planctomycetota bacterium
TGCGCACCGTCGCCGCGAAGCGCTGCACGACCGGGTGCTCCGGCACCAGCTCCGGGTGGAAGCAGGCGGCGAGCAGCATGCCCTGCTGCACCAGCACGGGGTCGTCGCCGCGGCGCGCGAGCACTTCGCAGCCGGCGCCGACTTCGAGCACGCGCGGCGCGCGGATGAAGGTGCCGGTGGTGCCCGGCGGCAGCACGTCGGAGCGCAGCGCGAAGGTGCCCGAGTGCAGCTGCCGGCCGTAGCCGTTGCGCGCGACGGTGATCGACAGCAAGCCGTAGCTGCGCTGCGTCGGGCTCACCACCTTGCTGGCGAGCAGGATCATGCCGGCGCAGGTGGCGAACACCGGGATGCCGCTCCGCAGCGTGTCGCCGAGCGGTGCCCACAGCCCTTCGACGTCGAGCAGCCGCAGCATCGTCGTGCTCTCGCCGCCGGGCAGCACGAGGCCGTCGAGACCTTCGAGCTGCGCCGCGGTGCGCACCTGGCGCGTGCGCAGGCCCGCCGCCGCGAGCGCCTGCTCGTGGTCGGCGAAGTCCCCTTGCAGCGCCAGCACGCCGACCAGCGGCGCGCCTTCGTCGCGCCGCTCAGATGCCGCGCTTGGCAAGCAGCTGATCCTCCGGCAGCGTGCTGATGTTGATGCCGACCATCGGCTCGCCGAGGCCCTTGCTGACCTCGACCAGCACCTTGGCGTCCCGGAAGTGCGTCACCGCGCGCACGATCGCCTTGGCGCGCTGGGCCGGGTTGCCGGACTTGAAGATGCCCGAGCCGACGAAAACCGCCTCGGCGCCTAGCTGCATCATCAGCGCCGCGTCCGCGGGCGTGGCGACGCCACCGGCCGAGAAGTTGGGCACCGGCAGCTTCTGGTTCTCGGCGACCCAGGCGACGAGGTCGAACGGCACCCGCAGCTCGGCGGCCTTGCGTTCGAGCCACTTCTCGTCCTGGCCCCGCAGCTCCTTGATCTGCGACATCAGCGCGCGCATGTGGCGCACGGCTTCGACCACGTTGCCGGTGCCGGCCTCGCCCTTGGTGCGGATCATCGCCGCGCCTTCGTGCACGCGGCGCAGCGCCTCGCCGAGGTCGCGGCAGCCGCAGACGAACGGCGTCTGGAAGCGGCGCTTGTCGACGTGGAACTGCTCGTCGGCCGGCGTCAGCACCTCGCTCTCGTCGATGCAGTCGACCTCCATCGCCTCCAGCATCTGCGCCTCGACGAAGTGGCCGATGCGCACCTTCGCCATCACCGGGATGCTGACCGCCTTCTGGATGCCGGCGATCATGTCGGGGTCGCTGGCGCGCGCGACGCCGCCGAACTTGCGGATGTCGGCGGGCACGCGTTCGAGCGCCATCACGGCGCAGGCGCCGGCTTCTTCGGCGATGCGCGCCTGCTCGGGCGTGACGACGTCCATGATGACGCCGCCCTTGAGTTGCTCACAGAATCCGATCTTGCTGACGACTTCTTCGGCAGTGAAACCGGGAACGACCTTCGGCTGCTTGCTCATTGCTGGAAATGGAGGAGGGAGGATTCAGAGGAAGTTGCGCATCGCGGCGGGCGCGGCGATCAGCTCGGCGGCGGCGGTGCCGAGCACCTGGATGCCGGCCTCGATGCGATCGACGCTGGCGCGGGTGAGGGAGAGGCGGACGCCGCGCGACGGCTGGCCGTCGAGATCGAAGGCGCTGCCGGGCACGACCCGGACACCACGTTCGCTGGCCAGCTCGGCGAGGCGTTCGCCGTGGCCGGCGAGCGGCAGCTCGAGCCAGGCGACGAAGCCGCCGTCGGGGGCGGTGATCGAACAGCCGGCCGGCAGATGGCGGCGGCAAGCCTGCTGCAGCGCTTCGTGGCGGCGGCGCAGTTCGTGACGCAGCTCACCGAGGTGGTGGTCGAGGTGGCCGCGCCGCACGAACTCGACCAGCGCCGCCTGCAGCAGCGGGCTCGTCTCGAGGTCCATGAAGCGCTTCACCGCCGTCATCGGCCGCAGCAGGTCCGGACTGCCGGCGATCCAGCCGATGCGCAGCGCGGGGAACAGCTCCTTGCTGACCGTCGCCACCGTCACCGTGAGGCCGCGCGGGTCGAGGCCACGCAAGCACGGCAGCGGCTCGCCGCGGCAGCGCAGGGAGTACTGATACTCGTCCTCGACCACCGGCACCGAGGTCGCCGCCACCACTTCCATCAGCGCGTGGCGCTGGGCGAGGTCGAGCGTGCGACCGGTCGGGTTGTGGAACGTCGGCATCAGGTAGAGCAGCCGCACGGCACGATCGGCGAGCGCCCGCTGCAGCGCGGTGAGGTCGAGGCCGTCGGCGGTCAGCGGCACCTGCAGCACCTGCAGCCCGTGCGCGCGCAAGAGGCCGTGCATCTGGTGGTAGGTCGGCGAGGTGACGACGACGGCGTCGCCGGGCGCGCAGAACGTGCGCAGCACGAGGTCGAGCGCCTGCTGCGCGCCGGCGGTGACCAGGATGTCGCCGGCGGCGAGCTTGGGGTCGATGTCCTGCGCCCGCGCAGCCAGCAGTTCGCGCAGCTCGGGCAGGCCGTTGGCGGTGTTGCCGTAGCCGAGCAGCTGGGCGCCCCGCTGCTGCAGCACGAAGTCCATCGCCGCGCGCCACTCGGCGACCGGGAAGCGTTCGCTGTCGGGCGCCAGCTCGGCGAAGTTGGCCACCAGCGTGCGCCCCTCCGGCAGCGGCGGCGCCCCCGGCATCTCCTGGGTGCGGCGCAGCGCGGCCTCGGCGTAGGGGCTCAGCGGGCGATCGTGCGGGTTGCCGACCCCGGTGGGCTCGGCGCCGGCGGCCAACACCGTGGTGCCGCGGCCGACTTCGCCGGCGACCAGCCCGCGGTCGGCGAGCAGGCGGTAGGCCTCCTGCACCGTCGTGCGCGTCACCTCGCAGGCGCGCGCGACCTCGCGGATCGGCGGCAGGCGCTCGCCGATGCGCAGGTGCCCGGCCTCGATGGCGCGGGCGTAGTGGCCCGCGATCTGGCTGGCGAGCGGCGCTTCGGCATCGCGGTCGAGCATCGGCATGCGCATCGGCATGCGGGAAGGTGTAGCGGCCAATCTTGTCCGGTCAATTGGGACAATTTGGCCCGATCGGTTCATGGGCGCGTTCGGCCCCGGCACCTGGAAGAGAATCGTGCGACCGCGCAGCAGATCCGGGCACAAAGGCTCTGCGAGCACGCGCCGCTTCACCCCCCGGCAGCGGTGGCTGCATGCGCCGACACCGCTCGCCGTGGGGGCCGCCTGCCCAGGTAGGCGCCAAGCCCAACCCCTTTCCCAGCCTTCGCCAACATCAGGACCGCGAGATGCGCAAGCCGAAGTTCTCCATGAGCGGCCATCCATGGCACCGGACCTTCCGTTCATGTAGCACGAAGGGGAGGAAGCGGCCGAGGCACGAGTATGCTCGCCACATGGCTGTCGGGCTTCCCCAGGACTGGACCGAACTGCTTGCGCAGGCGATCGCCCACTACTGGCGCACTCTCGACAAGCAGTCCTCCAAGCAGGCCGCCGGCGACGCCGACCGGGGCAGGCGCTCTGCGGTGACCGGAGGCAAGCAGATGGACGGCTTCTGCCACCTCGTTGCCGCCATTGCCGAGGCGAACGGCATGCCCAGGGCCAGCATCTACACTGCGGCCAACCTGGAGATCCCCGGCTACTTCCGGCCGACGAAGCGGTGGGACATGCTCGTGGTCGACCGCAACCACTTGGTCGCCGCGCTGGAGTTCAAGTCACAGCGCGGGCCATCGTTCGGCAACAACTTCAACAACCGGACGGAAGAAGCGCTCGGCAATGCGAGCGACCTGTGGACGGCCTATCGGGAGGGTGCGTTTGGGATCGGGCGGCCGGCACCCTGGCTCGGTTGGATCATGATGCTGGAGGAGTGTGCAGGTTCGTCGGCCGAGGTCTCGATCGCGGAACCGCACTTCAAGGTGTTCCCGGAGTTCCATGGCACGAGTTACTCGGATCGTTACCAGATCCTCCTCCGCAAGCTCGTGCTCGAGAAGCACTACAACGCCACGGCGTTCCTGACCGCGACGAGTGAGGGTGGACCACGAGGGCGGTACGCGGAGCCGGCTGAGGACCTTTCGATGCGCTCTCTGCTACTTGCATTTGCGGGCACCATCGCAACCCACGTCGCCATGAGCAGGAAGGCGTGACCCAACTCAAGCTGAACTGGCCCATCGCCGTCCCGCGGGACGCTTACGACTACGGCACTCGTACTTCCGGCGAGACCCACGGCGTCGTCCTGACCAAGCCGCATGTTGTCGACCTGATCCTCGACCTGGCGGGCTACACCAGCGATCGTGACCTCGCTTCGGTGCCACTGCTGGAGCCGGCCTGTGGCCACGGGGCGTTCCTACAGGCAGCAGTTGGACGATTGGTGCGGTCTGCGCGCCGGCGGAGGCGCAAGCTCAGCAAGCTGACCGAGGTGATCGTCGCCTACGACATCGACCCGGCTCACGTCGCCGCCAGCAGGAAGGTCGTCCGGGACACCCTGATCGCCAGCGGTTGCGCGGCAGACATTGCCGAATCCCTGGCCAGCACTTGGGTCCGCGAAGGGGACTTCCTGCTCGCTTCGCAAGGTGCACGATTCGGCGCGGTCGTCGGCAACCCTCCGTACGTGCGCATCGAGCAGATTGCCCCGCGGCTGCAGTGCGAGTACCGCGATCGATTCGCCTCCATCTACGACCGGGCGGACCTCTACGTCGCGTTCATCGAACACGGCCTGAACCTGCTGGGCCCTGACGGGGTGCTCAGCTTCGTGTGCGCAGATCGATGGACCCTCAACAAGTACGGCGCCCCCCTGCGGAACCTCATCACGAAGCGGTTCCAGGTTCGTGCCTACGTTGATCTCCACTCCGCTTCTCCATTCGAGTCCGAGGTGATCGCCTACCCGGCGATCTTCGCCCTCACACAGGGTGCTCAGAAGACCGTGGCCGTTGCCAAACTGGACACCGCCAGCGAGCGCGAGTGCGCCGATCTGCGGGATGTCCTGAAGGACCCTTCGCTCGTCCGTGCCGGAGTTGCCGTGACGCCATATGACACGTGGTTCTCCGGCGACGAACCGTGGACGCTCACGTCTCCTGGCCACCTCAAGATCTTGCGTGATTTGGAAGCTCGCTTTCAGACCATCGAAGCCGATGGCCGGTCACGCATCGGCATTGGCGTCGCCACCGGCAACGACAAGATCTACATCGTCGACGAGAACGTCGACATCGAGCCCGATCGTCTGGTTCCCTTGGTGATGCGCGAGGACATTGACCAAGGCCGGGTCCGCGACGCGCGACGCTTCGTGATCAATGCCTTCCAGCCATCAGGTGCTCTCGTGGACTTGCGCGACTACCCACGGTTGGCGCGATACCTGCTGGCCCACGAAGGCGGTATCCGCGCCAGGCATGTCTCCAAGGCCAACCCCAAGGCGTGGTTTCGCACCATCGACCGCGTCTACCCGGAGCTTGTTTCGCAGCCGAAGCTGCTCATCCCGGACATCGCCGGAGCCAACCAGGTCGCCCTCGATTCCGGGCGCTTCCATCCCCACCACAACCTCTACTTCGCAACCTCCGAGACCTGGGACATGGAAGTGCTCGGGGCCTTGTTGAGCTCGCGGGTGGCGCTGTTCTTCATCTGGTCCTACGCGGTCAAGATGCGAGGCGGCTACCTTCGGTTCCAGGCCCAGTACCTGCGTCGGATTCGAGTGCCACAACCCACCTCGATGCCTGCCAGACTCTCGCGATCCCTGGCGACTGCGTTCCGCAACCGCGACTTCGCCAAGATCGACGCCTTGGCGCTGAAGGCGTATTCCCTCGCAGAGCTGCCGGCCTTTCCGTTCGTCGACACCCGGCGGTAGATGCAGTAGGGAGCAAAGAGCGAACCAGGGGGGCGGGTCCGTTTCAATCGGGGCCGGAACCGGCAGACCCACACCCGTTGACAGATGCGCTCCCTGCAGCATGCTGTGCCGGCTACCCGGCTCGCCTCGGCCGCTGTCTCCTGAATGCCAAGGACACCCCGATGCGCTTGGCCCTCCCGTTCGTTGCGTTTGTGGTCAC
>JAEUHT010000062.1 GCA_016793265.1 Planctomycetota bacterium
TTGCAGACGCCGTAGCCGCAGGCCATGTAGGTCTCCAGGCTCAGGAAGCAGCGCAGGCCGCGCTGCTCACACAAGGCGGCGACCGCGTGCATCATCGGGTCGGGGCCGCAGCAGAACACCGTCTCGCCCGCCTTGACCACACCGTCGGCGAGCAGGCGTTCGAGCAGCTGCGTGACCATGCCGTGGAAACCGTAGCTGCCGTCGTCGGTCGACGCCGACAGGCGCGTGATCGCGGCGAAGTCGTCGAT
Source organism: Planctomycetota bacterium (assembly GCA_016793265.1). Classification (GTDB taxonomy): domain Bacteria; phylum Planctomycetota; class UBA1135; order UBA1135; family UBA2386; genus JAEUHT01. Next base: position 249 of record JAEUHT010000062.1, read on the forward strand.
GCCGGCCAGAGCGGCGCGGTTGCGGCCACCGAACAGGAGCCGCACCGGCCGGCCGGCGCGGTGCGCCCGCTTGGCCAGCAGCAGGAACGGCGCCAGCCCAACGCCGCCGGCGATGCAGACGGGGTCCACGACGTCGGCGGGGAAGGCGCGGCCGAGCGGCCCGTTCAGCACGATGCCCTCGCCGGGGCGCAGTTCACACAAGGCACGCGAACCTTCGCCGACCGGCTTGATCAGGAAGCTGCCGAACGAGCCGTCGTCGGCGCGGTCGTAGATCGAGAACGGCCGCGGCAGCTGCACCGGCCAGCGCTTCTCCGTGCGCAGCATGTAGAACTGGCCCGGTTCACTGGCCGGGATCGGGCCGTCGACCTCGACCGCGAACGAGCCGCCGCCGAGGTCACGGCAACGGCGCAGGGTGTGCACTCTGGTCTGCATCGGGCGCGGCGAGCATAGCCGCCGGCACAGCAGCCCCCGAACGCATTCGTGGTGCCGCCGCCGGCACCGGATTGCGCACCGTCACGATCGGGATCTCCGGGGCGGCGTCGATGCGCAGCGGCAACACCGTCACGCCGACGCCGCGGCCGACGTAGAGCTTGCAGCCGTTGGCGACGAACCAGCCGCGTTCGTAGCCGAAGCGGCTGTGGTGGATCGGCGCCACCCCGCCGAGGCGGATCTGCCCGCCGTGCGTGTGCCCCGACAGCTGCAGGTCGACGTCGACCGCCGCCGCCTCGAAGAAGAAGTCCGGGTGGTGGCTGAGCAGGATCGCCGGCTCCTGCTCACGACGGCCGTGCAGCGCGCGGGCGAGGTCGGGGGCGCCTTCGGTGAGATCGTCGACGCCGCAGAGCCACAACGAGCCGCCGCCGTGTGCGATGCGCACCCCGGCGTTGTCGAGCACGCGCACGCCGCAGCGTTCGAGGAACGCGCGCCACAGCCCGATGTCCGGGCCGAAGAAGTGGTCGTGGTTGCCCGGCACCGCGAACATGCCGTAGCGCGGCCGCAGCACTTGCAGCGGCCGTTCGAACAGCAGGATCTCGCGTTCGCGGGTGTTGATCAGGTCGCCGCCGAACAGCACCAGGTCCGGCGCCGTCGCCTGCACCCGTTCGAACAGGCGCGTCAGGTCGTCGACGCCGAGGAAACTGCCGGCGTGCACGTCGCTGATGAAGGCGATGCGCAGGCCGTCGAGGCCGATGGCGCCGGGGCGCAGCGGCAGGTCGAGCGCGGTGAACTCGAGCCGGCGGTGGATGCGGCGGTGCAGCCAGTGGCTGCCGGGCAGGTGGTCGAGCAGCCGATTGCCGGCGCCGCAGAGCATCGCCAGCGCGCGCCGCAGCGGCGTGCGGCGGCCGGACAGCGGCCCGCGCGGCATCGGCGCGCGGCGGGGGGCGACGCCGTCCATCACGAGGTCCGCGGTTCGGTGACGGGCGGCGTGGCGCCCTGCAGCTTGTTGAACAGCGTGCGCACGCCGATGCCGAGCATCTCGGCGGTGCGCGTGCGGTTGCCGGCGTTGTGGGCCAGCGTGCGGCGCACCAGCTCGTGTTCGACCACGGCCAGCGGCCGGCCGACGAGCGCCGAGTAGGGGTCTTGCGGCGTCAGCACGACGGTCGGCTCGGCGCGGCGCGGCGACGGCTGCAACCACTGCCGCACCATCTCGCCGGTGACGACCCCGCCTTCGCAGAACAGGCCGACGCGCTGCACCAGGTTCTGCAGCTCGCGCACGTTGCCCGGCCAAGACCATTCGCGCAGCGCCTGTTCGGCGTCGGCGGCGAGCGTCAGGCCCGGGCGCAGGAAATGACGGGCCAGCGGCACGATCTCGTCGCTGCGGTCGCGCAGCGGCGGCAGCACGATCGGCACCACGTTGAGCCGCCAGAGCAGGTCGCCGCGGAAGCGGCCGGCCTCGACCTCGGCGGTGAGGTCGCGGTTGGTGGCGGCGACGATGCGCACGTCGACGCGGATCGTGGCGTTGCCGCCGACGCGTTCGAACTCGCCTTCCTGCAGCACGCGCAGCAGCTTGGCCTGCATCGCCGGCGACATCTCGCCGATCTCGTCGAGGAACAGAGTGCCGCCGTCGGCGAGCTCGAAGCGGCCCTCGCGGCGCCGGTTGGCGCCGGTGAACGCGCCGGCCTCGTGGCCGAACAGCTCGCTCTCCAGCAAGGCCTCGGGGATCGCCGCGCAGTTGAGCTTGACGAACGGCCCGTCGCGGCGGTCGCTGCTCTTGTGCACCAGCGTCGCGACCCGTTCCTTGCCGGTGCCGCTCTCGCCGTGCACCAGCACCGCGGCGCGGCTCGGTGCCACCCGCTGCACGAGGTCGACGATCGTCTGCATCGCCGGCGAGGCGGCGACCAGTTCGCCGGCGACGCTCTCGGCGCGCAGGAAGGTGTTCTCGCGCAGCAGGCGCCGCCGATCCCGCACGCGCGTCAGCAGCACCTCGAGCTCGTCGAGCACGACGGGCTTCTCGAGGATGTCGTCGGCGCCCTTGCGCATCGCCTGCACCGCGGTGTGCATGGTGCCGTGCGCGGTGACCAGCACGACCGGCAGCGCGGCGTCGAGGCGCTTGGCCTGCGCCAGCACCTCGAGGCCGTCGGCGTGCGGCATCTTGAGGTCGGTGACGACGAGGTCGAAGCCGCCGCGTTCGAGCGCCTGCATCGCCTCGCGGCCGTCGACCACGGCGGTGACCTCACAGCCGAACGCCTGCAGCGCCTCCTGCAGGAACTCGCGCGACAACGGTTCGTCGTCGGCGAGCAGCACCCGTTCCCTCGGCGTCACGCGCAGACCTCCGCGGCCGGCGCCGTGTTGGCGAGCAGCGGCAGCCGCACGCGGAACCGCGCCCCGGGCTGGCCGGCGTTGAGCAGTTCGAGCTCGCCGCCGAGGTAGTCGAGCACCCGCACCGACAGCGGCAGGCCGAGGCCGGTGCCGCGTTCCTTGGTCGACACGAACGGCTCGAACACCTTCTGGCCGACCTCGGCCGGCACGCCCGGACCGTCGTCGGCGACGAGCAGCTCGAGCCGGCCGCCGCGCGTGGTGGCGTCGACCTGGATCGTGACCTGCGGGGCCGCCTCGATGGCGTTCTGGAACAGGTTGGTCAGCACCCGCACGAGCGCTTCGGCGTCGGCCGCGGCGCCGGATTCGCCGCGCAGCCGCAGCCGCGCCGCCGGCAGGCCGGCCGCGAGCGCAGCTTCGTCGACGATGCTGCGCACCGTGGCGGCGCGCGCCCGCTGCCGTTCGGGCCGCGCGAAGCCGAGCAACGCCCGCACGATGGCATCGACCTGGCGCACGCCCTGCACGACCTTGCCGGCGTAGCGCCGCATGGTCGCGGCGTCGTCACAACGCTCGAGCAGCGCGGCGAAGCCCATCACGCCGTTGAGCGGGTTCTTGATCTCGTGGGCGATGCCGAGCGCGAGCTCGGACAAGCCGGCGAGGCGGTCGAGCCGCCGCACCTGCTGTTCCAACGCCTGCACGCGCGACCGGTCCTCGAGCAGGATCAACACCCCGTCGGGCAGCGCCGCGCGCCGCACCCGCACCAGCATGTCGCCGAAGCAGACCTCACCCTCGGCCTGTTCGACCAGGTCGAGGCCGTGTGCGGCCGCGGCCGCGCCCAGGCGCTCGGCCTCGGTGTTGCGCGTGACGCGGTCCCCGGCGTGCACGGCGACCAGGCCGATCGGCAGCGCCGCGAACGTCGCCTCGCGCTCGCGCAGGCTCGCCAGCAGCGCCTGGTTGGTCTCCTTGAGCTCGAGGTCGATCGCCGCGGCGCGCGTCTTCAGCTCGCCGTAGCTGCGCTCGAGCTCGCGGGCGACGACGACGAACTGGTCGAACCCCTGTTGCAGCAGTTCCCGGTCTTCACTCACGGTCGCTTCTCACCTGGCCAGGTCAGCGCCTCGATGCGCGCCGTGGCGTCGTAGTTGCCGTGCAGGTTGATCCAGCGGAAGTGGTCCATGGCCGCCTGCGCGGCCTGGCCCCAGGTGCCGAGCGCATCGGCGCCACCGGCGGCGGCGCCCTTCTTGACGTCGCGGATGGTGATGGCGAGGAAGGCGTCGCGCACCTCCTGTTCCCGCCGCTGGTAGTCGCGCGCCGAGGCCAGCAGGGACAGGCCCTCGTGGCGCTCGCTGTAGCGGAACAACAGCTCGCGGCAGCGGCCGAGGCAGAACATCGCCTCGAGCGGCGCCTGCTTGTCCTTGACCACGGGCGCGAGCTCGTCGAGCGCGCGCAGCAGGTGGTCACGACCGCGGTCGTCGAACTCCTTGGCGAGGTCGGCGCGGCCCTGCGCGCGCAGCGTGGCGGCGATCTCGACCTTCTCGCGACCGACCTTGAACAGCGACTGGGCGACGCGGGCGTGGTCCAGCGAACCGTGGATCTGGGCGCGCAGCGGGTCGACGGCGAGCGCCGGACCCAGCGGGTCGGCCGGCCGCAGCGTTGGCGCGGACTCGCCGGCCGGTGCCGGCGGCGGCGTGCCCGCCGTGCCTCCGGTGGTGGTCGTCGGCGGCAGTTCGCGGCGGGCCTGGGCGCTGCCGACGACCGGCACGACGACGTAGGGCCGTTCTTCGTTCTGGCGGGCGCGCGCTTCGGCGTCCGCGAGCAGCTGTTCGACCGCCTTGTGCAGCTTGTCGTACTCGAGCATCAGCCGGTCCCGCTGGGCGGCGGTGTCGTTGAACTCCTGCTGCATGCGCGCCATCTGCTCGCTGCCGACCGGCGCCTCCGCGCGGTAGAGCGAGTCGACCTCGTCGCTGGCGCTGCCGATGCCGAGGTCGTGGCGCAGGCGCAGGTCGAGCAGGTGCGCGGCGTCGGCCTGGCTCTGCGTGCGGGCACGTTCCGCGCGCAGCAGCTCGGTCTGCGGGTCCGTCGGCAGCTCCTGGGCCACGGCACCGACCGCGACCAGCAACAGCGCCGACCACGAAGGCAGCCACCTCATCGCAGGATCCCCCGGTAGGCGTCCGCGGCGTTCTCGAGCTTGTTCAGCTTGGTATAGGCGTCGCCGATCAACTCGGCGGCCCGGCGGCGCAGGTCCACCGAGTGGATCAACGGCGCGATGCGGCTCGCCTGCTTCGGGAAGTCATCCAGATAGTTGCTGGCGACGGCCTGTTCGTAGAGCGCCGCCACGGTCTTGAAGCGCGCCTGGTCGCCGATGTTGTCGTCACGGTCGAGCAGCGGCCGTACCACCGCCATCGCCCGCTGCCACTGACGATCGCCGAACATCTGGTCGGCGAGGAACAACGACAGCTCCGGTTCTTCGCCGCTGAGCACCAGCCGCTCGAGCTCCTCGAACGCCTTCTCCTTCTCGCCGAGCGCCAGCGCCGCGCGGGCCCAGACCTTCAACGTGCGTTCGCGCCAATCGGCGGCCATGGTGCCGAGGTAGCGGGTGCGGGCCTCGACGCTGGCGGCGCGCGCCTGCACGAAGCGGCCGAGCGCCATGTAGGACTCGGCCAGCAGCACGTAGGCGAGGCCCGAACGGCGGTCGTTCTCGGCGTTGATCAGGAACCACTCGAGCGCGCGCATCGCCAGCTCGGGCTTGTCCTGGCCGACGGCGCCGTAGCCGAGCAGGAAGTGATAGTCGAGGAACTGCCGCGGCGACATGTCGTCGAAGTACGGTGACTCGCGCAGCGTCAGCATCGTCTCCTGCACCCGGTCCGCGCGCTCCATCAGGAACTGCGCCTGTCCGGTCAGCAGCCAGACGTCCAGCATCTCCACCGAGTCGAGCAGCCGCAGCACGCGGGCGTTGAGCTCCGTCTGGCAGCGTTCGGCCTGCTTCTTGACCAGCTCCGGCTTGGCCTCGGTCATGGCCTGGCCGATCAGGGCGCGGCCGAGCAGGATCGTCGCCGGGGTCACCTCGGGTGCGGTCGGGCTGCGCTCGAAGATGCGGCGCGCCCACTGTTCCGCCTGCTGGTACTCGCTGCGCTGGCGCTGCCGGTCGGTCGCCGCCAAGGCGAGGTCGAGGTGGCACTCGCCGACCTTCAGCACCGCCTGCGCCGCGAACTCGTTCGGCCGCCGCTCGTAGACGTCGTTGAAGCACACGATCGCCGAGTCGAGGTCGCCGCTCTCGACCAGCATCTCGCCGAGGTTCATGCGCACCTGCACCGATTCCCGCTGCACCAGCGGTTCGTACTGCAGCTCGTCGCGCAGGAACGAGCGATACCACTGTCCGGCGAGGGCCCGCAGCCGCTGCCGCCCGGACTCGGTCTCGGCGCTCGGCGTGCGCACCACGTGCAGCGTCGGCCGCGCGCCCTCGGCCGGCAGCGCGGCGTCGAACACACAATCGGCACCGCCGGCGACCGCGATGAGCTGCGCCACCATGCGCGGATCCTGCCCGGTCAGGAACAGGTTGACGGTGGCGAAGCGCAGGTCGTTCTCGAGCGGCGTGGTCTCGAAGTCGATGTTCCAGTTGACCGCTGCGGCGAGCTGCTTCAGCGCCAGCAGGCAATCGACGGCGGTGACGTCGGCGGCGACGGTCACCTGCAGCTGGCCATCGGCCAGGGTCTCGCGCGAGACGGCGAAGATGCCGTCGCCGCCCTGGGGCGCCAGCGCCAGCAACAGCGGCAGGAACGCGGCGGCGAAGCTCACTTGTGGCTCTCCTTGGCGTCCTTCAGCAGCTGCTCGCGCAGCCGGGCGTCGAGCGCCTCGAGTTCGGCGATGCGTTCGCGTTCGGCCGCGGTCGCGGCTTCGGCGCGGTAGCTGTCGCCGAGCTGCAGATAGGCCTCGGCCACGTGCTTGTAGAGCCAGCTCGGGATCTGCCGCTGCTGCAGCAGGAAGCGCGCCCAGGTGCGTCGCAGCGACTCCTGGTCGCCGTTCTCGAGCGCGGCCTTGGCCTGCGCCACCAGGTCCTCGGGCAACGAGTGGCGCTTCTCGAGCGAGTCGGCGCGGCGGCGGTAGTCCTCGGCGCGCTTGACGTCGCCGTTGCGGCTCGCGTAGTAGGCCAGCGCGTTGAGCACTTCGAGCTGCTCCCCGGGCATGAGGCGCGGCGAATCGGCGAGGTAGCCGTCGAGGATCGCCACCGCCCGCGCGAACTCGCGGCGCTCGGCCGCGGCGACCGCCTGATTGAACGGCTCGCGGTAGGTGGGCGCCGGCGGCGTGGCCGTCGGCGACGTGGTCGTCGGCGCCGGCGGCGTGGCCGGCGTCACCGGCTTCGTGGTCGGCGCCGGCAGCAGCGCGACGATCACCATGGCGACGACGTTGAACACCAGCAGGCCGCGCAGCAGCAGCTCGCGGCCGCGGTTGCCGGGCTTCGCCAGCGCGGCGGTCTTGTCCTGCTGCAGCTGCGCACGCGCGTTGGCGAGCGCCCGTTCGCCTTCGGCGATCGCCGCCTCGGCGGCCCGCAGCGCCTCGGTGTCGAGGTCACGGCCGGCCTTGCCCTGCACCTGCTCACCACCCGCCATCAGGCCGCTGAGCGGCTCGGCGTTGGTGGCCGGTGGCGCCGCGCCGGTCTCGGTCTTGGTCTCGGCCGCCGTCGTTTCCGGGGTGTGTTCGCTCACGAGGGACTCCAGAGGTCGGCAAGTTCCGCCGACAGGCGGGGACCGACCGTCGCCTTCATCGGCATGTCATGGGCTCTTCCCTGACTCGTTGCCCACGAACGCAGCCGGGCCGGCACGTTGAGGAAGTGCACGGTGCGGCCGGCGGCGCGGGCAGCGCGGGCGGCGGCGAGCTCACCGAGCAGGCCCCGTTCGTCGAGCCCGGTGTCGTGGAAGTCGACGGCGAGCTCGGCCGCCTCGGGCCACGGCTGGCCGGCAGCAACCGCCGGTACACTGGCGTCGGGGCGGCCATCGCGACACAGCCGCAGTTCGAGCCGCGTCGCGGCGGCTGCCCGCGACCAACGCACGTCGCCGCCGCGCGGCACCGGCCGGCAGGCCACGGGCTCGGGCAACAGGGCGACCACGCGCACGAAGCTGCCGTCGTCCTCGATCTCCACCGTGGCCGCGGCCGGCAACTGACGCAGCAGGTCGTCGACGACCTCGCGCACGTCGAGCGGCAGCGCGGCGTCGGCGGTCGCCACCGGGGCGGCAGCGGCGGTGGTGGTGGCCAGCGCTTCGATCACTTCGATCAGCCGCGCCGGCCGCACCGGCTTGGCCAACACCTGCTGCACCGGCGGCAGCGCGGCGACCTCCTCCGGGTGGCCGCTCATGGCGACGACCGGGCAGGAGCAGGTGGTGAGGAAACCGGCGGCGAAGCCGTCGGGCAGCCGCCAGTCGGTGACGACGACGTCGAAGCTGGCCGTCGCCAGGGCCGCGCGCGCCGCGGCGTTGTCGGCGGCGGTGGCGACGTCGTGGCCCTTGCGGCGCAGCAGCGCGGCCAGGCCCTCGCGGATGCCCGGCTCGTCGTCGACCAGGAGGCACTTCATGCCGTGGCGGCGCGCGTCGCGCTCTGCGGCAGGGTCAGGGTGAAGCGGGTGCCGCGCGACAAGGGCACGCAGCGCACGTGGCCGCGGTGGGCGGCGACGGTGGCGGCGACGGCGTGCAGCCCGAGGCCGGCGCCGCCGCGCGTCGACCAGCCGGCGGCGAAGACGCGGTTGACGTCCTCGGCGGCGACCCCGCAACCATCGTCCTCGACGTGGATCTGCAGGTCGCCGTCGAGCTCCTGCACGGCGATGCGCACGTGGCGGGCGCCGGCCTTGCGGGCGTTGTCGCAGAGGTTGTCGAGCGCCCGTTCGAGCAGCGACTGGTTGCCGTCGAGCACCAGGTGCTCGGGACAGGCGATGACCTCGGCGCCGTGGCGCGAGGCGACGGCGCGCAGCAGCTCGTCGACGTCGAGGCGGCGGCGGCTGATCACCGCGTCGCGCGCCATCGCCAGCCAACCATCGATCAGCTCGGTCATGCGATCGAGGTCGCGCATGGCCCCGTCGAGCACGGCGGCGCGCGGGTCGGCGTCGTCGACCATGTCGCGCACCAGCATCACTGCGGTCACCGCCGAGGCCAGCGGGTTGCGCAGCTCGTGGCCGAGGATGCCCGGCAGGCGATCGGTGGCGACGTGGTTCACACCATCACCTTGCTGCGGCCAGGACGCCGCCCGAGGTCGTAGGCGCGGATCTTGTTGTAGAGCGTGGTGCGGTTGATGCCGAGGATCGCCGCGGCGCGGCTGATGTTCCAGGCGGTGTCTTCGAGCACGCGGGCGACCAGCTGCGACTCCAGCGCGCGGATCGAACGGTCCGGGCCGTCGAGCACCAGCGAGGTGCGGTCGATCTCGTCGCTGCCGTCGGGGCTGCCGCCGGTGAACTTCGGCAGGTGGATCTCGTCGATCATGCCGCTCGGGCAGACGATGCAGGCGTGCTCGATCGCGTTGCGCAGCTCGCGCACGTTGCCGGGCCACGTGTACTCGGTCAGCGTCTCCATCGCCTCCTCGGTGAAGCCGCTGAGCGCCTTGCCCATCTGGCGGCCGATCTGGTCGAGGAAGAAGTGCGACAGCAGCGGCACGTCGGCGGCGCGTTCGCGCAGCGGCGGCACGTGCACCGACATCACGTTGAGGCGGTAGAAGAGGTCTTCGCGGAAGCGGCCGCCCTGCACCATCTGGCGCAGGTCGCGGTTGGTGCTGGCGATGATGCGCACGTCGGCCGGCACGTCCTGCACGCCGCCGACGCGGCGGAAGGTGCGCTCCTGCAGCACACGCAGCAGCTTGGCCTGCAGGGTCGGCTCCATCTCGCCGATCTCGTCGAGGAACAGCGTGCCGCCGGCGGCGACCGCGAACAGGCCGTCCTTGCCCTCGCGCGCCGCACCGGTGAAGGCGCCCGGCTCGTAGCCGAACAGCTCGGCTTCGAGCAGCGCCTCGGTCAGCGCCGCGCAGTTGATGGCGACGAACGGGCCGTGGCGGCGCGCGCTGCGCTCGTGCACGCAGCGGGCGACCAGCTCCTTGCCGGTGCCGCTCTGGCCGGTGATCAGCACGGTCGTATCGGGAGCGTGCGCCACCTGGTCGATGCGGGTCTGCACCTCGCGGATGCCGGTCGACAGGCCGACCAGCTCGGTCGCCGTCAGCTCACGCACACGGTCCTGCAGCCAGGTCAGCTCGTTCTTCAGCTGGCGCGTCTCCAGCACACGCCGCACGACGGCCAGGATGCGGTCGCCGGCGAACGGCTTCTCGATGACGTCGCTGGCGCCTTTGCGCATGGCCTCGACGGTGTTGCTGACGGTGCCGTAGCCGGTCAGCACGACGATGTCGGCCGGCGGCGTGCCGCGGCGGAACTTCGCCAGGGTCGACAGGCCGTCGGCGCCGGGCAGGTGCAGGTCGAGGAAGACGAGGTCGAAGCTGCGGTTGTCGAGGCGGCGCAGGCCCTCCTCGGCGGTACCCGCCGTCTCCACGTGCAGACCTTCCTTCTGCAGCATGGTGCGCAGACCCTCACGCACGCCGTCTTCGTCGTCGACGATCAGGACACGGGGGAGACCGGGGAAAGTCAGGTTCTTCATGGCCTTGGCTGTCTTGTTTCGCGGCAAGCCCGGCCACGTCATCGCCGTGAGCCGTTGATCACCTTGCCATGGGGCTTTTCGGCACGTACGGGCGTCGACCTTTTGGGCAGTCGCCGAAAATCGTCGACTTTCCGGCCTGTCTTCCCGACTCGGGCTCAAGGTCGCGACACCCCCGCCGGACCATGGCCCAGAAGTCACAAGTCACTTCCGGGCAAACTACCGCATCGGGGAATCATGGGTCTCAGAGTCAACACGAACGTCACGTCCATCAACGCGCAGAGGAACCTCTCTTCCGTCACCGACCGGTTGAGCAACAACTACCGGCGCCTGTCGACCGGCCTGCGCATCTCGACCGCCGCCGACGACGCCGCCGGCCTCGCCATCTCGGAGCGGCTGCGCTCCCAGGTGCGCTCGCTCGAACAGGCCAAGCGCAACGCCAACGACGGCATCTCCTTCGTGCAGACGGCCGAAGGCGCGCTCAACGAGGTCAGCTCGATCCTGATCCGCCTGCGTGAGCTCGCGGTGCAATCGAGCAACGGCTCGGTCAGCAACCAGGACAAGGACACCCTCGACGAGGAATTCGCCAGCCTCATCAACGAGGTCAACCGCATCGGCAGCTCGACCGAGTTCAACGGCATCAAGCTGCTCGACGGCAGCTCCAGCTCGGTCAGCTTCCAGGTCGGCTTCGGCACCACCGCCGGCATCGACACGCTCGCGGTGGCGCTGAGCCCGGCGCTGAGCACGTCGCTGTCGCTGCAGTCGCTCGACATCGGCTCGGGCGGCAGCTCGACCACCGCGATCACCAACATCGACGCCGCGATCAACACCATCAGCTCGCTGCGTGGTTCGCTCGGCGCGGTGCAGAACCGCCTCGGCAGCACGATCAACAACCTGGCCATCCAGGTCGAGAACCTCAGCTCCGCCGAGTCGCGCATC
>JAEUHT010000072.1 GCA_016793265.1 Planctomycetota bacterium
CCCAACAGGGGGCGAAGATTCAAGCAGAAGCGAGCGACTAAATCAACTCGACTTCCCAATATCCGAGCGAAAGTGGGGTCGGACGCCCGAAGAAGTTGACCGAGACGTCCAGCGTGCCCTTCTCGGCGTGCACCTCTTCGACGACGGCATCGGTGTTCTCGAAGGCGCCGGTCTTGATCTTGACCCGATCACCCTTCTTGAACGTGATCGCGGCCTTTGGCTGGTCCTTGCTGGCATCCATGTGGGCCAGCACCTTCTCGACGTCCTCGCCTCTGGCCGGAGTCGGCTGCGCGTGGCCACCGACGAAGTCGCCGAAGCCGGGGGTCTCGCGCAGTGCGAACCAGACCTCGTCGCTGAGGTCCATCTGCACCATCAGGTAGCCCGGATAGAGCTTGCGCCGCTTGACGGTCTTTTTGCCCTGCCGGTGGTCGGCGATGGTCTCGGTGGGCACGACGATCTGCGGCACGAGATGCTCGATGCCGGCCTGCTTCAGGCGGCGCACCATGCTCTCGCGAATGCGGTCCTCGCGCCCCACCTGGATGCGGAGGAAGTACCAGTCCAGAGCCATCAGCCCACCCCCCCAGCAACCAGCAACAGCCACGCCCGGACCAGCAGCCAGTCGCAGATCGTGAGGAACACGAACAACACGAGCACCATGACGACGACCGCGATCGTGCCCTGCCAGGCTTCGGCCCAGGACGGCCATGTGACCTTGGTCAACTCGACCTCGGCCTCGGTCAGCACGTTGGCAATACGCGGCCGGTTGAGGACGCTCATGATCACGAAGGCCGTCGCCGCGAGCACGCCGATGGCGATGCAGGTTGACGCCTTCAGCGTCTTCAAGATCGGGAACGGATCGATGAAGGTCCGGTCGGCATCCCCCATCCAGGAAGCGATGCGGTCAGCGAGACCATCGCCCTTGAAGCAACCATAGGCAACGAACGCCAGCAACGCCCAGAAGGCGAACATGCGCGCGTAGCGGCCATGCATGGAGTGAGCAGTCACGATTCCATTCTCCTCGGTCGAGGTCAGGCCCACTCGGTCGCGCGACCGAAACTTGAGCAGCACCACGGACCGCAGACGAAACAACGGGGGCGAAACACTACGGGCCGCAGCGCCTCGGCGCCACGGCCCGCTGCCGCAGCGCATCGCGGCGGCACTTGAACGGCCCCCGTCCGGAGCCCTCGAGCACCGGCGGCGGGAGCACTGCTACGGATATGGCAGGGCAGGAAGGAATCGAACCCTCAACCGGTCGATTTGGAATCGACAGCTCTACCAATTGAGCTACTGCCCTGTGCACCGCGGTCACCCGCGGCCCAGCGCCTGGTCACCCAGGCGCCGTCTCGCCGGCCCGTGCGGGCCGGCAACACCTGCGATCAGGCGAGGATCTTGGTCACGCGGCCGGCACCGACCGTGCGGCCACCTTCACGGATGGCGAACCGCTGGTGCTCGTCCATCGCGATCGGGGTGATCAGCTCGACCTCGATCTCGACGTTGTCGCCGGGCATGCACATCTCGGCGCCGACCAGCTTGGCCGTGCCAGTCACGTCCGTCGTGCGGAAGTAGAACTGCGGGCGGTAGCCGTTCATGAACGGCGTGTGGCGACCACCTTCTTCCTTGGTCAGGGCGTAGACCTGGGCCTGGAACTTGGTGTGCGGGGTCACCGTCTTCGGCTGGGCGAGCACCATGCCGCGCTCGATGTCCTCCTTCTTGAGGCCACGCAGCAGCAGACCGACGTTGTCGCCGGCGATGCCTTCGTCGAGGGTCTTCTGGAACATCTCGACGCCGGTGACGGTCGTGTTGCGGGTCTCGCGGATGCCGACGATCTCGACAGCCTCGCCGACCTTGACACGCCCGCGCTCGACGCGGCCCGTGGCGACCGTGCCACGACCTTCGATCGAGAACACGTCCTCGACCGGCATCAGGAAGGTCTTGTCGACCTCACGCTGAGGCTCCGGGATGGCGGCGTCGATCGCGTCCATCAGCTCGAAGATGCACTTGCTGTCGGGGTTGTCCGGACCCGGGCTCTGCGTCTGCAGGGCCTTGAACGACGCGCCGCGCACGACCTTGGCGGTGTCACCAGGGTACTCGTACTTGTTGAGCAGCTCGCGGATCTCCATCTCGACGAGGTCGAGCAGCTCGGCATCGTCGACGAGGTCGCACTTGTTCAGGTAGCAGACGATCGCCGGCACGCCGACCTGGCGGGCGAGCAGCACGTGCTCCTTGGTCTGCGGCATGGGGCCGTCGTCCGCCGCCACGACCAGGATGGCGCCGTCCATCTGGGCGGCACCCGTGATCATGTTCTTCACGTAGTCGGCGTGGCCGGGGCAGTCGACGTGAGCGTAGTGACGGTTCTTCGTCTCGTACTCGACGTGGGCCGCGGAGATCGTCACGACGCGGGTGGCATCGCGGACGGTGCCGCCCTTGGCGACAGCGGCGTACTCCTTGTACTTGGCCATGCCCACCGCAGCGAGCGTGTAGGTGATGGCCGCCGTCGTCGTGGTCTTGCCGTGGGCAACGTGCCCGATCGTCCCCACGTTCACGTGGGGCTTGGTTCTCGTGAAGGTTTCCTTGGCCATGGGCTCTCGAACTCGGGGCGCAACGGCCCCAGCAAACTAAGGGATGCAGAAGTTGGAGCTGCTAGCGGGACTTGAACCCACGACCTCCTCCTTACCAAGGAGGTGCTCTACCAGCTGAGCTATAGCAGCGAACGAAGAGGAGAAGAAAGAACGTGCGCCCCGCCAGGAGCGAGCAGGCACCATCGCAGACGAGCAGAAGAGAACAGAAGCGAGCGTGAAGCCGTGCAGAGGCAGCCTGGAGCGGGTGAAGGGAATCGAACCCTCACCACCAGCTTGGAAGGCTGGAGCTCTACCATTGAGCTACACCCGCTGGCGCCTCGCTGCCACGACCGTCACCAGCGCTCGACCGGCGAACCGGCAAAGAGCTCCGGCGGCTGCCGCGGAGACGAGGAAACCGAGTTGTCAGTTCGCGCGAACGCCACGAGGAACCTGCGAACCTCGTGGGAGACCTGGTGGGCGGAGCAGGATTCGAACCTGCGAAGGCTGAGCCGCCAGATTTACAGTCTGGTCCATTTGGCCGCTTTGGTATCCGCCCGACGTTGCCGTGCGCGCGTCCTCTCCGAAGCAACTCCAGTTCGCCAACCCTACCGGCGGAGACGGCCCTGATCGGCTCTGGAGCTAGCGATGGGACTTGAACCCACAACCTCCAGATTACAAATCAGGTGCTCTACCAGTTGAGCTACGCTAGCGGGTAGCTGCTGCAGAAAGGAGGAAGGAAGATACCGAGGCCCTCCCCCAGTTCAAGGTCGGTCCGGAGTTTTTGGCGAAGCATGGTGCAAGCACGGTGCAGGAAGTGCCCAGGAGCTGTGCCGGCGAGTCGACCGAGTCGGCGGCCGGCCACCAGGCATGCCAGCCACCGCGGCCGGTGACCCCCGGCTAGGAAGCGGCGGCCGTGCGCGCCGTGTCCCGCCCTTGCGGAGCGCCGGCCAACTCGGCGACCTGGCGGGCGAAGCCCAGCAGGTCGAAGGGCTTGCGCAGCTGGCCACGCACGAACGGCAAGCAACCGAGCCGCTGCTCGATGCCGGCGTCCAAGTAGCCGGAGACGACAATGGTCGCCGGCGGCGCTGGCAGATCGCGCAGCGCCTCCAAGACCTCGACCCCGGAAGCGCGCGGCATGTCGAGGTCGCAGACCAGCGCGCCGACGGCAGGATCGCGCGCCATCGCCAGGGCCTGCTCGCCGTCGTAGGCGTAGGCGACCGAGAAACCGAGGCGCACGAGCACTTCGCCGAGCAGCGAGCTGACGGCGCGGTCGTTGTCTGCGATCAGGACATGCGGCATGGGGCCGGGACGAGCCACGGCGAGGCGACCGCGGCGGGCGAAGCCTAGCCGCCGCGCCGAATACCGCAAGGTGCTCGCGAGTGGCGCTTGCAGTTCACGCCCCCAACGGCTGCAGCCAGGAGACGTCTTCGAACGGCACCTCCATCTTCACCTTGCCATAGTCGACCGTGACCAGCTCCCGCACCTTGTCCACCTTGGCGACGGCGCAGGT
The DNA here is from genome assembly GCA_016793265.1 of Planctomycetota bacterium. Classification (GTDB taxonomy): domain Bacteria; phylum Planctomycetota; class UBA1135; order UBA1135; family UBA2386; genus JAEUHT01. The sequence goes on from JAEUHT010000072.1 coordinate 4,069, forward strand.
CCTGGCCCACCGCGGCAGGTAGACCATGTCGCCTTTGCGCAGGGCGTGGCAGAACGCCATGCGCCGCCGATGCAGCGCCGCCTGCCGCAGCAAGCCGTCGACGACGAGCTTGAGCGCCCGAGCCCGGTCGCCATGGGGCCCCGGCGCGTTGCAGAGCTGGGTCAAGCCCTCCTGCAACACCACCTGCGCTCGCCGCAGCTCGGACTCGACCAGACCGTCCGCTTCCTCCTGCAGCCAGGTCTCCTTGCGCACGGCCTCGGCGAGCTTGCCTTCGACCGCTGCCTTCTGTTCCTCGACCACTCGCGACAAATCGGCGGTGCGCCGGCGATCGGCCTCGGCGTCGCGCCGCGCCACCTGCACGCGCTCGATCAGGTGGTCGAGCGTATGGTCGATCTTGCCGAGCAGCTCTCGGGCGCGGGCGACGATTCCCGCCGGCATGCCGACGCGGGCCGCGATGTCGAGCGCGTGGCTGTTGCCAGGGATGCCGAGGTCGAGCCGGTAGAGCGGTCGCAGCGTGACGCCGTCGAATGCCATCGAGCCGTTCTCCGCACCGCGGTGCTGGTAGGCGAAGTCTTTCAGCCGGCCGAGATGCGTGGTCACCACGGCGAAGGCCCCCGCCGCCAGCAGCGCCTCGAGCACCGCGTAACCGAGCACGGCGCCTTCCTCCGGGTCGGTGCCGGCGCCGAGTTCATCGAGCAGGACGAGCGCACGGGGTGAGGCGTGCCGAAGGCAACGCGCCATGCGCTGCACGTGCGCGGAGAAGGTCGACAGGTTCTGGGCGATCGCCTGCTCGTCGCCGATGTCGACCTGGATCGCGGTCAGGAACGGCACCTGCGCGCCTTCGGCAGCCGGGACCGGCACGCCGCTGATCGCCATCGCCGCCAGCAAGCCGACGGTCTTCAGCACGACCGTCTTGCCGCCGGTGTTCGGCCCGGTGACGACGAGCAGGTGGTGTGGATCCCCGAGGGCCAGGTCGAGCGCCACGATCTCGACCTCCTGGCGGCGACGCAACAGCAGAGGATGCCTCGCCCCGGCGAGCCGCAGGGTGCCACCATCGACGACCCGAGGCACCGTGTAGCCATCGAAGCGCACGAGGCGAGCCTTCGCCTGCAGCAGGTCGGCCGCGGCGACGAACTCGACCGCAGGTCCGATCTGCGCGGCATAGCGACGCAGCCCGCGCGCCGCGTCGGCGAGCACGACCGTGACCTCGTGGCGTTCTGCCGACAGCGCATCGGACAACCGGTTGGCGGCCTCGACGACCAGTTCGGGCTCGACGAACAGGGTCGCCCCCGAGGTGCTGCGATCGTGCATGACGCCGGCGACCTTGTGCCGGAACTCGGTCTTCACCTGCAGCACCGGCCGACCGTGCCGCCAGGCGGGCTCCACCGACTGCAGGCACTTCACCAACTCGCCGTTGGCCAGCACCCGCGCCATCGCCGTATCGACGCCGTGCCGGGCGTTGTCGATGGCGGCACGGATGCCGGCGAGCTTCGCCGACGCGCTGTCGAGCACTTCGCCCCGGTCGTCGACGATCTGCTCCAACTCGTCGACGAGATCCTGCAGGTCGTCGACCACGCCGGCGAACTGCGCCAGCACCTCGCCGCCCGCCGCGAGCCAGCGGCGGCAACGCTCCGCCGCGCGCAACAGCCGCTTCAGGTCGGCGAGCTCGCGCGGCAACAACGAGTGCTCGGAATTCGAGAACGCTGGCAGCCACGAGCGCACCTCGACGGCGCCGGTCAGCGGCAGTTCGATGTTGCGATCGATGCGGGCCGCCAACTCGGCGACGGCAGCGAGCCGCTGCTGCACCACCACCTCGCTCTCGGCCGGCGCCAGGGCGTCGACCGCGGTGCGACCGAGCGGCGTGACCAGCCGTTCGGTGAGCATGGCGCGCACGACGTGAAACTCGAGCGCGTCGAGATCGAACGGGCTGCGCGGGGCGGGATCTGCGGACATCGGGCGCAGCATGTTGCACGCGCGCGCCGACTTGTAAACTCCGCCGCCGAATGAAGCGCGACTCCAAGCCTGGTTTTGGCACCCTGGCGATCCACGCCGGCCAAGTCCCCGACCCCACCACCGGCGCCATCATGACCCCGGTCTACCTCACCAGCACCTACGTGCAGGAGGCGCCGGCCAAGACCAAAGGCTACGACTACTCACGCTCGCACAACCCGACGCGCACGGCGCTCGAACAGAACCTCGCCGCGCTCGAAGGTGGCCGCCACGGCCTCGCCTTCGCCAGCGGCATGGCCGCCATCCACTGCGTGCTCAACACGCTGCGCGCGGGCGACCACGTCATCGCCGGCAACGATCTCTACGGCGGCACCTACCGGCTGTTGCGCACGTTCTACGACAAGTTCGGCATCACCACGACGTTCGTCGACCTCACCGACCTCGACCAGTTGCACGCGGCGTTCCGAGCCGAGACGCGGCTCGTCATGCTGGAGACGCCGACCAACCCGCTGCTGCGCTGCAACGACCTCGCGGCGATCGCCAAGATCTGCCGCCGCCGCGGCGTGCTGACGATGGCGGACAACACCTTCGCCACTCCTTACCTGCAGAACCCGCTCGCGCTCGGCTGCGACATCGTCGCGCACTCGACGACGAAGTACCTCGGCGGCCACAGCGACGTCGTCGGCGGCGTGCTGGTCTGCAACGACGACGACCTGCTGGTCAAGCTGCGGCACTTCCAGAACTCGTGCGGTGGTACGCCGGGGCCAATGGACTGCTTCCTCGTGCTGCGCGGCACCAAGACGCTGCACGTGCGCATGGAGCGGCACTGCGCCAACGCGCTGCAGGTCGCCCAGTGGCTCGAACGGCACCGCAAGGTCGCGCGCGTCTTCTACCCAGGCCTGGCCAGCCACCCGAACCACAAGCTGGCGAAGCAGCAGATGCGCGCCGGCGGCGGCATGGTGTCGGTCGAACTGAAGGCCAGCGTGGCGCAGGCGAAGAAGGTCTGTTCGTCGCTGCGCGTGTTCTCGCTCGCCGAGAGCCTCGGCGGCGTCGAGAGCCTCGTCGATCATCCGGCGTCGATGACGCACGCGTCGATCCCGGCAGCCGACCGGCGACGCGCCGGGCTCGGCGACGGCTTGATCCGGCTGTCGGTCGGCATCGAGGACCTCGACGACCAGATCCGCGACCTCGAACAAGCGCTGCAGCGCCTCAAGTGAAGCGGGGCTCGAGCGGGTCGCCCGCGCCGTGGCCCCCGGCCCAACCGCGTCTCAGGCCATGCCCTGCGCTTCGTTGCCGCCATCGGCGGCTCGGCGGCGCGGTGCCGGACGCTCATCATCGTCGTCATCGAGCGTCAGGTCGCCGACATCCTCACCGGCGACCTTCTTGCGCATCAAGCGACCGACCTTGAACTTGACGATGCGCTTGGCAGGCACCGGCACCTTCTCGAGCGTGCGCGGGTTCTGGGCCAATCGCGCCGCGCGTTCGCGCGACTCGAAGACCCCGAACTCGCGGAACTCCAGCCGGTTGCCGTCCGCCAGTTCTTCGATGATCGAGTTCAGGAAGCTCTGGATGACTTCCTTGGCAACGACCTTGGTGACGCCGGTTTTTTCGGCGATGCGATGGACCAGCTCTTTCTTGGTGATCGTCTTCACCTGCGCCTCCTGTTGGGCTCCCCTGCGGCGCACCCACGCCGGGCGGTAGAGCATCAAGTAGCGGCGAACTATACTCTTGCGAACATCGTGTCGACAAGGATCCCCAAACCCCCAAGGTTGATTCGCGTCGCACCGCAATGGCAGACCTGGGCAAGCCACCTGCCCGCGCTGCCACAACTCGGTTCGCCCGAACTCGGCGCCGACGTCGTGACGCACCGCACTTCCTGGGTGCGCCGGTTCCACACCCCCGCCGGGATCGCCTTCGTAAAGACCTACGAATACGCGCGTTGGAGCGACCTGGTCCGGAGCCTCAGCAGCCGGTCCCTGCCGTTCACCGCCAGCCGGGCGCGCCGGGAATTCGACGCCATGAACTGGCTCAACGCGCACGGCTTGTTGACCGCGACCCCGCTGCTGGCGGCCGAGTGGCGCACGGCCGGAATCCTGCGTCGCGCCATCTTGGTCAGCGCCGCCGCGGCCGGCGAACCCGCCACTACCGTGTTCGAGCAACTGCCCGACGCGGCGCGCGCCGATCTCGCCCGCGCCATCGGCAGGTTCGTGGCGGCGCTGCACGCCACCGGCTTCCGCGATGGCAACCTGGACCTGCGCAACCTGATCGTGGCGCCGGCCGCCGCCGGCTGGAGCGTCGCCAAGATCGACTCGCCGCGCCACCGGCTGGTGCGAGCGGGCCCCGGCGAAGACCGCCACACGCGCGCCGACTGGGCCCGGCTCACTCCGCAGCTCGAGCGCTGGTCGCTCGCCACGGTCGCGCGCGCGGCCGCCGCGCGGCCATGAGGCGAGGCCGCCCTCATCACGAATCCGGCCAGCGCATCTCGTCGAGCGTC
>JAEUHT010000087.1 GCA_016793265.1 Planctomycetota bacterium
GTCCGTCTGTTGTCGCTGTTCGTGTTGTCGCTGTTCGTGGTCGCCCCCGCCGTGGCGCAGAAGCGCTTCATGCCCGAGAAGATGGAGCGGGCGACGAAGGTCGACGACTACGCCACCACGCAGTGGGTGGAGTGGGCGGAGCTCAAGTGTCCGAACTGCTCCGGCACCGGCAAGGTCAAGTGCCAGGTCTGCGAGCGCTTCACCGAGGACGCCACCAACTGCCCCGACTGCAAGCGCAAGGAGGGCCATGAGACCGTCTGCCACGTCTGCGCCGGCAAGGGCACGATCCCCGACCCGCTGGAGAAGGCGCCGTGCCCCGGCTGCCTCGGCGCCAGTTACCTGCTGTGCATGGTCTGCGCCGGCGGCGGGCAGCTGAAGGTCGACAAGGCCAAGCGCTCGAGCGATTGCCCGGCGTGCCGCGGCGCCGGGGCGTTCAAGTGCGGCGTCTGCAACGGCGAGCGCTTCGTCGACACGGCGACGCTGAAGCCGTCGTTGGCGCAGGCCAACGCCGCGGCGCTGCTGAAGGCGATGGCGGCGACCGACCAGGCGCTCAAGGACATCGAGGCGTTCTCCCCGGCGGGCGGCGACAAGGCGCGCAAGGAGGTCAAGGCCTTCATCAAGATCATCGAGTCGGTGCAGGGCTTCTATGCGCCGCTCAAGAAGCTGCCGAAGGTGTTCGAGGACTACCTGAGCAAGACCTACGCCGGCGCCGGCTTCCAGGGCCACGAGGAGCACGAGGCCCGTGCCATGGGCACGGTCAAGCAGTGCACCGAGTACTACCTCAAGCTCAACCGCCGCATGATGGAGCTGGCGCTGAAGCGCGCCGAGGCCAACGGCGACACCGGCAAGAAGTAGGCGCCCGGCCCGGCAACTCGTGCTGCCGGTCGCGCCGCCGCCGCGTTAGTCTCGCGGCATGCGCCTGCGTTCGCCGTTCGTTCCGCTCGCCGTGCTGCTCGCCGCCAAACTCGCGGCGCAAGGCACCGTCAACCAAAGCCTGCTGGCGGCCCCGGCCGTCGACGCAGCCACCACCGCCTGGCGCACCACCGGTTGTGCCGGCGTCGTCGCCAAGGCCACGCCGAGCGTGGTCACGGTCTTCGTCGAGATCGACGGCCCTGAGGGCAAGTTCGCGATCGAACGGGCGAGCTCGGGCGTGATCGTCGACCCGAGCGGCCTCGTCTTGGCCTTCCGCCACCTGGTCGCCGAGGCCAAGGGCGCCAGCGACAAGCAGGTCGTGGTGCAGCTCGCCGACGCCGCCAATACGAAGCTGCCGGCGGCGATCGTGCGCATCGACGACCGCACCGGGCTCGCGTTGCTGAAGGTGACCCCGCCGGCAGACGGCTTGACGGCGATGCCGCTCGGGCCCGACGTGGCGACCGCAGGGGAGCCGATCGTGGTGGTGGCGCGACCGCAGGGCAAGGAGGTCCTCGCCTTCGCCGGCGTGGCCAGTCCGGCGCTGGCGCCGGTGCAGCTCGGCGGCGTGCGCTTCGCGCCGCCCGAGGTCTTCCTCTGCGACGCGCGCAACGACGAACGCTGCGACGGGGCGCCGCTGGTGACGATGGACGGGCGTCTGCTCGGCCTCTACGCCGCCGAACACGTGCAGCGGCCGAAGAGTGATCCGACGTTGGAGGACCTGCAGCGGCCGAGCTTCGGCGCCATGGTGTCGGCCGGCGTGCTGCGGCGCGCGTTCCGCACCGAGTTCGCGGCGGCCGGCAAGTCGCTGCAAGAGGCGCCGCCGGCGACCGTGCACGCCTGGACCAAGGCGGCGGCCGCGGCCGCGCCGGCGGTGGTCTCGGTCTGGGCCGGTGCCGGCGACTGGCCTTCGCTCGGCGAACTCGACCCGGGTGCGGTGCAGCGCCGCGACGGCCTCGGTTCGGGCGTCGTGCTCGGCGCCAACGGCCTCGTCGTCGCCAACCTGCACGTCGTGCAGGGGGGCGAGCCGCGCGTGCGACTCGGCGACGGCCGCACGTTCCCGGCGAAGGTGGTCAAGAAGAGCGGCAACACCAACCTCGCCCTGCTGCAGGTCGAGCTGCCGGCGGGCACCGTGTTGCCCTTGGCCGCGTGCGCCGGCGACGACGACCTGACGCTCGGCGAGACCGTGCTGGCGCTCGGCAACCCGCTCGGCAGCCAGGTCGTGGTGTCGGCCGGGGTCGTCTCGGCGATGCGGGCGCGCGAAGGCGGTCGCGTGCAGGCCGACCCCAACCTCGGCAACCAGAACGGCGGCGGCGCCATCGTCGACGTCACCGGCCGCGTCGTCGGCATCGGCGACGCGGGCCCGACCGATCCGATCGCGATGGCCTTCGCCATGCGCGGCGAGCGCATGACGACGGAGAGCAACCTGTCGACGTTCGTCGGCATGCGCCGCGTGCGGCAGGTGTTCGCGGCCGAGCTCGCCGGCGCCGCCGGCGCCAGCGAAGCCGACGCCACGCTGCGGCAGACGCCGCTCACGCGCATGGTCGAGGCGACGCGCGCGGCGATGCTGAACATCTACGTGGCGAAGAACGTGGCCAAGGTCGACGAGGACGACCCGTTCGCGTCGATGAAGGAGCCGGAGCTGATGCCGCTGAGCCTCGGTTCGGGCGTCATCATCGATCGTTCGGGCCTCGCCATCAGCAACTGGCACGTCGTCGACGACGCCACCAACCCCGATGGTTCGATGCGCCAGGACCACGTCGTCACGGCGCGCCTCTACGACGGCAAGACCTACCAGGTGCGCGTGCTCAGCATCTCGCGCGAGAACGACCTGTCGCTGCTGCAGCTCGAGCTGCAGCCTGGCGAGGAGGTGCACGCCGTCGAGCTCGGCGACTCCGACGCGTTGGCGATCGGCGAGCAGGTGGCCGCGATCGGCAACCCGCACGGCCGCGCCAACACCATCACGTTCGGCATCGTCTCGGCGAAGGCGCAGGGCATCCGCGTGCGCGGTCGTTGGGCCAAGATGGAGCACCTGCTGGAGACCGACGCCGCGATCAACGGTGGCAACAGCGGCGGCGCCCTGCTCGACATGCAGGGGCGGCTGGTCGGCATCAACAGCGCCGGCGGCGGCACCTTCAACAACGTCGGCTACGCGATCGAGGTCGACCACGTGCGCCGCACGCTGCTCGGGCTCCTGCTGAGCTCCTACAAGCTGCGCAGCCCCGAGCTCGGGCTGCGCGTGCTCGACGAGGCCGGCAAGGTCGTGGTGATGGACGTCGACGACCGCGGCCCCGCTGCTGCCGCCGGCGTGAAGTCGGCCGATCGTATCGTCGCGCTCGGCGGGCAGGCGATCACCTGGGGGCCGGGATTCGCGCGCACGCTGCTGGCGTGTGTGCCCGGCGAGCCGGTCGAGCTGCAGGTCGAGCGCCAGGGCGAAGCGAAGACGTTCCGCCTCGTGCCGGTGGCGGCGCCGGTGTGGAACGTGGTGCAGCAGTCGGGCCTGCTGGTGCGCGACTTCCCGTACGTCGAGGCGCCCGAGCGGGCGCGCGCGGCCGCGATCGGCCTGCACCGCAAGTTCACCGGCGACCCGAGCGGCGAGCCGGCGGTGATCCCGGAGTCGTTCGTGGCCGTCGAACGGGTGTTCGCGGGTGGTCTCACCGAAGGCGCCGACGTCACCGCCTCGGACCTGCTGCTCGCGGTCGAGCTGCGCAACGAGGCCGGTGACCCCGTGCTCGTGCGCATCGCCGACGTCGCCGGCCTGCGTGACCTGTTCAACGACTACCGGCTCGGCAAGTACGTGCAGGACGGCGGGCAGGTCTGGAAGACCTGGCTCGCGCGCGGTGACGAGGTCAAGAAGGTCGAACTGCGCGCCGGCCGCTTGTTCTGGTGAACAAGGCCCGCGGCGCGGTCGCGCACCGCGTCAGGCGTCGTCAGGCGTAGAGCCAGAGGAAGAACAGCGGCACCGCAAATCCGGTCGCGGTCAACCACAGGCCGCGGCCGGTGATGCCCTTCTTGCCCTTGATCAGGAACATGCCGGTGATCGCCAGCGTGGCGAGGCAGACCGCGAAGGCGTCGGCGACCCAGGTCCAGAGCTGCTTCTTGTGGTTCAGGTGCAGCACGTTCGCCGGGTGGATGATCGCGCGCGGCGTGACGATCTGCTGGTCGACCTTGCCGCTGTCGAGGTCGACGTCGACCGTGTGGTTCTCCCGCACGATGCGCAGCGTGCGCTCGGACGGGTAGAACAGCGTGCGATAGTCCGTCGGCAGGCCGAGCTTCTGCAGCACGTGCACGGCCAGCGTGTCGTCGGTGGGCTGCTCCGCGACCTTGCCGATGTTGCCATGCACCTCGGTGATGGCGTAGTTGGGGTTCCAGTCGGCGACGTGGTTCACGGCGATGCCCGAGATCGCGTAGATCAGGGTCAGGCCGACACAGAGGTATCCCACGTCGCGGTGGATCACGTGGAACCACCAGCGCCAGTTGTGTTTGCTCATCGCCGCGTCGAGGGTCGGTGCTCAGCTCTTGCCAGTCGGCGCGGGCTTCGCGTCCTTCGGGGTCTCCTTCGGCGCCTCCTTCGGGGCGTCGAACTTGGCGCCGAGGCCCTTCAGCTGCCAGACCACGAGCGGCTCCTTGACGCTCTCCGGATCGAACTTCTCACCCTTCGCCTCGGCCTGGCGCTTGTAGGCGTCGCGCACGACCTCGATCGGGTAGATCGTCTTCTCGACGATGCCCTCGGCCTGCACTTCGTTGCCCATCACGGTCATCGGGAAGACGATCTCGCCGTCCTCGACCTTGACCCGCAGCGCTTGCTTGGCGCTCTTCTCGCTGCGCAGCTTGACCCAGCAGCCGCGCGACTCGCAGACGCCGACGGCGGGGCCCTTCACCAGCACGCGCTTGCCCTCGAACTTCTCCGGCGCGGCGAGGATGTCCGAGATCGGCGTGAAGTCCTTCAGCTTCATGCCCTTGCTCAGGTCGACGTCCTTGCCGGCCTTGGTGCCGGAGACGGCCTGCTTGTCGGCGCAGTTGCCGCAGTTCTCCTTGCCCTCTTCCGGGGCCTTGCCCTTGTCCTGCTCACACTTCTCGGGCGGCTGAACCTTGGGGGTTTCGGTCGCCGGCTTCTCAGCGACCGGCTTCTCGGCGACGGGCTTCTCACCATTCTGGGCCATCACTTGGCCGGACAGCAGGGCGAAGGCGCCGATGGTGAACACGGTGGAGACGATCTTCATGGTCTTGGCTTCGATGGGGGAAACGACTTGCAGCGAGCAGCCTAATGTGGTGTCCGCTGTCGTGAAGTGCTGGATTCCCTGCGAAATGCCCCCTGCGAACTAGTCTCCGTGCGATCGAGCCACAGTGCGCAGGCGCGCGCTCACTTCGCCGAGAACGCGCCCTTCAGCGCCGCCTGCCGGTCGCCGGCGTCCCAGCTCCAGGCGAAGCTGATCTTGCCGTGCGGCAGCGGGTCGAGCGGCCAGAACGTCACCATGCCGGGCGCCGACGTCTGCCGCACGATGCCGTCGTCGTAGACGAGCACCCCTTCGATCGTCTCGCCCTTCGGGCCGACCACGTTGCAGGTCAGCGAGCCGCGCACGCCGACGCCACCACTGGTGCCGAAGTGCAGCGTCAGCGGGAAGCCGATCGACTTCTTGCCGGCGCGGCCATGCTTCTCGAGCAGCGCCGCCGCCTCGGGGCCGAGCTCCTCGATCGGCACGTCCCCGTCGAAGGTCTGGTCGGTGTCGTGGCGCGGCGGGTAGCAGTCGGCGCCGGCGTCCGCGGCCTTCGGCGTGCCGATGCCGCTGGTGGCGTTGATGACGAGCACGTCGCCTTCGAGGTACATGCCGACCGACAGGATCGTGTTGCTCATCAAGGCGTCGCGGTAGCCGGGCCAGTAGAGCCAGCGCTCGAAGATCTTCTTGGCGTTGGCGAGGTTGGCGCCGGTCTGCACGACCGCCATCTGGGCGAACAGGCTGCCGACGTAGCTGCCGCCGAGCTCGACCGACTGCGTGTGTGTCGACGCCGGATCCCGCAGGTCCTTGTTCTTCTTCAGATACTCCGCGTGGTCCTTGCAGCGCGCCGAGAAGTTCGCCGACCAGGTCGCCGGCGTCTTGCCGAGCGCCTTGCGGGCGCCGTTGTAGGCCTCGAGCCACTTGTCGACGCCCTTGGTGATGGCGTCGAGCGGCGGCGTGTTGTTCTGGATCGCCTTCAGCACCGGCGAGGCGCCGGTCCAGAAGTCCTCCCACTCCTTGTCGAGCTGGGCGATCGACGCCGCGGGGAACTTCTCGCTGAACAGGCGTTCGAACTCGGCCGGCTGCTTCAGCCGCTTCTTCTTCATCTCCAGCGCGATCTGGTCCATCGCACGCAGCATCTCGGGATCGCGGCGCATCAGGTAGTCGCAGAACGACCAGGCCTTGATGCGCTCCTCGTTGGTGAACGCCGCAGCGTCGCAGAACGGCAGCATCTTGGCCGGCACGCCGCCGGTGACCTTCCACGCCATCTCCAGGCTGAGGTTCTTCCAGACGTCGAAGTCGGGCGACTGGAACTCGCGGTCCTCTTCGCTCGCCGCGGTGCCCTCCTGCTTCTTGAGGTCGACCGAGAACAGGCGGTTGTTGTTGAAGATCATGCCGACGAAGGTGTGGCCGATGCCCTCGGCGTAGCCGTCCGAGCCGAAGCCCGAGTAGAGCGAGGCGACGTTGCGCACGCAGGCGTCGAACAGCACCTGCTTGCCGCTGGTGGCGCCGACGCGCACGTTGCCGATGTTGCTGGTGCTGGAGTGTTCGAGCTTCCACTCGAGGTCGGGCACGCCGTTGGCCTTGAGGATCTGCTGGTAGGTCTCCTTGGCGGTGAAGAAGGCCCACTCCATCGGCCACGGGCCGTCCGCGTACGACCACGGGAACGCGACCTTGCACACCTCCAGGGTGCGCTCGGCCCAGCGCACGGCTTCGAGCAGGTTCTGCTCTTCACTGGCGTCGCCGCTGAGCGTGAAGTGCTGCGAACGCACGGTCACGTAGGGCACCTGCGCCTTCAGGGCCGGGGCACACTCGTGGTTGTCGACCTTCTGCGCCTCGTAGGCGACCTTCGACTGCTCTTCGACCACCTTCTCGATCGCCTTGCTGCGCTCGTAGAGCGTCTTCTCCAGCGCCGTGCCGCTCAGCGTGCCGACCTCGACGTGCTCGAGCGCCTTCTTCGCCTGCTCGTCGTCGTCGACCCAGCGCAGCACCATCTGCCAGTGCAGGTTGGCGCGGTCGGTGCGGCCGGCCTTGGCCCACTTCTCGGCCTGCAGGCGGTGCTGGCCGGCGAGGTCCTTCTTCAGCGCCTCGTAGGCCTTCTGCAGCGGCTGGCCTTCGGCGCCGCTGCCGGTGTCCTTGGCCGGGTAGGGGTTCTTCGGGTCGACGTTCCAGCTCGACCCGATCTTGACGTAGCCGAGGGCCGTCCAGGCGTCCTTGTTGTCCGGGTCGTAGAGCTTGATCGTCTGCAGGTAGACGACCTTGGCGATGCGCGGGAAGCCCTTTTTCTTGGCCTTGTCGGCGAAAGCGTTGAGCGCCTTGGCC
>JAEUHT010000196.1 GCA_016793265.1 Planctomycetota bacterium
CGGGGGTGTTTGAATCTTCGGCTCATCTCGAGCCGTCGACTCCCGACGCTACGGCGCGCGCTTTCGAGCGCGAATGGGCCGAATCGGTGTTGGGCGCCGCCATGGCGCGGCTTGAAGCTCGGTATGTCGATCGTCCTGAGCTTCTTTCGGCGCTGAGGCCCCTGCTCGTCGCCTGCGGCGAACGGGGGGCGGGGCTCACCGCCGCCGCGGTGAAGCTGGGTAGGTCGGTGAACGCCACGACCGTGGCTCTCTCGCGGATGCGGGACCATCTGGCCGAGGCCATTCGTGCAGAAGTTGCAAGCACGGTGGCCGACGATTCGATGATCGACGAAGAGATCGCCGCGCTGCGAATCGCCTTCGCGACGTAAGGAAGCCCGTCGTCCTGCGGACGATACGGCATGACTGAGACTTACCTGACGCCCGTGAATCCCCCAACCTGCCAAACTTGTGGCGCGCCCCTGTCCGTCGACGGAGCACTCAAGGGCATGTGTTCCCACTGCCTGCTCGAGAGCGCCGGCCCCAGGAACCCGAACCTGGGTCGATGTCCCACTGCCGATTCCCTCGCGCCGTTGTTCCCCGACCTTGAGATCCTCGAGTTGGTGGGGGCTGGCGGCATGGGCGCCGTCTACAAAGTGCGCCAGAAGCGATTGGACCGGATCGCCGCGCTCAAGATCTTGCTGCCACAGTCGCCCCAGGAGCCGACCTTCTCGGACCGCTTCGCCCGCGAAGCCAGGTCTCTCGCCAAACTGGAGCATCCGGGCATCGTCCAGGTCTACGACTTCGGCGAGGTGAGCGGTATACCGTGGATGCTGATGGCCTACGTCGATGGGCCGAACCTGCGGCGATTGATCGTGGACCGCGCCGTGACGCCGGACATGGCGATCCGGATCGTGCGTGAGGTGTGTCTGGCATTGGAGTGTGCGCACGGCCAGGGCATCGTGCATCGGGACCTGAAGCCCGAGAACATCCTGCTCGACCCCTTGGGGGCGGTGCGGGTCGTCGACTTCGGGTTGGCGAAGCTGGATAAGCTGGATGCCACGATGTTGACCAAGTCGCGAGGCGGCATGGGAACACTGCACTATATGGCGCCGGAGCAACTGCAGCAGGCCTCAACCGTGGATGCTCGTGCGGACATCTTCTCGGTTGGTGTCATCCTGTATGAGCTGCTGACGGGATCGTTGCCTATCGGCAACTTCTCTCCGCCGTCGAAAGTGGGCGCCTGCAGTCCGCAGGTGGACGCGGTGCTCATGCGGTGCATGAGTAGTGATCGGGAAGGTCGGTTCGCGGGAGCTGGCGCATTGCTCCATGCATTGCAGCAAGGCAGTGACGTGGGCACAGTCCGTTCCGAGTCGAAGGGGATGCGGCTATCGGAAAGGGTGCTCTTGCGGATTGGGGACATTCTTCTCCGCGTCGCGCAGCGAGTCGGAGCAGAAATTCGGGCTGCGTTCAGCAGTCCAGCCACCTTACTGCAATGGGCGACCATCGCTGTGTTCATGGCAGCGACCCTAATGCCTCTCGAGTATACGCCGCAAATGGTACGGCAGGGAATGTGGCATATGCGTGGCGGGAGTAGAGTGCCCTATGAGCATTGGCAAGCTTGGATGGTCCCGCTTGTGCTCATTGCGTGCCTGGCCGTGATGTGCCGCGTGGCCCGCCCTCGCGGGTATTTTGGTCCAGTGATCGCTTCGGCAATCATGACGACTATTGTAGGCCTCATGGCATGTACTCAGATCCTGCCTGCGGAGTATCGTGAGCGAGAGTGGTCGTGGACTTTTGATTGGTTGAATGTGTTTGACTTTCACGATTGCACGTCCTTCACCCCCCTGCTCCTCGCGTTCTTGTGCTGCTTAGTGACCCTCTATGTCGCCCTTCGGGGCAAGGCGTTCTGGCGGGGCCGTGACTTGCGAGCCGCCAGGGTTCTTGCCGGTCTCTGGCTGTCCGGTGGAATCCTGATCGGACTGATCCTGACCAGCCTCGGTGTGTAGACTTACATCCGAGAAGGGGCTAAGGGGCTGTGTTTGTGGTGGCGCAGCGCGGGGAGGGCTTGCGCACCGCTTTCATGCTCTTCGTCCATGGTCCATGGCGCTCCTTAGCGCGGGAGGCAGCGGTTTGACTCCCTGGGATGGCATGGAGTTGTTCGCCTCGACAAGGCGCTTGGCGCTGCTGCGCTGCAGCCAGAACTTGAAGGATGGTGGGCCGTGCAGGATTCGAACCTGCGACTTCGACCTTGTGACGATCGCACTCTACCAACTGAGTTAACGGCCCAACACGATCCCCGGGCCGGACCTGCGTCCAGCCCGAGTTCTGCGGGCGGGGCACGCTAGCGGCCGTGGCGCTGCCTTTCAAGCACCTGCCCGAAGGCCCCCGGACCTGGCGACGTGCCGACCCGGACGGCTGCCCGCTCACCGCAGGTTCGCCGGCAGCGCCCCGTAGTGGGCCGTCTGCAGCGTCAGCGTGGTCGCGTGGCGGCCGAAGCCGGCCAGCGCTTCGACCATCGCGCGCGCGATCTCGGGGGTGCGGCCGGCGACCATGGTGAAGGCGATCAGGCCGGGGCCGTGGCCGCAGATGGTCGCGCCGGCGGCGCCACCCGCGACGGCGGCGGTCAGCGCTTCGGCGAGGCCGGGCAGCAGGCGCTTGCGGTAGGGCAGCGTGACCTCGTCGACGAGGCACTGGCGCAGGAGGCCTTCGTCGCCGTGCTGCAGGGCGTGCAGCACGCCGAGCGTGCGGCCGGTGGACCGCGCAGTGAGGCCGTGCGGCAGCGTCGGCGGCAGCACCCGTTTGGTGTCGGCGGTCGCCATCTGCACGTCGGGCAGCGCGATCACGTAGTGCCAATCGGCGTGGATGGGCAGCTGCAGGGGGTGCTGGCGCAGCGGTTCGTGCAGCGACGACAACTGGGTGGTGACGGTGAGGCCGCCGAGCAGCGCGGCGGCGCCGTGGGCGGGGTCGCCACCGAGCGGCACCAGTTCGTCGAGCAGCATGGCCGGGGTGCACTTCTTCCTGCCGAGGCGCGCGGCGATGGCGAGGCCGGCGGCGAAGCCGGCGCTGATGGTGCCCATGCCGGTGCCGCGCGGGATGGTGCCCTCGACGGTCACCGACAGGCCCTTCGTCAGCGGCGCGTCGAGCAGCTCGGCGCCGCGCGTGAGGCCGCGCAGCACGGGGTCGTGGCGTGGGTCCTCGAGGTGCGCGCTCGGGTCGTCGCGGCGTTCGACGACGACCTTGCCGTCGTGCCGCGGCTCGACGGTGATGCCGAGCGGCAGGTCGAGGGCGAGGCCGATCACGCCGTAGCCGGGGCCGAGGTTGGCCGCGGTCGCGGGCACGTGGAAGGTGATCGGGGACGGTTTGGCCACGCTGGGTTATCGGCAGCCCGGGCTCGCGAGAACGAACCTGCGGCGAGGGTACGGCCGCCCGTGGCATGGGACCAGCAGTCGCCGCCGACCGCCGGGGCCGGGCAGTGCGCCGCCGGCAGCCCGCCAGCCCGTGATACCGGCCACCCGGCCCGGACTAGCAGCGCGCGCAGCGGTCGCCTCCCTCGCCCCGACATCCGTCTGGTGCCCATGAACCGATCTGCCCTCCTGCTCACGACGCTGGCCGCGGCCTGCGCCGGTGCTCCTGCCCTCCCCGTTCCCGAAGCGACGACCCCCACCAGCCCGGTGGTGGCCGCCGACGCCGGCGCCCTCGAAGCGCTGGCCGTCGCCACGGCCGCGCGCGGCGAAGCCGTGGCCGCGGTGCAGTTGCTGGTCGACGCCGTCGCCGCCGCACCCGACGACGTGCCGCGGCTCGACGCCCTGGTGCGCATCGCCGCCGCCGAACAGCTGCTGCCGCTGGCGCTGCAGACGCTGCGCGAACGGCAGGACGGGCTCGGCCGCTGGTTCGCCGGGCGCGTGCGCTATCTGCTCGCCAGTGGCCAGCCGTTCGAACGGGCGTTGACGACGCTCGACGCGGCGTGCCGCGACTTCGTGGCGGCGGCGCAGGGCGAGCCGTCGTTCCGCGACAGCAGCGAGCAGTGGGCGGCGATGTGCATCGGCGCCAAGGGCAACGTCGCCTTCCGCCAGGGTGACCTCGCCTCGGCGCAGCAGTGGCTGCTCGAGGCGCTGCAGCGGCGGCCCGACCTGCTCACGACCGAACTCGGCGGCGGCGACAGCATCAAGCTCGGCCTGCTGCGGCTCGGCGAACGGGTCATGCGCGACACGGTGCGCACCGAGCGCCTGTTCCGCGCCGCGGTCACCTTCGCCGGGGACGACCTCGACCTGCTCAACAACGCCGCCGTCTATGCCCTCGATCGTGGCGTGCAGCTCGAACGCGGCGGCGACGCGGCGGCGGCGCAGGAGCTGTTCGAACGCAGCTACACGCACTACCGCCGCGCGGTGGCGCTGGCGCCCGACGACGTGCGGCTGCGCAACGACTGTGCGCTGGTGGCGATCCACCACCTGCACCGGGATCGTGAGGCGGCGATGGCGCTGCTGCAGGCCGCGATCGCCGATGGGGAACGCACGCTGCGCGACGACCCGCCGCCGACGGCGCGCGCGCGCCGCACGCTCGACGAGGCGATCGGCGACTGTTACGAGAACCTGGCGCTCGGCTGGCTCGATGCGGGCGACGCGACGGCGGCGCGCGCGGCGGCGTTGGCGAGCCTGCAACACCATCCCGGCGAACAGCGGCCGGGGGCGCGCCAGCACCTGCGGGCCGCCGAAGCGAAGCTGTCGGGCGGCTGACGCCGCGCCGGCCGCTGCTCAGTGGCCGAACTCGATGCCCTGCGCCAGCGGCAGCTGGTCGCCGTAGTTGACCGTGCTGGTCTGCCGCCGCATGTAGGCCTTCCAGCAATCGCTGCCGGATTCGCGGCCGCCGCCGGTCTCCTTCTCGCCGCCGAACGCACCGCCGATCTCGGCGCCGCTGGTGCCGATGTTGACGTTGGCGATGCCGCAGTCGCTGCCGCCAGCGGACAGGAAGCGCTCGGCGGCGCGCACGTCGCGCGTGAAGATCGCGCTGCTGAGGCCCTGGGGTACGTCGTTGTTGCGGCGGATCGCCTCGTCGAGGTCCTTGATCGTCATCACGTAGAGGATCGGCGCGAAGGTCTCCTCCTTGACGATCGGCAGGCAGTCGTCGCAGCGCACGAGGGTCGGTTCGACGTAGGCGCCGCCGCGCAGCGCCGCCGGCACCGCTGCGCGTTTGCCGCCGGCGACGATGCGGCCGCCCTGCGCCACGGCGGTCTGCACGGCGTGGTCGAACGCCTGCGCCGAGGCCTCGTCGATCAGCGGTCCGACCAGGGTCTCTGCGGCGAACGGGTCGCCGATGCGGCACTGGCCGTAGGCCTGCCGCAGCCGCGCGACGAGCTCGTCGACGACCTGCTCGTGCACGAGCAGGCGGCGCGTGGAGGTGCAGCGCTGGCCGGCGGTGCCGACGGCGCCGAATACGATCGCGCGCACGGCGAGGTCGAGGTCGGCGTCGGGCATCACCACGATCGCGTTGTTGCCGCCGAGTTCGAGCAGCGAACGGCCGAAGCGCTGGGCCACGCGCGGGCCGACGATGCGGCCCATGCGGGTGCTGCCGGTCGCCGACACCAGCGGCACGCTCGGGTCGTCGAGCAGCGCCGTGCCGACGCTGCGGTCCGGGCCGATACAGAGGCCGACCAGCGGCGCCCATTCCTCGCCGAGCACCGCGGCGGCGAGCTTCGTCATCACGATCGCGCTGAGCGGCGTCTTCAGCGACGGCTTCCACACGCAGGCGTCGCCGCAGACCAGCGCCAGCAGCGCGTTCCACGCCCATACTGCGATCGGGAAATTGAAGGCGGTGATGACGCCGACGGTGCCGAGCGGGTGCCAGGTCTCGCGCATGTGGTGGTCCTGCCGTTCGCTGGCGATGGTGAGGCCGTGCAACTGGCGCGATTGGCCGACGGCGAAGTCGGCGATGTCGATGCACTCCTGCACCTCGCCGCGCCCTTCGCGCAGGATCTTGCCGGTCTCCAGCGTGACCAGCCTGGCCAGCGCGTCCGCCTGCTCGCGCAGGCGGTTGCCGAGGCGCCGCACGAACTCGCCGCGCTTGGGCGCCGGCAGCGTCCGCCAGCGTTGGCAGGCCGCCTGCGCCGCGGCGCTGACGGCGGCGTAGTCTGTGGCGTCCGCCAGCTGCACCTGAGCGATGGCCTCGCCGTCGATCGGCGAGCGCACGGTGAGCAGTTCGCCCGTGGTGGCCCGCCAGCGACCGTCGAAGGCGCCGCGGTTGGTCTGGTCGATGCCGAGAGTCTGCAGGAACGAGCGGTCCATGGGGGCGGCGCAATGTCCACGGCTTCGACGGCGGCGCAAGTTGCTGCGGCGGCCGAACGTGGCCAGGCCGGCGGCGAGGCGCCCGGAAACGCCACCGGCCCGACCGTGCGCGTGGCGCGGTCGGGCCGGTGGCAGCGGCAGTGGCGGCGATCAGCGCCAGCTGCGGTTGTTGTTGCAGCGGTCGAGCGCGTTCTTGATCAGGCTCTGGCCGTGGCGGGCGTGGCTGCCGACCGGCGTGTAGGGGTGGTTGCGCAGGCTCGCGATCGACAGCTCCAGCAGGCCGCGCACGGTCATGCGGCCGAGGCAGGGGTCGTGCAGCACGCTGTCGAGGTGCACTTCGCCGGCCATCACGCTGGTGTGCAGCGCGCAGAGCTCCGCCGACAGCATGTGCGCCATGTTGCAGGTGTTGGCGTTGCGCAGGAAGTGGCCCAGCTGCTCTTCGTTGCACGGCGACACGCGGCGGCCGCGGTGGTCGACGAGGCACAGGGCCGGCAAGGTCGGCAGCACGCGGCAGCGCAGCAGGTGGCCGAGGCCGTGGTGGTGGTGCCAGTGGCTGATCGGGCGACCGTGGCAGGGCAGCTGCGAGGCGACCGCGCCGAAGGCGGCGACGTCGACGTCACCACAGGCGCATACCGTGATCGCCTGCGACGAACCGGTGGTGGCGTTGAAGCCGCTCTTGACCGTCAGCTCGACGGTGTAGTCGCCGGCGGCGACGCCCGCGAACTGGAAGCTGCCGTCGGCGGCGGTCGTGGTGACGAGCTCGCTGGTCCCGGTCACGAGGCGCACCTGCCAGTTGCCGAGGCCGCCTTCGCCGGGATCGCGCGCGCCGCTGTGATCCTGGTCCGCGAAGACCACGCCGCGCACGTCGCTGCCGGAGCCATCGCCGACCTGGAACGGCATGTAGCTGCGCACGGCGCAACTGCCGGTCTGCGGGTGCAGGCCGCCGGCGAGCAGGTAGGGGTTCTGCGGGCCGTTCGTGAGGTCCCAGGCGTCGCCGTACCAGACCTTGAACAGGCACTGCGAGAACGTCGGCGCCGCCAGCGGGCCGAGGCAGAGGCTCTGGCCCTGGCCGTCGAGTCCGGTGCCGAACATCGCGGCGCTCGGGTTCTGCGAGAACGGCAGCGACAGGGTGATCACGCCGTTGGTGTTGGTGACCGTGACGAAGCGGTCCATGGGGTCGTTCTGCGACAGCACCTCGTCGAGGCCGTCGATCGGGTCGTCGGTGACGTGCACGTAGTAGGTGCCGGACGGCAGCGACGGGTCGAACGCGAGGTAGACGTTCTCGGTCGGCGACAGGTAGGTGTCCTGGCCGGTGCCGGCGTGGAAGAAGGTCGGCAGCTCGACGCCGGACGCCGTGACGAGGCGCGCCGGGTAGGTGTTGTCGGAGCAGAACTGCGCGCTCGCGGAGGCGGCGAACGACGAGGCGACGGCGAGGGCGAAGATCGGATTGCGGATCATGATGCGGGGAAAGAGCAGGGTCGGCTGCGACGCGGGGTGCTGCCGGGAGCGGCCCGACGGCGGCGGCGCAGGGAACTCGTTGCGTGGGAGGGTAACCCACGTGCTGCGCGGCGAACGGATCGGGGGGCCTGCGTCGGACGGGGCGACGCGCAGAGGCCCTTGGCATCGGGCGGCTGGCCGCGTCCCACGACGGGACGGCGGCGCGGCGCTTCCGGCCGGCCGCGCTTGCCTTGCCCATCGCCCCGGGCTCGACTGCGGCGCTGCCGACCCGCGCCATGAAACCGAACTACCCGCTGCTGAGCCTGCTCTGCCTCGGCCTCAGTGTGCCGCTGTGGATCTACCTGTCCCATCGCCGCTCGGCGTCGCTGGTGCCGGTGGTGCGCTTCGCGACCTTCAACACCGCGCTCAACCGGCCCGAGCCCGGGGCGCTGCTGAGCGAACTGCGAGGCGGCCAGTCGCTGCCGGCGAAGCAGATCGCCGAGATCGTGCAGCGCAACGCGGTCGACGTGCTGCTGCTGCAGGAGGTCGATCGCGACGACGCCGGCGAGGTCGCCGACGTGCTGCGGCGTGAGTACCTGGCGGTGGCCCAGGGTGGCCAGCGCGGCATCGACTTCGAGTTCGCGTTCCTGCCGCCGGTCAACACCGGCGAGCCGACCGGCAAGGACCTCGATGGTGACGGCCGCACGGACGGGCCCGGGGATGCCTTCGGCTTTGGCGCCTTCCCGGGCCAGTACGGCATGCTGCTGCTGTCGCGCTACCCGATCCTCACCGACCGCGTGCGCACGTTCCGGCACCTGCCGTGGAGCGCCATGCCGGGGGCGCTGCGTCCGGAGGGCTACGACGATGCCACCTGGCGCTCGCTGCGGCTGTCCTCGAAGACCCACGCCGACGTGCCGATCGGCATCGGCCGCGCCGCCGACGGGCACGTCGTGCACGTGTTGTGCTCGCATCCGACGCCACCGGTGTTCGACGGGCCCGAAGATCGCAACGGCCGCCGCAACCACGATGAGATCCGCTTCTGGTGCGACTACCTGACGCCGGGCAAGGACGCCTGGATCGTCGACGATGCCGGCGGCCGTGGCGGCCTCGCGGCGGACGCGCCGTGTGTCGTGCTGGGCGACCTCAACAACGACCCGGTCGACGGGGATGGCCGCCACGAGGCGATCGTGGCGCTGCTGGCGCTGCCGCGGCTGGTCGCGACCGAGCCGGCCAGCGAAGGGGCGGTCGATCAGGCGAAGTTGGATGGCGGCAACAACCTGGAGCAGGGCGGAAATGCGGCCTCGGACACCGGTGACTTCCCCGACCGGCCGGGTGAGGGCCCCGGAAATCTTCGTATCGACTACGTCTTGCCGGCGCGCACGATGCGCGTCGTGGCGTCGGGGGTGTTCTGGCCGCGGGCGGTGTTGCCCGGTGCGGATCTCGTCCGCGCGTCCGACCACCGTCTGGTCTGGGCCGATCTCTGCACCCAGTGACGCGCGTCGAGGCGGGCGCCGCGGCGGTCGTGTCGACCTCCGGCCCCCGTGCGCGGCGACTTGGCCGGCGACGTGGCGCTGGTCGATGCACGGGCCGACGTTTTGCCGTGCGAACGGCGCGACGTAGCATCCCCACGCTGTTCCGGCGCGGAGGCGCCTCTTCCGTTGACCAACTACGTCTTGTTCGGGTTGTTCGCGATGACCCTGCTCGGCATCGCGAAGTATCACAAGTATGCGCTGCCGATCGCCCTCACGGGGCTCTGTTGTGTGCTGGTGGCGCGGCTGTCGCTGACCGACTTCTCGCTCGGCCATCACCTGGCGCACGAGTGGAAGACGATCGTCAACCTCGGCGGCTTGTTGCTGGGCTTCGCGGTGCTGGCCAACTACTTCGAGCGCAGCCACCTGCCCGAGAAGCTCACCGAGTGGCTGCCGGGCGGCATGCTCGGCGCGTTCTCGCTGCTCGTGCTGGTCGCCGTGATGTCCTCGGTGCTCGACAACATCGCCGCGGCGTTGATCGGCGGTTCGGCCGCGATCACGCTGTTCAAGCGTAAGGTGCACATCGGCTACCTGGCCGCGATCGTCGCGGCCAGCAACGCCGGTGGTGCCGGCTCGGTCGTCGGCGATACCACCACGACGATGATCTGGATCGCCGGCGTGTCGCCGCTCGATGTCGCCGAGGCATCGATTGGCGCTGCGGTCGCGGTGGCGTTCTTCGGCCTGTTCGCGGCGAGCCAGCAGCACAAGCTGCAGCCGCTCGTGCGCGGCGGCGGCCACCACGAAGCGGTCGACATCGTCAGCGTCGGCATCGTGCTGTTGATCCTGGTCGGCGCCATCGCCACCAACCTGCTGCTCGAGTTCCCGGCGGCCGGCGTCTGGGGCGCGATCCTGATCGGCGCCCTGCTGCGCAAGCCCGACGTCAAGGTGCTGCCGCCGGCCGCCATCGGCGCGCTGTTCCTGCTGAGCCTCGTGATGTCGGCGTCGATGATGCCGGTCGAAGAACTGCCGCCGGCGAGTCCCGTCACGGCGTGCGGCCTCGGCGTGGTGTCGGCGTTCTTCGACAACATCCCGCTGACGGCGCTGGCCATCAAGCAAGGCGGCTACGACTGGGGCTTCCTCGCCTTCTGCGTCGGCTACGGCGGTTCGATGCTGTGGTTCGGCTCGTCGGCCGGCGTCGCCATCTCGGGCCTGTTCCCGGAGGCCAAGTCGGCCAAGAACTGGCTCGTCAACGGTTGGCACGTCGCGGTCGGCTACTTCCTCGGCTTCGCCGCGATGCTGCTGCTGCTCGGTTGGCACCCGCACGCGCCGCACAAGAAGGGCGAGCCGGGCACCGGAGGCGACGCCCACGTCGAAGCGCCCGCCGAGACTCCGAAACAAGCCCCGTCCGGACACTGAACTTGGCGGGGGGAGGGCGCGAAAAACCCGCGAACTTCCGGCGGCCGCGCTGGCCCGTCGTGAGGCGGTTGGCACGATTCGATTTTTGCCAATCCCGCCCTCTCCCGTTCCGTGACCGACATCCTGCTGTTCGTCCTGTTCGCGGCGACCCTGTTCGGCATCGCCCGCCATCACAAATTCGCCCTGCAGATCGCGCTGACGGGGCTGGCCGTCGTCGTCGTGGTGCGGCTCGGGTTGACCGACTTCAAACTCGGGGAGCACCTCGCGCACGAGATGCCGATCCTGCTGAACCTCGGCGGCCTGCTGCTCGGCTTCTCGCTGCTCGCCGACTACTTCGAGCGCAGCCACCTGCCCGAGAAGTTGACCGTGATCCTGCCGCCAGGCCGACTCGGCGCTTTCCTGTTGCTCGTGCTGGTCGCGGTGTTGTCGGCGGTGCTCGACAACATCGCCGCGGCGTTGATCGGCGGCGCCGCCGCGATCACGCTGTTCAAGCGCAAGGTGCACATCGGTTACCTGGCCGCGATCGTCGCCGCCAGCAACGCCGGTGGCGCCGGCTCGGTGATCGGGGACACCACCACGACGATGATCTGGATCCAGGGTGCGTCGCCGTGGTGGCTCGTCGAGGCGGCCATCGGCGCCGTCGTCGCGCTGCTGTTCTTCGGCACCATCGCCAGCGGCCAGCAGCACCGGCTGCAGCCGCTGGTGCGGGAAGCGCACGCGCCGCCGCCGGTCGACCTCGGCAACCTCGGCGTCGTGCTGATGATCATCGTCGGTGCCGTGCTCGCCAACGTGCTGCTCGACCACAACCCGGCCGCCGGCGTCTGGGGCGCGATCCTCGTCGGTGGGCTCTTGCGCAGGCCCAATTGGAAGGTCGTCGGCCCGGCCGCGGTCGGCGCCAGCTTCCTGCTCGCGCTCGTGCTGTCGGCCTCGATGATGCCGGTCGAGAAGCTGCCGCCCGCCAACGAGTGGACCACGCTGGCGCTCGGCTTCGTCTCGGCGTTCTTCGACAACATCCCGCTGACCAAGCTCGCGCTCGACCAGAACAGCTACGACTGGGGCATGCTCGCCTACGCGGTCGGCTACGGCGGCTCGATGCTGTGGTTCGGCTCGTCGGCCGGCGTCGCCATCAGCGGCTTCTTCCCCGAGGCGAAGTCGGTCAAGAACTGGCTCGTCAGCGGCTGGCACGTCGCCGTCGGCTACGTGCTCGGCTTCTTCGCGATCCTGCTCGTGTGCGGCTGGCACGCGCACCCGCTCGAACGCAAGGGAGCGCAGGGCCACGGCCATGCCCAAGGCCCCGGCACGGCGGTCGAGGCGCCGTTGACGCCGGAGGCGCCCATGGCCCCGGGCGGCAGCAAGTAGGGCTCTCCGCGCTCCGGCCCAGGACCGCTGCACCACACCGCGCAAGTGGGCGGCGAGCTCGGACGAATCGCGCGCCTCACTGCGCGGGGCGCTTGCGCAGTTGGCTGGCGCGGTGCACGGCGTCTTCCTGCGGCCAGCCATAGGTCGCGGTCGGGCCGGGCCAGAAGTGCAGCTCGGGCTTCGCCGGCGCCGCTGCCACCGCGCGTTCGAGCAGCGCGCGGCCCTGCGCCGCGGTCGCCGCGTCGTCGCTCTTGCACAGGGCGGCCCCGAGCAGGGCGAAGACGTCGGCGAGTTCGCATTCGAGTTGCGGCGGGAACGCGGCCTTCGCCTCGGCGGCGGCGAGGTCCAGCGCCAGTTGGCGGAGGTCGGCCGGCTGGATGGTCTCGTGGCGCAGCTCCTCGATGCGCGGCCACAGCGCGGCGACGGCCTCGCCGGCGCGGCTGAGCGGCGTCATGGCGCGTTGCCAGCCGAACTCGGCGTCGGCCGTGGCTCCCGGCGCGATCATGGCGCCGACCTGCACCGGCGCCGCCGGCAGGCGCAAGCGCACCCGGCCGCTGCCGTTGTCGAGCCAAGCGTTGGCGGCGTGCAGCGAGCCGTCCGGCAGGGCGGCGCTGACCTCGACGGCCGTACGTTCGCCGCTGGTCCCGGGGCAACGCAGGTCGAACTCGTACCATGCCTGTCCGTCGCTGGCGTCGCGCACCTTGGCGGCGCTCGCGGCGACGAGCTGCGGCTGGCCGGCGAAGGCGCTGCGCAGGAACGTGGTCAGGTTCTGCTGGTACTCGCCGTCATAGGTCAGGAAGGCGTGCGGCGGGGCGCCGGTATCGTGCAGCACCCAGAACTGGTGTGGCCCCGCATAGGCGGCGTTGGTGGCGAGCAGCGAGGCGCGGTCGCGGTCGGGTTCGTTCTCGCCGAGCACGAACAGCGCCGGCACCTTGGTCGCTGGGGCGTTGTCGACCGGTTCGATGTTCTCCGGCAGCGCCGCGAACTCGGCCCAGCCGGCGGTGAACTGGCCGGTCGGCGAGTCGCTGCCCTCGGCCGGCTGCAGCAGCGCACGCAGGCTCGGCAGGCTCTCGGCGACCAGGGCGACGCACGGCCCCTGGGTGCGCGCCGCCCACAACGCGGCCAAGCTGCCGAGGCCGCTGCCGTAGAGCGCGAGCTGCTTCACGTCGGGCCGCTCGCGCAGCCAGGCGAACAGGTGCGGCAGGTCGTAGAGCCACGCCTGCAGTGTCGGCACGCCCTTGCTCCGGCCGAAGCCGCGAGGGTCGAAGGCGACCACTTGGAAGCCGGCGTCGTGCAAGAAGGTCAGGTAGTTGCCGAGCGCGCTGACGTTGGTGTCGCCGCCGTGGAACAGCACGACGGTGCGGCCGTCGGCCGCCGCGTTGGGCACGAAGAAGCCGGTCAGCGACGCCTCGCGGTGCAGCACGATCTCGAAAGGCTCGGCGTCGAGGCCGAGCGCCATGGGCTCGGCGAGCCAGGACGTCGGCGGCGTCAGCACCTGGCGGCTGAACTGGTCCTGCACCGTGTTGCAGGCGGCCAAGGCGAGCGGGAGCAGGGAGAACAGGTGCGAACGGCGGATCGCCATGCGCCGCACGATAGCAGCGCGGCGGCGAAACCCGCAGCATCGCCACCGGCCGAGGTCACAGCATGTCGATCGCGGCGGCGAGCAGGTCGCCGTCGCTGCCCTTCGACAGCGGCACCGAGAACGGCAGGAAGCAGTGTTCGGCGGTGGTGACGTGGCTCACGATCTGCTGCTTGGTGATGCGCAGGTCGAGCGACACCGGGCCGGTCTCCAACCGCACGGCGTCGGGCACGCTGCCCTCGCCGCCGCCGCCGTCGAGCGTCACGTGCGCGGCCAGCCGCTGTTCGAGCCACTCGGCAAACAGCACCGCCGCCGCGGTCGCGTCCTTGCCGTGCACCACGGTCGCGCGCGCTGGCTGCCGCTGCCAGGGGAAGCGCTCGAAGCACTCGGCCATGGCGCGGCGCCAAGGTCGCAGCCGCAACCACGACAGGTCGCTGAGCCGTTCGCCGCGCGTCCGCCGGTCGACCAGCCGCTGCAGTTCGCTCGGCGCCGAGCGGAACCGTCGCGAGTCGACGACGACGTGGTCACACAGCCTGGCGAGGCCGTCGAGCCCGCTCGGGCTCGCCGGCCAGGGCGCGGCCCAGAACAGGTGCGTCGGCAGATCGTTGACCAGGAGCGGCCGCACCAACCCCGGCATCTGGTCGATCGCCGCCAGCGGCACTCGCAGCAGGATCGACTCGAGCACGATGTCGCGCAGGTCGCCGTGGCAGCGCGAGGTCGCCATCAACTCGGCCTCGCGCGCATCGTCGTCGCCGCCGAGCAGCAGCAGGAAGGCGCGGCACGGCGTGCGTCGCTGCAGCTTGTCGATCGCCTCGCGCAGCGTGTCGCCGTCGTCGGCCTCGGCGACGCCGACGAGGTTGATCGTCAGCGCCCGGGCCACGTCGCCCTTCTGCTCGGGCAGGCAGGCTCGCCACAGCCTGCGCAGCGCGTCGGGGATCTGCGTCCACGGCGCCCGCGAGGTCTCGGTGCGTACGAGGGCGGGGCCGCTCATGGCTTGCGCCACTCCCGGCCCACGCCGAGCAGCCGCGCCGCGTGTTCGGGGCCCCAGGTGCCGGCGACGTACTCGTCCGGCCGCTGCTTCGACTGCTTCCAGCCGGCGACGATCGAATCGACGATGCGCCAGGCTTCGGCGACCTCATCGCCGCGCGCGAACAGGGTGCCGTCGCCGAGCATCGAGTCGAGCAGCAGCCGTTCGTAGGCGTCGGCGCTCTCGCCGCCGAACGCGGTGCCGTAGCGGAAGTCCATGCGCACGTCGCGCACGCGCACGTCGGGCCCCGGCACCTTGGCGCCGAAACGCAGGGCGACGCCTTCGTCGGGCTGGATGCGCAGCAGCAGCACGTTCGGCTGCAGCGGCCGCTTGCCGGCGAACAGCAGGTGCGGCGGCTGCTTGAACTGGATCGCGACCTCGGTGACGCGGCGCGGCAGCCGCTTGCCCGAACGCAGGAAGAACGGGGTGCGGGCCCAGCGCCAGTTCTCGACGCACAGCCGCACCGCGGCGTAGGTCTCGGTGCTGGAGTTGGCCGGCACGCCGTACTCCTCGCGGTAGCCGCGCACGTTCTCGCCGCCGAACGGGCCGCCGGTGTACTGGGCGCGCACCGTGGCCTCGTCGACCTGCTCGGGGCGGAAGCTGCGGATCGCCTTCAGCACCTTGACCTTCTCGTCGCGCACGGCGTCGGCGGTCAGCGCCGCCGGCGGCTCCATCGCCACCAGCGTCAGCACCTGCATCAGGTGGTTCTGGATCATGTCGCGGATGATCCCGCTCTCCTCGAAGTAGCCGCCGCGCGAGCCGACGCCGATCGACTCGGCGACGGTGATCTGCACGTGGTCGACGAACTTCTCGTTCCAC
>JAEUHT010000235.1 GCA_016793265.1 Planctomycetota bacterium
TCGACCATGCACTTGCCGGCGACGATCGGTGTCACCTTCGACATGGCCTCCCGGCTGCCGTCATCCACGTGCAGCACGACCACCGGCCCCGGCGCGGTGTAGGCGCGCTGCAGCAGCGCCTGCGTGCGGGCATCCGCCAGCGGCCCGACCACCACCACCTCCTGCGGCGGGCCGAGGTGGAACTGCAGCGCCAGCACCAGCCCCGGCACCGCCGCCGGCGCGGCCGCGAGAGCCGAGTGCGCCTGGCAGAGGGCGGCGACGCCGCGCGCGTAGAGCGCCTCGTCGCCGAGCAGCAGGCCACCACGCAGCAGCGCCAGCGTCGCCAGCGCGGTGCCCGACGGCGCGGCCCCCTCGATGAGGTTCTTCGAGCGCGCCAGCAGCCCGGTGTCGGCGGTGGCCGAGAACCAGAAGCCGCCGTCGTCGGCGCCGAAGTCGCGCACCAGCGTGGTGAGCAAGGTGCGGGCGGCGGCGAGCCAGCGGGCATCCCCGTCGATCTCGGCGAGCGACAGCAGGCCGTTGGCGAGCGCCGCCTGATCGTCGAGGAAACCCGCCGCCATCACCTCGCCCGCGCGCCAGCTGCGCCGGCAGCGGCCTTCGACCACGAGGTGCTGCAGCAGGAACGCCGCCGCCTCGCGCGCCGCGCCTCGATATCGTTCGTCGCCGAGCACGCGATAGCCGGTGGCGAAGGCGTCGAGCGCGAGGCCGTTCCAGGCGCCGAGCACCTTGTCGTCGGCGGCGGGCAGCGGCCGCCGTGCCCGCGCCGCGAGCAGCCGTTCGCGCGCCCGTTCGAGCCCCGGCCCGGGCTCGCCAGCCCCGGCGCGCGTCAGCACGTTCTGGCCCGCGAAGTTGCCCGCGGCGGTGATGCCGAACCAGGCCGCCGCGGCCGCGGCGTCGTCGCCCAGCAGCGCCTGCACCTCGTCGAGCCGCCAGACGAAGTGCCTGCCCTCGATGCCCTCACTCTGCGCGTCGCGGCTGGCGAAGAAGGCGCCGTGGCCACCGCGCAGGTCGCGCAGCAGGCAATCGAGCGTCTCGCGCGCGGTCCGCGCGTGGTCGAGCTCGCCGGTGCGCACGAACGCCTCCAGGTAGCACACCGCGAGCTGGGCGTTGTCGTAGAGCATCTTCTCGAAGTGCGGCACCTGCCAGGCGCGGTCGGTGGCGTAGCGGTGGAAGCCGCCGCCGAGCTGGTCGTAGACGCCGCCGTTGCGCATCGCCCGCAGCGTCTGCTGCACGAGGTCCAGGGCGCGCGGCGCCGGCAGCCGCAGCAGCGCGCGCAGCAGGCCCGGCGGCGGGAACTTCGGCGCGAAGGCCGGCGGTTCGCCGAAGCCGCCGTGCTCGGGGTCGAAGCCGGCCGCGGCGTGTTCGAGCAAGCCGGCCAGCAACGCCGCCCCTGGCTCCCCCGGCACCACGACCGGCGCCAGCGTCGTCGCCAGGTGGCGCGCGAGTTCGTCGGCGCCACCGACCACCTCGTCGCGGCGATCGCGCCAGACCGCGACCAGCCGTTCGAGCACGCGGCGGAACGCCGGCCGGCCGGCCTGGTCCTCCGGCGGGAAGTAGGTGCCGCCGAAGAACGGCTGCCGCGCGGGCGTCATCCACACCGACAGCGGCCAGCCTCCCTCTTGCCCCATCGCCACCACCGCGGCGAGATACAGCTCGTCGACGTCGGGCCGTTCTTCGCGGTCGACCTTGATGCAGACGAAGTGCTCGTCGAGGTACGCGGCGATCGCCGGATCGGCAAAGCTCTCGCGGGCCATGACGTGGCACCAATGGCAGGCGGCGTAGCCGATGCTGAGGAAGACCATCTTGTCCTCGCGCCGGGCCTTGGCGAAGGCCTCGTCGCCCCAGGGATACCAGTCCACCGGGTTGCCAGCGTGCTGGCGCAAGTACGGCGAACTTGCGGTGGCGAGGCGATTCTGGCGCGGCGCTGTCGGGGCCGGCGGCGGCGGCGCCGCCGCGGCAGCGAGCACGACGGAACCGGCCCGCAGCGACCAAAGGCGGCACTTCATGCCGCGATCGTGCCGCGGCCGGCCGCGCCGTGCGAGCCCTTCCGCCGCTGCTGCCATCGGGTAGCCTTCCTAGCCATGGTCCTGCGCCGTTCGCTCCGCCTCCTCCCGCTGCTGTTTGCCGCTTGTGGTGGCGGCGGTGGTGGCAGCGTCAGCCCACCGCCGGTGACGACCGCGTCGCGCCTGACCGCGCCGCCGGTGTCGATCGTGGCGGGCAGCAACGGCGCCGAGCTCGTGGTCGACCTGGTGGCGGCCACCAGCACGGCGCCGGCGTTGCTGCAGCTCGAGGTCGAGCTGCCGGCGGCGCTGACGCTGCCGGCGAACGACCGGCTGCTTGCGGTCGCCGCCGTGCCGAACCTCGACGGCGACTGGAAGCAGGGCCGCTTCGTCGTGTTGTGCGGCGACGCCAGCAACCGGGATGCGGCGCCGTTGCCGAGCGGCACGCTGTTCCGGCTGCGACTCGAAGCGACGCTGCCGCGCCAGGTCGGCAGCCACATCGTGCGGTTGCGCGAACTGCGCGCGGCGACCGCCGGTGGCCACAGCGCCCCGGTCGATGGCACGCCGGTCGAAGTCCAGGTCGAGGTGCTGTGATCGCCGGCGCCGCGGCGCGCGTCACTTCGGCTGGAACTGCAGCTGCAGGCCTTCGAGGCCGCTGCGCTGGATCTCGCGGATGCGCTCCTGCTTGGCGCCGAACCAGGCGAACCAACGTTCGGCGAGCGAGGTCATCTGCCGCCACTCGCGCCAGGTGACCACCGTCTGCTGACCGTCGGCCTGCCACTCGATGCGGCCGGCGCTGAGCTCCTGGGCCTCTTCCCCGGAGCGCTGCATCGTCCAGCGGTAACCAACCAGCAGCGGCTCGACCTCGGTCAGCACGAGCCGGGCTTCGCCGAGCGGCCCGCGCCAGCACAGCGTCTGCCCCGCCTGGCCGGCCTCGCCGCTCGCTTCCTGCCGCGTCGGTGCCCCGAGCTCGACCATGAGATCGCCCCAGCTCGACCACAACCGCAGGTTCTGCAACAGCGGCGCCAGCCGCGTCGCCGGGGCATCGAGCCGGCGCACGGTCTCGACCAGCCAACGATCACTGAGGATCTGGCCGATGCCGAACACCACCAGCACGAACAGCAGCACGCTGGCGAGCACGACCTTGAGCACGTTCGGGAGCCGCATGGGCGTGGCAACGTAGGCGAACCGGCGCGACTTTCCACGCCGCTCAACGCCCAAGCAGCAGCGGCGTGAAGTAGCGGTAGTAGACCTCCAGGCACAACACGCACATCGCCGTCGTGTAGCTGCGATCGCGGCCGTTGTCGCCGGCGAGTTCGGCGTAGGTGTCGATCGGCGGGAACGAGCCGTCCTTGGCCTGCGCCGCCGGCAGCACGGTCGACAGCCGCGCGTTCCATTGCTGCCAGGCGTCGCCGCCGGCCAGGAAGCAGCACAACGAACCGTAGTACCAGAAGTAGACGTTGCCCTGGCCACGCTGCACGAAGTCATCGTCGTCGTAGCGGCGGTAGGCCTCGGGCCGGCGCGCGACGGTGTAGTCGAGCGCCGCCTGTACCTTCTGGTCGTCCTTGGCGGCGCCGAGCAGCAACGAACAGAAGCCGCCGGCCGGGGTGCTGGCCGGCAGCGTCGGCCACGCCGAGTTGAGCCGCGAGGCCTTGTGGTTGTAGCGGTACCAGCCGTTCTCGGCGTCGAAGGCGAGCTCGAAGTACTCCTGCGCGCGCGGCAGCACGTCGGCGGGCAGTTCGATGCCCGACAGGCGCGCCGATTCGAGCGCCATCACCATCCAGGCGCTGACCGAGACGCGGGCGTAGTCGTCCTCGCGCCGCAGGCCGGGCGAGAAGTAGCCCCAGCCGCCGCGATTGCGGCGATCGCGGCGCGGGCCCTGGTTGTCGAGGATCCAGGTCAGCGCCCGTTCGAGCGGCGGCAGCAGCGCCCGGTCCTTGGTCATGCCGAAGCACTCGGCGAGCGCGTAGGTGGCGATGCCGTGGCCATAGGCGCTGCTGACGCCGAAGGCGCCGGTGGCCTCGTCCTGCAGCCCCAGCAGGTGCTGCACGGCGCGCGCCACCACCTGGCTGTGTTCGGTCGCCGAGGTCTCTGTGTGGCCGGCACCGAGGAACGCCAGCAGGCACAACG
The DNA here is from genome assembly GCA_016793265.1 of Planctomycetota bacterium. Classification (GTDB taxonomy): domain Bacteria; phylum Planctomycetota; class UBA1135; order UBA1135; family UBA2386; genus JAEUHT01. The sequence goes on from JAEUHT010000235.1 coordinate 4,128, forward strand.
CCGACTTGCCGACCGAGACCTCGCCGTACTTGTCGTCGAAGCGCTCGCGGTTGCCCCACGAACCGTCGGCATTCTGGATGCGGGCGAGGTAGCGCAGGCCGTCGGCGACCGCGCGCTCGGTGGCGTCGCTGCCGCCGAACTGCGCCAGCGCCTTCGCCTTGGCCGGCCCGAACCGATTGCTGAAGGCGCTGCCAGCGGCGGCCATGGTGGAGCCCGGCAGCTGCGGGGCCGGCGCAGCGCGCGGCAGCCGCGACGGCGGCGGCGAGGCGAGCGCGGCGATCGGGGGCACGTCGCCGGGCAGCGCGCGCCGCGGGCGCGGCGCCGCGGCGGCGTCGCGGTTGGCGAGCTGCGGCACGTCGACCACGATGGCGCGCAAGCTGGCCGCGGCGGCGGCGGTGGCGTGGCCGGACCGCGGCGCCCTCGCGCCGGGGTTGGCGGCGGCAGTGCCGTCGGCGAGTGACAGCGGCTGCGGCGCCCGCGCTGCCGCGCTGGCAGCCGTCGTGGCCACCGCGGCCGCAGCGGGCACCGCCACCAAGCTGCGCGGCAACGACGAAGCGGGAGCCGGCGCGCTGCCGAGGCCGGTCTTGGCGTCGGTGACGGCGCGCGCCGCGGCGACGGCAGCCGGCACGACCTGAGGACCACCGACCGTCGCCGGAACGGCCGCTCCGAGCCGCGGCGGGCCATCCCCTTCGACCCCCGCGCCGGCGGGCGCCCGGGCACCTGCGGCGTCTGCCGGCGCCTCGTGCAGCGTCGTTGCCGGCGCGCGCACGGCGCGCGGCGTCGCCGGGACCGGCGCCGCCGGCGGCCCCGCCGCGGCGTGCACCTGGGCAAGCGCCCCGCTGCGCAGCGCCGACGCCGGCGCCGCGGCGGTCGCCAACGGCGCCGTGGCCGGAGACGCCGCCCGAGGCAGCCGATCGGCGCCCGGATCGTGTTCGCGCCGCGGAGTCACGTCCGGCAGGGTGGCCGCGGCCACCAGCGCCGCCGGCGCAGCCAGGGCTGTGCCGCGCGCTGGCGCCGCGGCCACCGCCGGGGCGCCGTCCTGCAGCGCTGGCGAGGCCTGCCGATGCGGATTCGCCGTCGGCAACGCCGCGGCCGGCGCTTCGCCGGCAGCGACAACGATCGCGCCGGTCGAGCCAGGCTCCATGCTGCTGGCCGGCGGTTCGACGTTCCCCTCGGTCCCCACCCCCTGCTGCGGTCCGGCCGCCAACCTCGCGGTCAGCGGCACCGGCGGCAGCGCCGTCACCACGTCCGCCGCCCCCGCCGCCGCGGCGGCCAGCCCGGGGGCAGGGTCCGCACCATCACGAACCGGCGCCGCCGCGATCGTATCGGCCAACACTGGCGCCGACGGGGCATCGAGCGACGCCGCCCGTGCCGCGCTCGGCGCCCGAACGGCCGCTGGCGCCGTGCCCGCGCTGCTGCCTGCGGCCACGATCGTCGCCCCGGGCGCCGCCACCAGCACCGCATCACCAGGCACCGCAGGCCGCGCCGCGGTCGCCGC
>JAEUHT010000250.1 GCA_016793265.1 Planctomycetota bacterium
GGCGATTGAACCGCTTGACGATGCTGCGACGGTGCGCGGCACGTTCGACGCCGGCGAGTTGCTGCGTCGCCTCCTCGAGCGACATGCAGCGCATCGTCGGCTCTTCGTGGCACTCGATGCGCGCCCCCCATTCCTTCAGCATCCTGGTGGCGTTGCGACATGCCTCGATGCCGTGATCGAAGGTGTTGTTGAAGGTGAGGAACGTGGCGAGGTCGCGCCCGTTCTCGACGAACACCCCCCCGGTGAGCGCGTAGCCACCTTCGTGGATGGTGCCGCCGTTGCACGGGCTGATGGCGGCGAAGCGCTCGGAGCGCATCAGGCCGACATCCCAACAGGCGTGGCCGCCGCGGCCCGAACCGGCGAAACAGACGCGATCGGGGTCGATCGCGTGGTGCAGCAGCAGGTCTCGCAAGGGGCCGACGTGGCGTTCGATCTCGGGCTGGTTCGAGAGGTAGCGGTTGTCGCCCAGCGAGTCGGGCACCAGATAGACGCACCACCCACACGCGGCGGCGGCCCGCAGCTCGGCGGCGAACGGGGCGGCATGGAACCCGTCCGGCACGTAGACGACGAGCGGGGCGAGGCCCGTGGGCACGGCCGGGCCGACGAACAGCGCCGGGTTGTCGTCCGGCGGCTCGACCAGGCGCCCATCGCGGATCGCCGCGTAGCGCTCGACCGCGGCGCGCTCGGCGAGGAAGGTCTTCTGCCGCAGCATCACCAGCAGTTCGCCTTCGCGGTTAGCCGCCGCGCCGATCAGCGCCTGCAACTCCGGACCTCGCGGCGCGGCGGCGTCGACGTAGCTGCGCACGAACGGCGCCAGCTCCGGCGGCGCCGACCCAGGCTGCTGCGGCAAGGCAGCGGCGAGCGTCGCGAACAGGACGATCGTCACGGAGTCATCGTAGCAATCACGAACCCGCCGGACGCGGACGCGGGTCGGTGACGCGTTCGCCGAGCACCTTGCGCGCCCGCCGCCGCGGCTGCTGCAGGTGCTTGCCGGCACGATCGCGGATGAAGGCGGTGGCCTCGTCGGCATCGTCGGTCACCAGCATGCGATCGACATCCGCTGCGCCGATGGTGCCGTGCTTCACCATCGTGCCACGCAGGAAGTCGAGCATCGGCCGCCAGAAGTCGACGCCCATCAGCACGAGCGGGAAGTCGTCGATCTTCTTGGTCTGGATCAACGTCGCCGCCTCGAACAGCTCGTCGAGCGTGCCGAAGCCACCCGGCATCACCACGAAGGCGTAGCTGTACTTGACCAGCATCACCTTCCTGACGAAGAAGTAGCGGAACTCGACGAAGCGGTCGAGGTACGGATTGGGCTGCTGCTCGTGCGGCAGCGTGATGTTGCAGCCGATCGACAGCCCGCCGGCGTCGCGCGCGCCGCGGTTCGCCGCCTCCATGATGCCGGGCCCGCCGCCGGTCATGATGGTGAAGCCGAGCCGCGACACCGCCGCCGACGTTCGCCGCGCGAGCTGGTACCACGGGTTGTCCTCGGCGAAGCGGGCGCTGCCGAACACGGTCACACACGGCGGCACGAAGTGCAGGGCGCGGAAGCCCTTGATGAACTCGCCGAAGATGCGCAGGGCGCGGCCGAACTCGCCCGTACGGCTGCGTGGTCCGGCGAGGAAACGGCTCTCGGCGTCGTCGCGCGAGTCCTTGCCCCAGTTGTGGAAGTTGCTCACGAGGAGCGCCGCACCATAGCGCTTCGGCCGCGCGCTTGGCCACGCCGCGCCCGACCGATACCGTGCCGCGCTTGACGATGACGGCGACGCGCGCGGTGGTCTTCGACATGGACGGCGTGCTCGTGCTCAGCGGGCCCGCGCACTGGCAGGCCTGGCGCGACACCGCCGCGGCGCACGGCCGGCCGATGACGCACGCCGACTTCCTGCTCTGCAACGGCCTCGTCAACGCCGACATCTGCCGGCTCCTGTTCGGCGACGCGCGCGCGACGCCGGCGTTCGTCGAGCGCATCGCCACGATCAAGGAACAGGCCTACCGCGCCGCCATCGCCGACGCCGTGCCGCTGGCGCCAGGCTGCCGCGAACTGCTGGCGACGCTGCGGCAGGCGCGCATCGCCGCCGCGGTCGGCACCTCGGGACCGCAGGAGAACGTCGACCTCGTGCTCGACGGCGGCGGCATCCGGCCGTTCTTCGGCGGCGTCGTGCACGCGGGCCTCGTGCGCCGCGGCAAGCCGGCCCCGGACATCTTCCTGCTCGCGGCCGAGCAGCTCGGCGTGCAGCCCGCCCAGTGTGTCGTCGTCGAGGATGCACCGTCGGGCATTCGCGCCGCGCAAGCCGCCGGCATGCGCGTGATCGCGGTGTGCACCAACCACGACGCCGGCGAGCTGCGCGAACTCGGCGCCGACGTCGTGCTGCCCGACCTCGCCGCGATCACGCTGCAGCACGTGCTCAGCCGCTGAGCCGCGGGCCCGGCCGCGTCAGCGACCGTTCGCCTTCTTCAGCCAATCGACACACTCGCGGTAACCCGGCTGGTCGCGCGCCCAACCTTCGCTGCCGACGACGAAGTCGAGCAGCGGCTGGCCCTGCAGCGAACGGAACGGGCGCCAATCGGCGCCGCGCTGCAGCACGAACAGCAGCACCGGCCAGTTGGCGCGCATCGCCGCGCTGCCGGCGACGCCGCGGCCCTGGGCATCGCTGGCGGCGAGGTCGGCGCCGCGCTCCAGCAGCAGCTGCATGACCGGAACGGGCACCCCGGCGCTGCAGGCGGCGAAGAACGCGGGTTCACCATGTGGGCCCCGCGTGTTCGACGCGGCCCCGGCCGCGAGCAGTTGCTGTACGACCTCGATGCCAGCGGTCCGGCTGGCGCCGACGGCCGCTTCGAGCGGCAGGAACTCGCCGCCGGCTTCGACCTCCGCGCCCGCCGCCAGCAGCGCCGCCACCAGCGACGGCAACCGTTCGTGCTTCGCCAGCCGCAGCAACGCCAGCTCGAGCAGCGTGCAGCCATCACGGCCGCGTCGCCGGACGTCGGCGCGCGGCAACGCCGCCAACGCCGCGTCGACGTCGCCACCGGCGATCGCCTGTTCGACCTCGCGTTCGGCACCGGCGCGGAAGCGCGAACCGCCGCCGTCGGCGAGCACGTAGGGCGCGATGGCGACGTCCGCCGCGAGCCGGTGCACGACCATCTGCACCGAAGGCGCCGCCACCAAGAGCAACGCCAGCCATTGCCACGTCGGCGTCGTCGCCCGCGTGAACACGACCACGCCGAGCGCGAGCAGCGAGGCGGGCAGCATCAGGAAACCACCGACGGCCAGCGGGCTCGTGTGCGACGGCGCCGCCGCCGCGAACGCGAGCACGGCGAACAGCAAGAGCCCGGCGAGGTCGAGGCAGGCGAAGCTCCAGAACAGCAGCTTGAGCAGCATGGGCAGGACCCCGTCATCCGGACCGGGAGCCGGCCGTGGCAGGGATCGCCGGACTTGCCGGCCGGTTGCCCCGGACCGGCGCGGCCACCGGCTGTGGCCATGACCAACTCATGCAGCGTACCCGAGCAGCCCGCCGCGGCTCAGCCCGAGCGTTCGCGGTAGAAGGCGACCAGGTCCATGCCCTTCGGCGCCGGCGCCCCGAGTTGGCGCAGCAGCGTGGTGACCTGCCCGCGGTGATAGCTGCCGTGGTTGACGACGTGCCGCAGCATCTGCGCGTACGTCAGCGTCGCCGCCTGGCCGTTGAACGCCCGATAGGTCAGCGACCGCTGCAGCGAAGCCGCGTCGAGGTCACGCACGAACGCGTACAACTCGGGATCGAGCCGGGCCCACGCCGCGCGCAGCGCCGCGAGGTCGGCGAAGCCCGCCGCCGCCGGCAGCCCGCGCGGGTCGCCACCGCGCCAGCGCGACAGCCACACCTCGTCGGCGCCGTAGAGGTGCGCCAGCGTGTCGCGCACCGAACCGAAGCTGCTGCCGAGATCGAGCACGAACTGCGCCGGCGTCAGCGCGGCGACGGCGGCGAGCGCCCGTTCGCGCGCAAAGACGTGGTAGTCGATCAGCTCCCTGGCTTCGTCGGGCGTCATGTTCGAGTGGGGCGTGGTAATGGTCGCGCTGCTGAATCACGGCGTCGACTCGATTATCAACTGGGCACCAGGGTCTCGCACGCAACCGCCCCCATGACGGACCTGCCCACCATCGCCGGATACCGCATCGATTCCGAGCTCGGCCGCGGCGCCATGGGCACCGTCTATGGTGGCCTGCAACTCGCCTCCGGCCAGGAAGTGGCGATCAAGATCCCACACGCCCACCTGACCAGCCCGGAGGCTGCCGAGCGGTTCCGTCGCGAAGCCAGGGTCATGGCGGCCCTCGACCACCCCCGCACCATTCGCCTGCTCGACGCGGACCTGCAGGGGCAGCGGCCATACCTGGTCATGAACCGCATGCCGGGCCGCACCCTGCAAGACGAGCTCAAGGAGCAAGGCCATCTCCCGGTCGTGAAGGCAGTGCAGCACACGATCGCGATCTGCGAGGGCCTGGCCGCCGCACACGACCTCGGCATCCTGCATCGCGACGTCAAGCCGACGAACTGCTACCTCGACGCCAATGGCGAGGTCTGCGTGGGCGACTTCGGACTCTCCCATGAGCGCGACAGCGACCTGGGCCTGACCCACAGCGGCGACGTCCTGGGCACACCGCTGTTCATGTCCCCGGAACAAGCCCGCGGCGACGAGGTCGACGAACGCTCCGACGTCTACTCGGTGTGCGCGATGCTGCACTGCCTCGTTGCGGGCACCGCCCCGATCACTGCCAACACCAATGCGCAGCTGCTGTCCCGCATCCAGACGCAACCCCCGCGGCGCCTGCGGCTCGACCGCCCCGACGCACCCGCCGCGCTCGAGCAGATCCTGATTCGCGGGCTCGCCAAGGACCCTGTCGAGCGCTTCGGCGACATGCGGGAACTGCGCGCGGCGCTGTCGAGGATCCCCGCACGACGCAGCGGCCCCAGCGTGCTGCTGCTGCGCCTCGCCGCCATCGCCTTGGACGGGTTGATCTACGTGCTGGTCTTCGACCCGATCACGGTCGGGGCGCTGCCAGACCTGCCTGGGTGGCTGCACATGGGGGCGGCCCTGCTCGCCTACACGACTGCCACCACGGCGTTGCTCGGCCACACCATCGGCCAGCGCGTGTTCCAGCTCGAGGTCCTGGACGTTCACACACGACTGCGCCCGACCCTGTGGCGTGCCCTGCTGCGCAGCGCGGCCTTCCTCGCGCCCACGGTCTTCCTGGTGTTCACCGTGCCTTCGCTGGCGGTGCAATGGTCCTTCCTGGGCTGGACCTTGCTCACCCTGGCGGGGCCGTTCCTCGCGATCCCGCTGCTCGCCGCGACCATGCGCCGCAAGAACGGCTACCGCGGCCTGCACGAGCTGCTGACCCGTACGGCCGTGGAGGCCGCGACGCACGCGCCGGTCCCGCGGCGCTCGGTACTGCACGGGATCCCGACCCCGGGCCTGGAGATCGGCGACTACGTGACGGCAACCGCACGAGTCGATGCGCCGGCCTGCCTCGCCTTCGACAAGGGACTGCGCCGGTGGGTGCTCCTGCAGAGCGCGGCCCTGCGCCCGGAGAATGCGGAGAACCGCCGCCGCCTCGATCGCCGGGCCCGGTGCCGATGGGTTGCCGAGACGCACGATGCACAGGGCGCCTGGGATGTCTGTCTCCTCCCGCGCTGCGCGCCCCTGCAAGTCGCTCTTCCACGACGGTCCGCCGATTGGGCCCAAGGCAGGGTGCTGCTCGCCAGCCTCATCACGGAGCTGATGGCCGCCCAGACCGACGGCACCCTGCCGCGCACGCTGTCGACAGGCCAACTCGCGGTGCTGGCTGATGGCGACGCCCTGCTGCTCGACGCGCCCCCCGCGGATTGGGCAACTCCCCTGGCGCCTGGCGCCGGGAAGCCATCCTCCGACCCGTGGGATTTTGTCCGGCAGGTGGCGGCCACCGTGTTCCCGGAGCGCACCCAACTGCCGATGCACGCCCGGTCGCTCCTGAGCCAGATCGACGCCGGCACCGGGCAAGAACGCGAATGGCAGGGCCTGCAGGCCGCCTTCGCGGCAACCAGCCAGCTGCCGCCCGCCCTGAGCGGCAGGCTGCGCAGCGCCCAAGTCTGCCTGCGCGGAGTCTGGTTGGCGTTGCTCGTGCTCTGCGTGCTCATGAGTCACTACGTCGCGGATCTGATGCGGTACGAGACACTGCAGGTCCTCGAAGCCAGCCTGCAGCATGCGATCGCCGAGATGCCTGCCGACTCCGGCCTGCGACCCGCAGCCGAAGCGGATCGCCGGCAAGTGACCCAGTTGCTCGCGAGCTGGTACGACGGCATCTATGGCCTGACCTCACCCGCCGCGCCGGCCGCTCCGCACGACCACACGACGCTGTTCGGTCTCGGCGAATGCGACACCGTCGCCGAGCTGCGTGAGCAACAGCAGCTGCACCTGGCCTTCAGCGGCGCCCGGATCCGTGCGGCCATCTTCTCGCCGCTCGAACAGGCGTTGCTGATCTTGTTGGCGATCGCCTGGACGGTCGTGTTCCGCAGCGGACTGTCGTGCCGCCTGCTCGGCACGGAGGTGGTCGACGCAAACGGGCATCCCGCGAGCCGCGCCGCATGCCTCGTGCGCACGGCGATCCTGGTGACGCCGGCCCTCGCCCTCGCCTTCGCGGCATATCACGCCCAAGGCTGGACGGCCCGAGAGGTCGGTCAGAGCCACCACCTCCAGGTCGCCGCGCAGCTGACCCTGATGGCCACCCTGCTGCTCGGACTGATCAGCCGGCGCCGCATGCCGCACGAGATCCTCAGCCGCACGTGGCTGGTGCCGCGGTAGGCGTCATCGCGCCACCAGTCTCACTTGTAGTTCTGGTTGTAGGCGAGCCACTTCTCGTTGATCGACTTCCAGGTGTCGACCGGCAGCGGCACGGCGATGTTGTTGGCGGCGACCAGCATCGCGTCGCGCCAGGCATAGAAGCGCTTGTTGACCTCGCGCGCATGGTCCGCCGCGATGCCGACCATCGCCACGTCGGCGACCGGATTGGGCCCGACGCTCTTGCTGGCGGTCGCCAGCGCGCGCACGTAGTCGCCGATCAGCGAAGGCTTGTCGAACGCCTTCAGGCCGTCGTCGATCCAGAACCAGCGCATGAGCCGCGCGCACTCCGGCGTGTAGCCCCAGTTGTCCTCGGCCTTGCCGTTCTCGGGGCTCTTCTGGATCAGCTCCTGCATCAGGTCCCACAGCGCCGGCATCGACTTGCCGCGTTGTTGATAGTCGATGCGCCCGCGCTCGACGTCGCTCGGCGCGAAGTCGAGCTTCTTGCCGTCGCAGCGCGAACTGCGCAGGAACTCCCAGCAGCCGTTGTCGAACCAGCGCGGCAGCGCGGCCAGCACGTCCTCGTCGACGTCGTCGAGGATCTGCCACCACACCGCGCGCAGCAGCTGGCCGTAGCCGCCGTTGCCGCCGTTGTCCTTGTCGTTGACGAAGTGCAGCTCGCGCCGCTGCCCCTGGTACTCACGCTGGTCCACCTCCGCGGCGAGGAACGCCTGATAGTGGTCCATGCTGTCGAACACGCGCAGGATCGCCGGCAGCGGCGGTGCCTTGGTCAGGTCCGGCACCTTCTGCACGAACCACGCCCGCGCCGTCTCGGCGGCGGCGACGACCTTCTTGGTGAAGCCGGGGTCGGCGGCACTGAGCACCGTCCAGTACTTCGACTTGCCTTCCTTGAAGCCGGCGCCGGGCCGCTTCAGCGTCGCGGCCACCACGTCCTCGGCCCACCGCGTGCGCGCAGCCCGCCGCACAGCCGCGTCCTTCTTCGCCCATTCCGCGTCCGTTCGCCACGGCGGCAGCAGCAGAGTCACCACCTGCCGCGGGATCACGGTCGCCGACGCCAACGTCGCTTCGAGCTCCTTCTCGAGCTTGGCGAGCTGGTTGGCCGCCACCTCGAAGCACAGCGCGGCCTCACCTCCTTCCATCGACACGGTCTGACCCAGCAGTACGAGCTCGCCGGCGATGCCCTTGCCGGTCAGCCGCTGGCCTTCACTCGCGCCGACCTTGCCCGCCGCCTTGACCACGTCCTTGGCCGCGAAGCCGCGGCGCATGAAGTCCTCGAGGTCGCGGAACGGCGTCTGCCGCGGCAGCCCATCGACGACGTCGTTGCCGGCATCACCGCCCTTGGTGAACCACATCACGCGCAGCAGCGGCGTGTGGGTGCCTTCCCCGGCGGCCAGCGCGCGCGGCGCCGCGAACAGCCGCAGCGTGGCATGGCGATCGACGTCCGCCGGCAGCTCGACCCAGCCCTTGGGTGGCTTGCACTCGATCCCGGCGCCCGGCTCGGGCACTCCCTTCTGCGCCGACAAGGGCGCGATCGGCAGCAACGACACCGACAACTGGAGCAGAACGGACGCACACGCGACTCGGAACGAGGCGGAACGCATGCCGGGATCATGCCGGCCGGCGGGCGGGCCCGCAAAGCGCAGCGGCGTCGGCGCGCCCCGTGGCGCTCTGCGCAGCAGCATCTATCCTGCGGGGATGCTGCTGCGCTGCCGCCTCGCCATCACGGTGCTGGGATTCGTCTGGTGGCTCTGCGCCACGGCCATGCTCGCCGCACAGTCGACGCCGCCGCGCCCGCCGAACGTCGTCTTCGTGCTCGCCGACGACCTCGGCTACGGCGAACTCGGCTGCTTCGGCCAGGCCAGGATCCACACTCCGAACCTCGATCGGCTCGCCAGCGAAGGCATGCGGCTGACTCGACACTACGCCGGGGCTCCGGTGTGTGCGCCGTCGCGCTGTGTGCTGCTGACCGGCAAGCACCCCGGCCACGCCGCCGTGCGCGACAACAAGGAAGCAGAGCCCGAGGGCCAATGGCCGCTGCCCGCCGGCGAAGCGACGCTCGGCGAGGTGCTGCAGCGCGCGGGCTACCGCACCGGCGCGTTCGGCAAGTGGGGCCTCGGCATGTTCGGCAGCAGCGGCGATCCGCTGCGGCGCGGCTTCGATCGCTTCTTCGGCTACAACTGCCAGCGCCACGCGCATTCGTATTGGCCCGGCTACTTGTGGGACGACGCCACCCGCATCCCGCTCGACAACGACCCACCGGTGCCCGCGGGCGGCAAGCTGGCCGCCGGCGCGGACCCTGACGACCCGCAGAGCTACGCGCGCTTCGTCGGCAAGGACTACGCCCCGGACCGCATCCTCGCCCAAGCGCTGCGCTTCGTGCGCGAGCACAAGGAACGGCCGTTCCTGCTCTACTACGCGTCGGTGTTGCCGCACCTGGCGCTGCAGGCGCCGCCGGCGGAAGTGAAGGCCTACGCCGGGCGATGGCCGGAGACGCCCTACACCGGCGGCAACGGCTACACGCCGACACCGACGCCGCGCGCGACCTACGCGGCGATGATCACGCACCTCGACTCGGAGGTCGGCGCGCTGCTCGACTGCCTGCACGAGCTCGGCCTCGACGGCGACACCTTCGTCGTGTTCACCTCCGACAACGGCGCCACCCACAGCCCGGTCGGCGGCACCGACTGCGACTTCTTCGCCTCCTGTGGACCGCTGCGTGGGCGCAAGGGCTCGATGTACGAAGGTGGTCTGCGCGTGCCGACGATCGTGCGCTGGCCAGGCCACGTGCCGGCCGGCAGTGTGAGCGAACGCGTGACCGGCTTCGAGGATTGGCTGCCGACCCTGGCCGAACTGGGTGGCGCGCGGCTGCCGGACGGCACCGACGGCATCAGCCTGCTGCCGACCTTGCGCGGCGAAGCGCAGCCGGCGCGGCCGTGGCTCTACCGCGAGTTCGCCGGCTACGGCGGCTGGCAGGCGCTGTGGCTCGGCGAGTACAAGCTCGTGCGCAAGAACCTGCAGAAGACGCCCACGAACGAGCTCTACGACCTCGACACGGACCCCGCCGAAGCGCACGACCTGGCCGGAGATCAGCCCGAGCGTGTGCGCGAGATGCTCGAACGCGCGGCGCAACAGCGCGTGCCGTCGCCGACCTTCCCGCTGCGCGCGGTGGACCCGAAGTAGCATCGCCGTCGCTGTGGGGCTGACGCCCGCTCCCCAACCAGGGCAGGAGCTGTGGCCACCTGCCGGCGCCGAAGTAGCGCACGGCTCGGCGGCGGCTACCATGGGACACCCGCCGCGACCCCAGGATGACGCCGCCGCCCCCCGCCAGGAACGTGCTCGGCACCGAGCTGAAGCCGTGCAGCAAGGACCCACTTACCGGGTTCTACCGCGACGGTTGCTGCAACACCGACGCCGACGACCTCGGGGCGCACACGGTCTGCGTCCTGGTCACGGCCGAGTTCCTGGCCTTCTCGCAGGAGGCCGGCAACGACCTGTCGACGCCGCGGCCCGAGTACGCCTTCCCCGGCCTGTCGCCGGGGGATCAGTGGTGTCTGTGCGCGGCGCGCTGGGTCGAGGCCGAACAGGCCGGCAAGGCGCCGCGGGTCGTGCTCGAGGCGACCCACGCGCGCACGCTCGAGTTCGTGCCGCTGGCGACGCTGCGGCGCTACGCGATCCCCGGATGAAGTGATGGACACCCCGACTGGCCCGTTCCGCCTGATCCTGTGGCCGACCGTGATCACGGCCTTCGTCAGCATCGCGCGCCTCGTCGGCGAACTCACCGGGCTGGTGCCGCCGACCTCCGGCGGCATGCTGCACCCGCTCGGCATCACCTGGTGCGTGTTCGTCTTCGGCGCCTGGATGGGCTGGCGGCTGTCGCGCAGCGGCAGCTCACCGCGCATGCCGGATGCGCGCGGCTTCACCGCGGTGATGATGCTCGTGCTGGTCGGCGCCAGCGCGTGGCAGTTCGGCACGGTTGGCGACAAGCCGGACTTCAACAAGCTGCGTGAGGTCGTGCTCGTGCTCAGCGCCGTCGCCTCGACGCTGGCGATCTTCGCCCTGTTCGCGTGGCCGCGGCTGGCGCTGGCGATGCTGTTCTACGCGATCCCGGCGCGCGCCCTGGTGCTCGCTTTCACGTGGCTGGCGAAGACGCAGGAGTGGAAGACGCACTACACGTTGTTCGGGCCGACCGGGCTCGAGACCGAGCTCGGCGACACGCTGAACGCGGCGGCGCTGGCGCAGTTCGGCTTCTGGGTACCGTTCACGGTCGTCGGCGGCACCTTCGCCGGGGCGATGCTGTCGCGCCGCGCGAAGTGACTCAGTGCCGCAGCTCGCAGGCCTCGTAGACCGGCCCCTCGACGCAGGTGCGTGAGAACGGCCAACCCTTGAAGCGTTCGCCCTGCACCTCGACCGTGCAGCCGTTGCAGACGCCGTAGCCGCAGGCCATGTAGGTCTCCAGGCTCAGGAAGCAGCGCAGGCCGCGCTGC
>JAEUHT010000260.1 GCA_016793265.1 Planctomycetota bacterium
GCGCCTCGGCGCGTTCCGGCGTGCTCGGCTCATTCGCGGCGCCTGGCTGCACCGCCGCGGTGCCGGCGATCCGCGGCCAGGGCAGCGTGCTGCGGCTCGACCCCGAGGTCGTGCTCAGCGCCACGGGCGGCGCGCCGAACATCGCCGGCGTCACCACGACGACGACGCCGATCCCCGCGTTCACGATGTACGGCGTCCCGCTGCTGAACGTCAGCGTCGACCTCGGCGCAGCGACCGCGCATGCCACCGTCGTCGGCCTGCCCACCAACCCGATGCCGCTGCCCGGCATCGAAGGCCGGCTCTGGGTCGACCCCTCGCAGATGCTCGTGCTCGGTGGTGTGCTCGGCGGCTACTCCGGCTTCTACGAGTACCTGCTGCCGCCGGGGCTGACGCTGGCCGTGCAGCTCGTCAGCCTGCAGCCCACCTCGATCGAACTGTCGCCGCCGGCGATCGTGAACAGCCGGCCGTGAACAGCGGCGACGAGGGCGGCCGCTGCCTCAGCGCGGCGGCGTCGCCGCGATCCACGCCCTGACCTCGCGGTCGAGGCGGAGCGGCCAGAACGGCACCCAGCTGATCCAGAAGATGCGCCAGAGCCGCGCCGCTGGCCAATCGCGCTCGAAGCGCGCGCGCAGCAGCATCCAGATCAGCAGCAGGAACAGGAGCCCGTGCACCATGCCGAACACCCACGACGACCAGCGCTGGTGCAAGCCGTAGTGGATCGGCATGCCGATGCCGAGCAGCGCCAGGTAGGAGATCGCCTCGAAGCGGATGACGCGGCGCAGTCGCGGCAGGGGATCCGACATGTGGCCCATGTGGCCATCGTGCAACACGCGGCGCGACACGGCTACCCTTGGCACCGTGCGCCGGCGACGGCCGCGGCCGGACGGCGCAATTCCCGCTCTGGTGCAGCGGTTTCCGAGCCCAGGGCCAAGCCCGCACCCTCCCTCATGCACGACCTGCCCCCGAGGCTCGTTCGCGAACACCGCGTCTTCGCCGCGATGGTCGACATCTACTGCGCGCGGGTGCACCGACACACCCCGGCACCGTGCCCCGATTGCCGGGGCTTGCTGGCGTTCGCCGAGCTCCGGCTGCGCAAGTGCCCGCACGGCGAGCACAAGCCGACTTGCGCCAACTGCCCGGTCCATTGCTACCAGAAGGAACGCCGCGAACAGGTGCGTGCCGTGATGCGCGTCGCCGGCCCGCGCATGCTGCTACGGCATCCTTGGATGACGCTGCGCCACTGGCTGGACGGCTTCAAGAAGGCGCCGCCGCGGCGGCGCCAGCAGCCGGCCCAGTGATGCCGGTCCGGGTCGCACTGCGGCCTCAAGGAACACTCGCGCGCACGCCTGTCCACAGACCAGCGGTGCCCATCGGCGCCCAGGAGCCCGCAGCCGGACTTTCTCCCGGCGCCCCGGTGCCGCGCATTGCCGACGAGCACGCGCCGCCGGCTCTGGCCAAGGTCCGTACCTGGCAAGGCCGCAGGATCGCGTGGCGCCTCGACGGCGCGGCCATCACGAACCAGAAGGACGCTGCGGCAGCAGCCGGAGCGGAGGTGGAGTACGAGCCCAAGTTGCGCCGCAGCTGGCGCCCCCCGGAATCCACGAAGTAGGCCCTCGCCCAGGGCGGGCGACCATCAGACGGGCGGCCTGGATTCGTTCGCAGCGAGCCTGCGCGCTGATCGTGTCGTCCATGCGACCTTTGGCGGTCGTGACCTGCGCCCCTCCATGCAATTGGCGGGGTACGACATCCTCTGTCCTGCTTCCTCGGGCGGACGACGCCGGGGCTCATTGCGTATGGAAGTCGCCGTCATTGCGGGGAGCTGGGATACCGCCCGCTCTTCCATGTTGTGTTCCACGTCGCGGCTGGCTCCCATCACCGGCTCCACCCGACCATGAACTTCCTCTCCCGCGATGCCACCATCGCCCGCCCCGGCTTCAACCGCTGGCTCGTGCCGCCCGCTGCCATCGCGGTGCACATGTGCATCGGCCAGGTCTATGGCTTCAGTGTGTTCAACAAGCCGCTGAGCGCCGAATTGGGGGTGGCAGTCTCCGGCGTGCAATGGGCGTATCAGATCGCCCTCATGATGCTGGGGCTGTCCGCCGCGGTGTTTGGCAAATGGGTGGAGCGCAGCGGCCCGCGCAAGACCATGGTCGCCAGCTGCCTGTGCTTCTGCGGCGGGCTGGTGCTCACCGCGCTCGGCGTCGAGCTCAAGTCGCTGCCGCTGGTGCTGCTCGGCTACGGCTTCGTCGGCGGCATCGGGCTCGGCCTGGGTTACATCTCGCCCGTCAGCACCCTGGTGAAGTGGTTTCCCGACCGCCCCGGCATGGCCACCGGCATGGCGATCATGGGTTTCGGCGGCGGCGCGCTGATCGGGGCGCCGCTGGCGCAGGAGCTGATGAAGCACTTCGGCGAAGGCACCGACACCGGCGCCATCCCGACGCTGCTCGTGATGGCCGCGTTGTACTCGGTGTCCATGCTCGTCGGCGCGGCCATGGTGCGGGTGCCGGCCGAGGGGTGGCGGCCCGCCGGCTGGACACCGTCCGCACACAAGAGCAGGCTCGTCACCAGCGCGAGCGTGTCGGTGGACACGGCGTGGAAGACCCCGCAATTCTGGCTGCTCTGGACGGTGCTCTGCATGAACGTCAGCGCGGGCATCGGCGTGCTGGGCCGCGCCGCGGACATGTGCCAGGACATGTTCGGCGTCAGCGCGGCGATCGGCGCAGGCTTCGCCGGATTGTTGTCCCTCTTCAACATGGGCGGCCGCTTCGTCTGGTCCACGGTGTCCGACTTCACCGGGAGGAAGCTGGCCTACTGCATCTACTTCATCCTCGGCGCGGCTTTGTATTCACTGCTGCCGTGGACGCAGGAGACCCAGAGCAAGACGCTGTTCGTCATCGCCACGGCGATCATCATCTCCATGTATGGCGCCGGCTTCTCCACGATACCTGCCTATCTGCGCGACCTCTTCGGCACATATCAGGTGGGTGCAATCCACGGCCGCCTGATCACGGCCTGGTCCATGGCGGCCGTCATCGGACCTTCGTTGATCAACGGCCTCTATGACCGGCGCGTGGCCGCGGGGGTGCCCAAGGCCGACGCCTACAACGGCACCTTCTACCTCATGGTCGGCCTGCTCATGGTGGGGCTGACCGCCAATCTGCTGGTTCGCCCCGTGCACGAGCGGCACCACGTCAAGACCTAGTCCTCACCACCAATGAAACTCATCCTCGCCTGGCTCTTCGTCGCGCTCCCGCTGGCCTGGGGTGTCACGCAGTCCGTGAAGAAGTCGCTGCCGCTCTTCGGCGTCGAATCCCCGCCTGCCGCCACAGCGCCCAGCAAGTGACCCCGGTGCCTCGCGGCGACGGCGCGGGCAACCCACCCTGCGGGCAGGCTCAATCGCGCAGCAGGGGATCGAGCTCGCGGCGAACGTCCAACAACCGGGTGGCCGGCTGCAGGCGAACCCGGCAGCGCGGCAGGAGCTCGACCAGCGCGCGGGCCCCTTCGTCGGTGAACGCACTGTTGTGGATCGTCAGGTCGGTCAGCCGCTGCAGCGCGGCGAAGTCCGGCACGTCGGCGGTGCCTAGCTCGGTGCCGGCCAGGACCAAGAGCTCCAGCGACGGCAGCTTGCCCAGCCCAGCGAGACCATGACGCGTGACCTGCGTCTCGCCGAGCCAAAGCGTGCGCAGCCTGATGGCCGCGAGCCCCAGCAGATGCTCGTCCGTGAGACCCGGGCTATCGACCTGCAGGGTGTCGAGGTCGGTCAGGTCCTGCAGCCGGCTGGCGACGAACACGAGGGTCGCGGCGTTCGGCTGTAGCAGATGCAGGCCACGCAGGCGCGGCAGCTTCGTCAAGGTGGCGAGCCCGGCCGCGTTCACGCCATCGCAGGCGACGAGTCCGAGGTGGAGGTCTTGCTGCGAGAACGAGGCGAACCCGCTGCCGGTGAGCCGCGGGCCGCCGTGGTGCAGCACCAACCTGCGCAGCGACGGCATGGCCGCCAGCGGCGCCAGGTCGGCATCGGCGAGCGCGCCGGCATCGACGGCGAGCGCCGAGAGCGGCAGGCCGGCGATGGCCCGCAGCGTGGCGCCGTCGAGGCGCACCATGCCGGCCCCTGCCGCATCCCTGAGCCGCAGGCTGCGCAGCTTCGGGAACCTCGCCAACCCCGCCTGCAAGGCCGCCGGAGCGGCCACCGGGCACGTCACCGAACTCCGTTCCGCCGGCAGTTCTTCGAGCTCGGCGAAGGTCTGGGCGATGCCGTTCGCCAGTCGGTGTCGACGGGCGATCGTGGCATGGGCGGCGCGCAGCTGCGCCTGCAGCGCCGGCGTCGGCAGCAGCGGCGGCAGCTCGTCGTTGCCGGTGCCGAAGGCGGCCAGGTCCACGTCGGCGTCAACGGCCGGCAGTGCGGCGAAGCAGACGACCACCCGGCCATCGGGCAGCAACACGCGCACGTCGAAGCACAGGTCGGCGCCGCGCCACGCAGCCGGGGCGCTGGCCCCGAGTTCGTTCCGCCAGGCGATGAGCGCGTCGCCCGTGACGTCGATGGTCTCCGGCCAGTCGGCGAAGTCGAGATACTGGCGAGTCGGGCTCACCCGCGTCGTGCCGACGATCTCCCGGTGCCCGACGCGCAGCGCCGTGGCCGTGCCGAGCAGCTGGCGGAACTCGGCGAGGTCCTTTGGCACGACCCGGTTGGCGTCCTGCGCTGGCCGCGGCACGGGCAGGGCCGTCGCCGCGCCTTCGCGCCAGGCGAACGTGCCGGCCACGGCGCCGAGGCCGACCACGACCAGCGCGGCGACCAGGAGACGCCGCCACTGGGCGCTGACTGCCGGTGCGGCGGGGACACGCAGCACCTCCTCGAGCATCACGTCGATGGGTTCCCAGGTCTCGTCATCCATGATTCTGCCTCCGTCGTTCGATGCATTCCTTCAAGGCCGCACGCAGACGCGCCAACAGGCTCTTCAGGCCGTCGACACCGAGCCCCAGGGCGCCAGCAGCCGCGGCGCGCGGCAGCCCATCGCGGTAGCAGAGGTCGAGCACCCGGCGCGAGCGAGCGGGCAGTGCCGAGACGCACTGGCGCAGGGCAGCCACCGCCGCGTCGCCGCCGTCGTCGCCGAGGTCTCGCACGGTGTGGTCGTGCCAGCGCTGCAGGTCGGCGGCGGAAGGGGCGCGGGCGGTGCGGCGGCAGTAGGCCGCCCAGCAGTTGCGAGCCACCGTCATCAGCCAAGGCAGCGGTGGTTCGACCTGCCCTTCACGCAGCGCAGCCAACAGGGCGTCCTGGGCGAAGTCCTCTGCGAGGTCGGCGGGACAACGCAGGCACCGCAGGTAGCGGCGCAGCCGCGGCGCCGCCGTTGTGACCCAGGCCGGTGCGGTGGCGACGGCCTGAGCCTCGAGTGGGTTCGGTGTCGTGGGCGTCACACCGGGAGGATGTCTGACGTGGCGTCGCGGGTGCAAGGAAGTCGGGAATCCGCGGCCTCGCCCGGAACGCGCGCAGCAGGCCCCCGCCGAAGAGCCGCCTGCCTCGGCCGGTGGCGGTGCCTATCGTCTCCCCCAGCGCCGGCGCGCGCCGGCACCTCCTCCCCGTTCCAGCAGGCCCACCATGCTCGACCGCCGTCAACTGCTCCAGTATTCCGCCGCCCTCGCCGGTTCGTTCGGCACCGCGACCCTGGCCGGCTGTGCGGCCGCACCCACGCCGGCGCCCGCCGCCGTGCGCCCGCGCCGCACCGACAAGCTGCGCCTGCTGCAGGTCGGCGTCGGCGGCAGCATCGCGCCTGCCGATCGCAACCAGCTGAAGGGGCACCCCGACGTCGTCTTCACCGGTTTCTGTGATGTCGACACCAACGCCCTCGGCGAAGTGCAGAAGCAGTTCCCCGACGCC
The DNA here is from genome assembly GCA_016793265.1 of Planctomycetota bacterium. GTDB lineage: Bacteria > Planctomycetota > UBA1135 > UBA1135 > UBA2386 > JAEUHT01. The sequence continues at coordinate 5,870 of JAEUHT010000260.1, forward strand.
TTCACCTGCGCCGACTTCCGCGCCGCGTTCGCGCAGCACGGCAGGGACTTCGACGGCGTCGTCGTCTGCGTGCCCGACCACAACCACGCCGTCGTCATGCTGACCGCGCTGCACGCCGGCAAGCACGTCTACGGGCAGAAGCCCCTCGTGCAGCAGCTCAGCGAGGTCGTCGCCATGGAGCAGGCGCTGCGCGCGCGGCCGGACCTCGTCACCCAGGTCGGCAACCAGCGGATGGGCTACACCGGCCGCCAATACGCCGTCGACATCCTGCGCAAGGGCCTGCTGGGCAAGGCCGTCGAGGCGCACGTGTGGGTCGACGGGCCGCCCGACCAGGGCAACGGCTACTTCTACTATGGCGGCCTGAAGGCGCCGACGCCGCCGCCGGCGCACGTCGACTGGCAGCTCTGGCTCGGCTGCGCCGAGGACGCGCCGCACCGCGAGGGCCTCGTCGGCCTGCGCTGGCGTTCGTCGTGGGACTACGGCACCGGCCAGCTCGGGGATTGGTGCACCCACCTGCTCGACGTGCTCTATTACGCCTACGACCTGCCCTCGCCCGAGGCGGTGCTGGCGCATACACGCTGGCCGTCGGACTTCTATCACGCGCAGCAGGTGCACGCGGTGCTCAGTTATCCGGGCGGCGGGTCGCAGTTCGCGCGCGCGACGTTCCCGGTCCACTACTGCGACAAGGGCCAGCGCCCGTCGCGCCGCGCGCTCGGCCTGCCGCCGGGCAAGTTCGCGGGCACCGGCACGCTCGTCGTGTGTGAGCACGGTGTGCTCTACGTGGCCCCCGAGGGCCAGCTCGAGGTCTGGCGCGACGGCCAGCCGGTCGCGTGGGAGCAGCTCGCGGGCCTCGGCAAGATGCAGGAACGCAACCACTGGCACGCGTGGGTCGACACCATCCAGGGCAAGCCGGGTGCGTTCCTGCAATCGCCGTTCGCGGTCGCCGTCGGCATGGCCGAAGCCGGGCTCCTGTGTGCCAAGGCGGCGCGCTTCCCCGGCCAGGAGCTGTTGTGGAACAAGCAGCAGCTGGTGTTCACGAACCACGACGAAGCCAGCCAGACGATCGTGCGGCGCACCTACCGGCAGGGCTTCGAGCTGCCGGTGTTCCCGGCGTGAGGTGCCCGGCAATGCCAACGCAATCGTGCGGTGAGCCGGCGCTCGCCGATTGGCGCCTTCACCGTCGCCGCCGTGGTCAGCGGCGGCTGCGATCGCCAACCAGTTCGGCGTCGTAGCCTTCGCGGAAGGTGGGGTATCGGAACACGTAGCCCAGCTCGTGCTTCAGTTTGCCGTTCACGACCTGCTTGTTGGTCACGCCGCGTTTGCGCAGCGACTCCGGCTGCTCCCGAACCGACGGCGGCAGAGGGCGGCCGAGCTTCGTCGCCAGCCAGGCCAGGAAGTC
>JAEUHT010000271.1 GCA_016793265.1 Planctomycetota bacterium
GTGCGGTAGGTGAGCGCCAGCGCACACAGCGCATCGGTGGCGCGCACCAGTTCGCCGAGCACCTGCGGGTCGCGGGTGTTGCCCCAGCAGTAGTTGTCGAGCACGACGGTGTAGTCGGGGTCGCCGCCGGCGGCGACGATGTTGCGCATCGCCTCGTCGAGCGCGCACTCGGCCATCGCCGCGGGGTCGATGCGGCTGTAGCGCGGGTTGAGGCCGCTGCTGAGCAGCACGCCGCGCCACGAGCCGGGTTTCGGCGCCAGCACGGCGGCGTCGGCCGGGCCGTCCTCATGCCGGCCGCACAGCGGCTTGCCGGCCGAAGCCGCCTGCACCTCGTGGTCGTACTGGCGCACGATCCACTCCTTGCTGCAGACGCCGTAGTCGCCGAGCACGCAGAGCAGGGCGGCGCCGAGGTCGGTCTCCCTGGGCAGCGCCGGCTCGTGGTGCACGGGCGCCACGTAGGTGGCCTTCTGCTCCCGCACCGGCAGGCCCTTGTGCAGGAAGTGCAGGTCGAGCTCGGCGTGCACCGCGCCGTCGTACTTGACGACCAGCCGGCCGTCGCCGGTGAAGTGGCCGAGCACGGTCGCCTCGCAGGCCTCTTCGCGGCAGACCGCGAGCAGCCGTTCGAGCTTCGCCGGCGGCACCGCGAGCACCATGCGCTCCTGCGCCTCGCTGATCCAGATCTCCCACGGCTGCAGGCCCTGGTACTTGAGCGGCGCGTGCCGCAGTTCGACCTCGGCGCCGAGGCCCTCCGCCATCTCGCCGATCGCGGAGCTGAAGCCGCCGGCGCCGCAGTCGGTGATCGCCGAGAACAGGTCCTCGTCGGCGCAGCGCAGCACCGCGTCCATCACCTTGCGTTCGGTGATCGGGTCGCCGATCTGCACCGCGCCCGAGCTGAGCTTCTCGCTCTCGGTGTGCAGTTCGAGCGAGCTGAAGGTGGCGCCGTGGATGCCGTCGCGGCCGGTGCGACCGCCGAGCGCCACCACGGCGTCGCCGGCGTTGGCGCGCTTGTGTGCGCGCGCCGTCGGCAGCATGCCGATGTTGCCGACGTAGACGAGCGGGTTGCCGACGAAGTTCTCGTCGAAGTGCACGCTGCCGTTGACGGTCGGGATGCCCATCGGGTTGCCGTAGTCGCGCACGCCGGCGACGACGCCCTTGAGCACGCTGAGCGGCGGCAGGCAGCCTTGCGGCACCTGCTCCGGCCGCAGGTCCGGCGGCGCGAAGCAGAACACGTCGGTGCTGGCGATCGGCCGCGCGCCGAGACCGGTGCCGAGCACGTCGCGGATGACGCCGCCGACGCCGGTGCCGGCGCCGCCGAACGGCTCGATCGCCGACGGCCGGTTGTGGGTCTCGACCTTGATGCACACCGAGTGCTCGTCGTCGAAGCGCACGATGCCGGCGTTGTCGACGAACACGCTGACGCAGAAGTCGCGGTCGAGCGTGCGGGTGACGTGCGCGATCGAGCTCTTCAGCAGGTTCTCGATGCGGCGGCCGTCGAAGTCGACGTTGCCGGTCAGCGTCTTGTGCTTGCAGTGCTCGCTCCACGTCTGCGCCAGCGTCTCCAGCTCCAGGCGCGTCGGCGCGCGGCCGAGGCCTTGGTAGTGGCGCTGGATGACCAGCATCTCGGCGGCGTCGAGCGCGAGGCCGCCGTCTTGCGACAGCCTCTGCAGCGCCGCCGCGTCGAGGCCGGCCAGCGGGATCTGCTGCACGCTGAGATCGGGCACCGGGGAACTGCCGGGCAGGCCGGTCGGCAGACGGTCGAGCAGCACTTCTTGCACGACGTCGTTGGCGAGCACCTTGCGGGCGGTCGCCAGCAGGCGCTCGGGGTCGACGTCGCCGCGTACATCGAAGACGCGGTAGGTGCCGGCGTCGGCGGCGGGCAGGTGCATGTCGGCGAGCGCCTTCTGCACCGAATGGGCGACCGGGTCGGTGACGCCGGGGCGCGGCACCACGGTGACGAAGTGGGCGCCGGCGGGGGGCGTCGTGGTCGCCTCCGGCGCATGTACGACGCAGGTGTCGATGACCGGGTCGCCGAGCACCGCGGTCGCGAACGAGCGCACCTCGGCTTCACTCAGCGCGGCGCCGAGCAGGTAGCCGCGGCGGCAGCGTACGTCGGTGACGCCACCGAGCCCGGCGGCGCGCAGCGCGCGCAACGCGCCGGTGCCCATCGGATCATGTTGTTCGGGCCGGCAAAGGACATCGATGCGCCACGCCTGCATTGGTCCCGCACGATGCCTGACGCGCTGCGGCGGCGCAAGCGTGCGCTGCCCGGTCCCAGGCGGCGGCCGGCGGTCGCGTCGGGTTCAGCCGCCGTAACTCTCGTCGGCGCTCGGGAACGAGCCCTGGCGCACGTCGCGGCAGTAGTCGCCGATCGCGGCGCCGATCTCCTGGGCCAGTTCGCGGTAGCGGCGCACGAAGCGCGGCCGGAACCGCGTGAACAGCCCGAGCAGGTCGTGGGTGACGAGGATCTGGCCGTCGCAGGTGGGGCCGGCGCCGATGCCGATGGTCGGCACCGGCACGGCCGCCGTGATCTGCGCCGCCAGCGCCGAGGGCACCTTCTCGATGACGATGGCGAAGGCGCCGGCGTCGGCGAGCGCGCGTGCGTCGGCGAGCAGTTGCCGCTGCTCGGCCTCGGCCTGGCCGCGGGCGCGATAGCTGCCGAACTGGTGGATGCTCTGCGGCGTGAGGCCGATGTGGCCCATCACCGGGATGCCGGCGGCGACCAGGCGGGCGACGGTCGGCGCGAAGTCGCAGCCGCCTTCGAGCTTGACCGCCTCGACCATGCCTTCCTTGAGCAGCCGGCCGGCGTTGCGCAGCGCGTCCTCGATGCCGACCTGATAACTCAGGAACGGCAGGTCGCCGACCACGAGCGCCCGCTTCGCCGCGCGCGACACGAGCTGGCAGTGGTAGACCATCTCGTCCATCGTCACCGGCACGGTGGTGTCGCGGCCCTGCATGACGGTGGCCACCGAATCGCCGACCAGCAGCACGTCGACGCCGGCGTTGTCGAGCAGGCCGGCGAACAGGTGGTCGTAGGCGGTCAACGCGGCGATGCGCTGCTGCTGCGCCTTCATCTCGCGCAGCGTGTGGGTGGTGACCTTCGGCGTCTTGCTCATCGGCGGCTCCGCAAGGTGGGCGCTACCAGTCGCCGAACGAATCGGGTTCGCTCGGTGGTGGTGGCGGCGGCGCGTCCGGACCTTCGCCGCCCGGAGGCGGTGGTGGCCGGTAGTTGTCGACGCCGTCGTCTGGCACGCGCGGCGAACGACGCTTCGGCCGGCTCTTGCCCTCGACGATGCTGCCGAAGGTGGGCACCCGTTTGGGGTCGAGTTCGACGTCGAAGGCGGACAGGTCGAGCGCTGCCGGTTCGATGACGTCGACCTTGCCGCGGCGGTCGCGGTAGCGCGGCACGACGTCGACGTCGCGCGGCAGCGGCGGCTGGCCCGAACGATCGCGGCGACCGCGGCGCTGCTTCTTCGACTGCTGTTGCTGCTGCTGGCGTTGGCGCTGCTGGTGCTGGCGCTGCTGCTGCTGCTGCTGCTGCTGCTGCTGGCGCGGTCGTGGTTGGCCTGCCGCCGCACCTTGCCGGCGGTCAGGGTCGCCGCGGTCAGGGTCGCTGCCGTGTTGGTCAGTGCCGTCCTCTGTGCCATCGTCCAGGTCGCGGCCCTCCGGGTCGACGGCCGCGTTGGCGCCACCCTCGACCAGTTCGGCCTCGTCGCCGGCTGGCTGCCGTTGGTCCTGGCCGTCGTCGCCACGATCGGCACCACCGCGGCGGCGGCGGCGACGACGACGGCGGCGGCGGCGTTCCTGGCCGCCATCCTGGTCGCCTGCGTCCTGCCCCCGCGAAGGATGCCCGGCCGGGGTTTGTTCGGACGGGGATTCGTCCGCTCGTTCCGGGTCGGACTCGCTCGCCGCCACGTCGCCGCCAAAGCCCTCATCGGCAGGCGTGTACTCGTCGCGGTCGTCACCCGGGCGATCGTCGTCGATCGTCAGCGGTTCGTGATGCTGGCCGCGATCGTGTCCGCACCGGTCCTGGCCACGGCGGGGCTCATCGGGATCGGGTTCGCCGCGGTCGTCCGGCTCGCGGGACAACGGCGCCCGGACCTCCTGGTCTGTGCGGTCGCCGCCGCGGCGGCGGCGACGACGACGACGGCGGCGGCGGCCTTCGCCTTCACGGGCCGCACCGTCTTGCTCACCGCGGCGGCTCGCTTCGCCAACCCGGCCTCGGGCTGCGTCCGCGTCCCCACCGCTGCCGCCGGCATTGAGCCGATCGTCAGGTTCGTGATCGTCAGGTTCGTGATCGTCGGGTTCGTGATCGTCGGGGTCCGCCGCCGGAACCACGAAGTCGTCGACCGCTTCCGGATCACGCGGCGGTTGCCGCCGCTCGGGCTCCGGCTCGGCCTGCCGATCCGCACGCGGTTGCCGGGCGGGGCGGCGTTCCGCAGCCTGCCAGGGGTTGCTCGCGAAGCCGTCGTCGTCACCCTCAGTCGTCGGCTGGGCGTCGCTGTCAGCCGCCGGAACGTCCTGGTCGATGTCGTCCTGACGCCGGCGACCGCGCCGACGCCGGCGCTTGCGGCGGCGGTTGCCGTCGTCGTCGCCGGCTTGCGGCGCAGCCTCGCCCGCGGTTACGCCGTCGGCTTCCGGCGCTTCGCTGGGGTCGAGGTCGGCGTCGTCCTCACGGCGTTGCTCCGGCTCTTCGTCACGTTCGGCGCCACCATCGAAGGCCCCCGCCTCGAAGTGGCCGTGGCCGTGCAGCTGGTCGGCGAGGTCGCTCCAGTGCGAGACGAGGTCCGGGTCGCCGTGGTTGGCGAGCGTGCGCAGCTCGAACAGGTCGAGCGCTTCGAGGAAGTAGGGCCCGTGCACGAAGCCGGCGGTGCGGAAGCGCTTGCCGGCCTCGGGCTGCACGAAGCGGTGCTGCACGCCGCAGATGCGCTTGAGGCAGCCGGCGTCGCGACGCGGCAGGCGCAGGGCGGCGCACAGCGGACCGAGCACGTCTTCGGCGATCGAGGACGGGCTGCGCTGTGGGTTGTTCTCGGCCGCGGCGAGCACCGGGCACACCAGCAGGGCGCCCAGCAACACGCCGTTCGGCGGCACGTGGCCATCCTGCACGCGGTGGTCGAGCGCTTCGAGCAGGCGCCAGAAGGCGACGCGCTGGTCGTGCCGCGCGCGCTGCAGGAACTCGGCCGCGACCGGCACCAGGATCTTCAGGGCGCCGACGTCGCGCAGCAGCTGGAAGCTGTCGAGCGCGTGGCCGCCGCGCAAGAGCCGCAGGATCTCCTCGAGCACGCGCGGCGGCGCTGCCCGCACGAGATCGCCGGCGGTCTCCGCCATCGCCGCGAAGGTGTCGGCCTCGACGCTGAAGCCGAGCCGGCCGGCGAACTTCGCCGCGCGCAGGATGCGCACCGGATCCTCGCGGAAGCGCACGCGCGGGTCGCCGATGGTGCGGATGACGCGCGCCTGCACGTCCTGCAGGCCGTTGGTGTAGTCGAGGATCTGGTCGCGGATCGGGTCGAAGAACAGCCCGTTGACGGTGAAGTCGCGGCGCTGCGCGTCTTCCTGGGCGTTGCCGAACTCGTTGTCGTGCGTGATCAGCAGATCGTCGTCACCGCCGTCGGTCTGCGGCGTGCGGCGGAACGTCGAGCACTCGAGGATCTTGGTGTTGCCGTGGAAGTGCAGGTGCGCCAGTTTGAAGCGACGGCCAATGATGCGGCAGTTGCGCGGGAAGGTGCGCTTGACCTGCGGCGGTCGCGCTTCGGTGGCGATGTCGTAGTCCTTGGGAGTACGGCCGAGCAGGAGGTCGCGAACGCAACCGCCTACGAGGTACGCTTCGAAGCCCCGGTCCATGAGCCGCTGCGTCGCGCGCACGGCATCGGCATCGAGCAAGGACAGGTCGATACCGGTCGGGGATAGAATCGTCGGTTCGATCGTCGTGGTCCTTCGAGATGGCTTTGGAAGGCAACGGTTTACTGCGGCCCCGGGGGAGCGACAAGCCAGTTTTCGGCGCCCTGGATCGACGGCGCGCCGCGGCGGCACCTGGGCGGCCGCCGGTCAGGCCTGCAGGCCGCCGTCGACGGTCAGCACCTGGCCGGTGACGTAGCTGGCCGCATCCGACAGCAGGTAGCGCACGGCGCCGACGACGTCGGCCACCTCGCCGAGGCGGCCTTGAGGCACCCGCGGCAGCATCCGGGTCTGGCTCTCCTGGTGGCTGTGCGGGTGGTGGATCAGGCCCGGGGCGATCACGTTCACGGTCAGCCCGGCCGGTGCCACCTCGAGCGCGAGCGAACGCGCGAGCTGCACGACCGCCGCCTTGGCCGCGAAGTAGACCGGCGCCCGCAGCATGCCGCGGTCCTTGTCGACGCCGGCCGCCGCGAACAACACGACCCGGCCGCGCCGCGCCTGCACCATCGCCGGCACCACCGCCTGCAAGGTGTGGAAGACGGTGTCGACGTTGCTGGTGAACAGGTGGCGGAAGGTGCCGAGGTCGGTGCCGAGCAGCGGCCGTTCGGCGAAGTCGCCGACGCAATGGACCAGCGCGAACGGGGCGCCGTGGCGGGCGTGGTAGGCCGCGAAGGCGCTCTGCACCGCCTCGGGATCGCTGGCGTCGACGGCGTGGCTGCGGGTCCAGACCGTGCTCTGCTCGGGCCACTCCCGGGCGATCGCGGCGCCGATGCCGCGGCCGCCGCCGACGATCAGGATCGGGTGGGGATGCAGGCCGGCGTGTTCCATGACCGTGTTCACGATTGCCGCAGCCAGCCGAAGATCTCCTTGAGCTTCGGCGGGTTGCCGGTCATCAGCACGCCGACGCGGAAGATCTTGCCGGCGCCCTTCATCGCCAGCCAGATGGTGACGAGCAGCAGCAGGGAAGTGCCGACGTACTCCCAGACCGCCGGCGGTCCACCGGCGCGGTTCATCATCGTGAACGGCGTGAACAGCGGCACCCAGCTCATCACGCGGGCGACGATGCCGTTCGGTTCCTGGGTCACGAACACCATCGACAGCAGCGGCACCATCAGCACCATCATCACCGGCTGCATCAGGTTCTGCGCCTCCTTGAGGGTGTTGCAGACCGAGCCGATGGCGACCAACACGGCGGCGTAGAGCAGGAAGCCGCCGAGGAAGTAGAAGACGAAGGCGAGCAGGTAGCCGCTGTTGCGCAGCGCGGTGAACAGCGCGGCGAGCATGCCGCCACCGTCGACCGGCATGCCGAGCAGGGTGGGCGCGATCCAGGCGGCGAGCAGGCCGAAGCCGACCCAGGTGCCGACGATCGTCATGCCGGTGGCCGCGATGCCCCAGATCTTGCCCTGCATGAGTTGCCCCGGACTCACCGAAGACAGCAGCACCTCGATGGTGCGGTTGCCCTTCTCCTCGATGGTGTTGGTCAGCAGCAGGTTGGCGATGCTGAAGATCGCCAACCACAGGAAGTAGACGAAGCCCATCGGCGCCCACTTGTCGATGACGTTCTCCTTCTTGACGTCGGCGGTGGCGCCGCTCGCGTCGACCTGCTTGGCCTGGAACTCGACGCGCTCCTGGATCTTCTTCGCCACGGCCGGCGCGATACCGGCCTGCTGGATGCGGTCCTTCTGCACCAGCCGCGTCAGGGCGCTCGCATAGGCGGAACGCAGCGCGTCGTCGGTCAGGTTGTTGGAGACGTAGCGGAAGTCCTTGGTGTCCTCGTTCGGCGCCTTGCCGAGCACGAAGTAGGCGAACAACTCCCCCTTCTGCACGCGTTGGTTGAGCTGGTGCTCGCGGGCGGAGTCGTCGGCGCCGTCGATGCCGAGCGCCGCCAGCGGCACATAGTGGTAGAGGCCCGCGGTCTGCAGCTTGGCGAGGCGATCGAGCAGTTCGGGGGGCTGCCGCTGCATCCACTCGAAGGTGGCCAGCAGTTGTTCGGCACCAGGCTCCGTGGCGCCGCCGCCGGGGCCGAGTTGCTGCCGCAGCGATGCCAACTGCGGGTCATCCTGCATGGTGCGGGCGAGGTCGAACAACACCTTGGTGTCGCCGCTGCGGAACTCGCGTTCGGCGCGCGCGAGCAGGTCGGCGCCACCGAGGTCGAGCACGGTGTAGCGTTGCGTCTGCTTGAAGCGCTGCAGCAGCGCGGTCGCGCCGACACTGAGTCCGATCAGGATCGGCACGATCAGGATGCCGATCCAGAACGTCTTGGTGCGCACGTTCTCGAGATACTCGCGTTGCGCGACGAGCACGGTCTTGTTGGCCATGGCTCAGCGCTCCCCGCCGGCCGCGGCCAGCTTCTGATTCGCTTCGTCGACGGTGCGCACGAAGATCTCGTGCAGCGAGGGTTCCCGGTAGTCGAAGCGGCGCACGGTGACGTGGTCGACCAGCCAGCGCAGGGCCTGCTGCGGGTCCTCGCCGCGGTGCAGGAAGATCTCGGCGTGCTTGCCGTGGTCGTTGACGCGCTCGGCGCCGGGCAGCTGCTGCAGCACGCTGCCGTCGCCGTCGTAGTCGAGCTGGATGCCGAGGTCGCGGCCCTGCTTCACCTGGCTCAGGGTGCCGGCGAACTGCAGCTTCGACTTGTGGATCATCATCACGTAGTCGCAGATCTGCTCGGCGTGCTCCATGCCGTGGGTCGAGAAGATCACCGTGCGGCCCTGGCGTTTCATGTCGAGGATCAGGTCGCGCATCAGGTCGCGGTTGACCGGGTCGAGGCCGCTGAACGGCTCGTCGAGGATCACCAGTTCGGGCTCGTGGATGATGGTGCCGAGCACCTGCACCTTCTGGCCCATGCCCTTCGACATCGCCTCGCAGCGCTTGTCGAGCCAGTCGCCGAGGCCGTAGCGCGTCAGCAGCTCCTTGGCCCGTTGGTTGGCGGTGCTGCGGTCCATGCCCTTGAGCTTGCCGAAGTAGGCGACGATCTCCGCCGTCTTCATCTTCTTGTAGAGGCCCTTCTCCTCCGGCAGGTAGCCGAGGCGGTCCTTCACCTGGGCGGCGTCCGGATGGCCGAGCACCGAGAGGGTGCCGGAGTCCGGGTGGAAGATGCTCATCACCATGCGGATGGTGGTGGTCTTGCCGGCGCCGTTCTGGCCCAGGAAGCCGTAGATGCAGCCCTTGGGCACCTGCAGCGAGAGGTCGGCGACGGCGGTGAACGAGCCGAAGCGTTTGGTGACGCCGTCGAGGGTCAGCGCGTGTTCCATGCGGGGCGGGGGGCGGCGAGCGTCGCCGCGGGGCGGCGAAGATTGTCGCCGCCGGTGCGCTGGAGCAAGCGCGATCAGCGCGGCGGTTCGAGCAGATCGCGGGCGCGGGTCGCGTCGGGTGTGTGCATGGTGCGGGCGGTCGGGGTTGCGGCGAACACCGCCGCGAGGCGCCGCGCGACCCGGATCGCCTGCTCGACGCCGAAGCCCGGCGCGTCGGCGTCGGGGTGGCCCTGGTTCGGCACGTCGACCAGGAAGTCCTCACTCACAGAAGGCACACGCAGGCCGAAGGCGAGCGGCGAGGTGCGTGCCGAGCCGCGCCGCAGCAGCGGCGTCGGCAGGATCTTCGACAGATCGGGGCGCAGGCTCTCCACGCGGCGTTCATCGACGCGGGGGCGCCGGGGTTTAGCCGGCTGTCCCACTTCGGGTCAGTTGGGCTGCAGCCGGCGCGGAGCGAACAGTGGCACGGCGGGGTGCGGGCTGTGGCCGTCGACGATCATCTCGGCGAGGCAACGGCCGGCCAGGAACGCGAAGCTGAGGCCGTAACCGTTGAAGGCGCACAACGCGAACTCGCCCGGTTCGCCGGGCAGGGCGCCGAGCAGCGGCAGGCCGTCGGGGGTGCCGGCCATGATGCCGGTCCACACGTGCGGGAACGGCGTCGCCGCCAGCAAAGGGAAGTGCTCGCGCACGTAGGCGAGCAGGTTCTGCGTGATCACCGGGTGGTGGCCCGCGTCGTCGAGCACACCGAGCTCTTCGCCGGGCACCGACCAGCGTTTGCCGCCGATGACGAAGCGCCCGCCGTGCACGCGGAAGTACTCGTAGCAGAAGTTGCTCGACATCGCGTACGGCGGGAACCCCGCCAGTGCGGCCGGCGGCAGCGGTTCGCTGGCGAGGATCTGGCCGCGGAACGGGAATACGGCGCGCGCCAGCAGGCCGGTGCGGTCGAGTCCGCGCGCCAGCGTCGAGGTGCAGTGCACGACGACGCTGGCGTGGATGGCGCGCTCGTCGGTGAGGCGCACGGTGAAGTCGCCGGCGCCGCCGGTGATCGTCGCCGCGGCTGCGCGCTCGAACAGCCGGGCGCCGGCGTCGGCGGCGACGGCGGCGAGGCCGCGCACGAGCCGGACGGGGTGCACCACGGCCTCCCCGTGCAGGAACAAGGCACCGTGGTAGCCGCGGCCGGCGGGCAGCCATCGCTGCAGTTCGTGGGCCGCCACGAGGCGATGGGGTTTGCCTTCGGCGGCGAGCAGCTCGGCGGCGGTCGCCAACTCGGTGTACTCGTGCGGCGTCTCGGCGAGCCGCAGCCCGCCATGCTCATGGAGGCCGCAGTCGATGCCCGCGGCGGCGATCGCGGCGCGCAGCAGTTCGTGGTTGTCGCGCAGGAAGTCCCACAAGAGGCGCGCCCTGGTGGCGCCGAATTGACCGTGGATGCGGTGGTAGTGCTCGCCGAGGCCGAGCAGCAGCTGGCCGTCGTTGCGGCCGCTGGCGCGGCTGGCGAGTTCCCCGCGCTCGAGCAGCACGACGTCGACGCCGGCGCGGGCGAGGTGCAAGGCTGCGCTGACGCCGGCGATGCCGCCGCCGAGCACGACCACATCGGCGCGCGGGGGAAGGGCGGTTGCGGCGGCCGCGAACGGCGCTGCTTCCTCCAGCCAGAGGGAGGTCATGCGGGGAACCTGGTGCCGGTCGCGTCGGCGTCGAGGCCCGGGGCCGCCGCGTCTTGCGACAGGATCATGATCTTCTGCCAGATCTTGCGCGACAAGCCGGTGGTCAGGTCCTCGATGTCGTCGACCGCGGCGACGGCCTCGGCGTCGGGGAAGTCCTGCGCGTAGAGCGCGGCGACCTTGCCCATCAGCGACAGCATCTCGCTGCAGTAGTCGAGGTAGCGCACCAGTTCGAACCGCGATAACGACCGCCGCGGGGATGCCGCGGTGTCGGCCCCGGCGTGCAGGGCCCGATCCGGGTCCTTGGTCAGCTGGTGCATGTCGACGATGTGGGCCATCGCCCGCAGCTCGTGCAGCGCTTCGCGGCAGCGCCGCCGCTTCTGCCGCAGTTCGAGCGACGCGACGTAGACGGCGCCGGCGCCGAGGAAGAACAGCATCGACAGGCCGGCCTCGAACGTCTGCACGGCGTCGGCCAGACGCCACTCGACCTCGTCGCGCGGCCGCATCGTCACGAACACCAGCCCGAGGCAGGCGATGCCGCCGCCGAGCAGCAGCGTCGACAACAGGCGCAGTCGCCAGTCCGGGCGGCGGATCGAGCGGGTGCGGGCGGCGTGGGCGCGCGCCGTGGCGAGCAGATCGCCGGCGACACCGGCCAGGCTCGCGGCGGGGAAGCGCTCGCGGATGCGGGCTTCGAGCCGGCCGATGGTGGCGACGATCTGCTGGGCGTCGAGGCGGAGGAACGTCACGGCGAGCATCGTCGGCGATGCGCGCACGGATACCAGTCGGTCGGGCCGGCGGTCTGCTGGGACGTCCGTCTATCGATTGCCGGGCAGGCGGGCGCCTGTCCAGGCGTGGTGCGTGGTTCTGGTTCTCGGCAGGGTTGCTCGAGGTCCCCGGCGGGGTTCCTTGGCGTGGCTTTCCCTGCTGTTCAGTCGAGCAAGGCCAGCAGCAGCAGCATGCCGAGGGCGAGCAGGGTCAAGGCGACGGACGTCCTGTTCACGGTGGTGGTGGTGGTGCCTACACGCATGGTCGCAGGTGCGGTGGTGGAGTAGGGGTGGAACATGGACGAAGGGACGATCGGCGAAGGCGACGCGCTGAGTAGTTCGCCAGCGGTGCGAGGTTGCACTCTGCCCTGGAGCCCGGGGACAGGCAGGGAGCAGCACCCGGATCCGGGAGGATGGTCGCGGCCCTGTGCGCACGCAGATTTCTTCGCGGACTTCCCACGCGGTTGGCGGACTCCATGGCCGAGAGAGTGGCTGGCCCCGGCGGCGCCTGGGCTCCAGCAATTCGGCAGCGCGGAACGGTAGCGGGCCACCGTGGGCCGGGCAAGGTGGGGGGCGCACGGGAGCGGCGGTCGATGGCGGACCTGACGGCCGCGGGGCGAACGTGGTCGAAGCCGACGGCGGTCGACGTGCGCGATCGCACGGAATCCACGACGCTCCGGTTTCGTCGTGGCAGTCCGCGACTATGTTGCCCGACGCCAAGCGCGGTCGACGCGGTCGACGCGGCGTGGCGCATGCCGAGGTGGCTGATGCAAGAAGACACGATCCAAGTCTCCTTCTGTGATCTGTGCGGGACCTCCGTGCCCGAGTCCGACTTCCAGAGCGGGACCGCCGTGCGCCACCAGGGCAAGACGATCGGCGTCTGCTGCCTCGCGGCCCTGCGCGAAGCCGGCCAGGCGAAGGCGGCGGGGGGCGCGCCGGTGGTCCAGGCGGCGAAGGGCGGCGGTGCCGAGGCGCGCCTGTTGCCGGTCGCCGTGGTGCTGCTGGCGGCGATCGCCGCGGCCACGATCTTCCTCGATCAGAAGTTGACGTCGCTCGACCACCAGTGGCGGGACGCCCATGAACAACTGCTCGAGCGCCGCGGCTCCGACAGCCAGGTGCTGCAGTCGATGGGGCTCGCCATCGACGGCATGGCCCGCAAGGCCGACCTCGATCTGGTGATCGAGAAGGTCGGCGCCGGTGGTGCGCGTGTCGATGCCATGGCCGAGGAGGCGAACCGCCGCTTCGAGGCCCTGCGCAGCGAGCTCGCCCTGGTGCAGAACGAGGTGCGCACGCTGGCCGGATCGGCCATCGACTACCGGCCGTTGCTCGACGATCTGCGGCAGCGCCAGCTGCGCATGCAGGAGGTCGTCGATGCCCTGCACGCAGCGCCGCCGCTGCCGGTGCCGGTGGCGCCGCCGGCGCCGCCTGAGCCCGGTCCAGCGGTGGATGCGAACACGCTGCCGCCGGCGCTGGCCGAGCAGGTCAAGAAGCTCGCGTCGACCGACCCGGCGACGCGGTTCGAAGCCGTCGACGAGCTGCTGCGCAGCAAGAACCCCGCGGTGCTGGCCTCGCTGCTGCCGCTGGCGCGCGATCCGGACGGCTTCGTGCGGCGGCTCACCGTCGAAGGCCTGCGCGACTTCAAGCGCGCCGAGGCGGTCGAAGCCCTGCTGACCGCGCTGCAGGACCAGGACGCCAACGTCGCCGACACCGCTTGGCGGTCGCTGCGCGAAGTCACCGGCCAGAAGCTGCCGTTCGAGGTCAACGCGTCGAAGGACGCCAAGGCCCGCGCGATCCAGAAGTGGGCAGAGTGGTGGGAGAAGAACAAGGCGACGTTCGGCTCCTGATCGGGATGGCCTCGGGGTGCGCGGCGACGGCCGCGCACGGCGCTGGTGCGCGCGACCGAGCTGGCTGCTACAACGTGCCGCCCACCCGGACTGCGTGAGCAGCGGCGTGGCCTTCCCCGGAGACAAGCACCAGCATGGCGTGGCACAACCGCACGAAGATCGTCGCGACCCTCGGACCGGCTTCCAATTCCGACACCATGGTCGCACAGCTCGTGCAGGCTGGCGTCGACGTCTTCCGCATCAACTGCGCGCACATGGACCATGACGGCATCGCCGCCACGGTGCAGCGGGTGCGCCGCATCGCCAAGAAGCTCGATCGTGCCGTCGGCATCCTCGCCGACCTGCAGGGGCCGAAGATCCGCGTCGGCAAACTGCACAACGCCGAGCCGATCTACTTGAAGCGCGGCACCGACGTCGTCATCGACGTCACGCCGGGCGTCGTCGGCGTCGCCGGCAAGGACGGCCGCGTCACCATCGGCACCGGCTACGAGAAGCTCGCCGACGACGTGCGGGTCGGCGAGCGGGTGCTGCTCGACGACGGCAACCTCGAACTGCGGGTGCTGCGCGTGGCGCCGCCGTGCATTCACGCCCGCGTCGTCTACGGCGGCATGCTGCACCAGTTCAAAGGCATCAACCTGCCCGGCAGCGCGGTGTCGGCGAGCTGCTTGTCGAAGAAGGACCTCGACGACCTGAAGTGTGTGGCCGCCAACGAGGTCGACTTCGTGGCGCTGTCGTTCGTGCGCACCGCGGAGGACGTCATCGAACTGCGCAAGCACGTGCAGCGGCTGCGGTCGGACGTGCAGATCATCGCCAAGATCGAACGCCCCGAGGCCGTCAAGAACATCACCACGGTGCTCGCCGCCGCCGATGGCATCATGGTCGCCCGCGGCGACATGGGCGTCGAGATGGGCGCGGCCGCGGTGCCGCCGGTGCAGAAGCGCCTGATCGAACTCGCCAACAAGGCCTGCAAGCCGGTGATCACGGCGACGCAGATGCTGGAGTCGATGGTGTTGAACCCGCGGCCGACCCGCGCCGAGGCCAGCGATGTCGCCAACGCCATCTACGACGGCACCACGGCGGTGATGTTGTCGGCCGAGACCGCTTCGGGCAAACACCCGGTGCGCAGCGTGCGCACCATGGAGGGCATCATCCGCACCGCCGAGCGCGACGTCTACGCGCGCATGGGCGACCGCCGCCGCCGGGCCGCTCCGGACGACGTCAGCGTCACCGCCGCCACCGTGCGGGCGGCGGCCTACGCTGCCTACGAGGCGCGCGCCCGGCTGATCGTCTGCTACACCGAGACCGGCACCACGGCCAAGATGCTGGCGGGGGAGCGGCCGACCACACACGTGGTGGCCTTCACGCCTTCGTTGCGCACCATGCAGCGGCTGGCCTTGGAGTGGGGCATCGTCGCACGCAAGGTCCCGGCCGGCCGCACCGCCCACGAACTGACCCTGGCGGGCGACCGGCTGATGTTCGAGGTCGGCCTCGTGCACAAGGGCGATCGTGTGGTGCAGATCGCCGGCACCGTGCGCCAGTCGGGCCTGACCAACACCATGACCATCCGCGAGATGTAGCCAGCTGGCCCGGCGGGCCCACCCCGCTGGCTCGACCCAGCGGGCCCGCGGCGACCACCGCACGGCCCTGGGAACCCGCTTCGCGGGCACCGGGGCCACCGACCCACGGGAGGGCTGGAGTCGAGTCGCGCCGCCCGGTCGATCTGACGCGTTGACACTGCCTCGCCGGACGCTAGCATCTTCGACCCTTGTTCGGCGGCCCCGTGTGCGTGGCTGCCGCGAGCCTGCGAAACTCCCCATGACCAAGACCACCCTTGCGACGGTTGCGACGCGACACGCCGCCATGAACACCTGGCACGTCGTCGATGCGTCCGGCCGCACCCTCGGCCGCATGGCGACCGAGATCGCGACGATCCTGATGGGCAAGCACCGCCCGGACTACACGCCCCACATGCTCGTCGGCGAAGGTGTCATCGTCGTCAACGCCGACAAGGTCAAGGTGTCGGGCACCAAGGCGGAGAAGGAAGGCCACACCTACTACACCGGCTTCCCCGGTGGCCTGCGCTTCATCAAGCTGGCCGAAGGCCTCGAGAAGGCGCCAGAGAACGTGGTCGCCCTGGCCGTGCGCCGCATGCTGCCGAAGAGCACGCTCGGTCGCAAGATGCTGACCCGCCTCAAGGTCTACCGTGGCCCGGCGCACCCGCACGTCGCCCAGAAGCCGAAGGCCGTGAAGGCCTGATCCGCCGCCGAATACCCGCACCGATTCCAAAGTACCGCGCCAAGGACCGATCGTGGCTGTCAACAACCCTTACATCTGGGGCACTGGTCGTCGGAAGACGTCGACCGCCCGCGTGCGCATCAAGCCGGGCACCGGCAAGTTCCTCATCAACGGCAAGGAGTTCGAGCAGTTCTTCTGCACGAACGACACGCGCCGTTCGGCGCAGCGGCCGCTGGTCGTCACCGAGACGCGCAACAACTACGACATCGCGGTGACCGTCGACGGCGGCGGCATCACGGGTCAGGCCGGCGCGGTCAGCCTCGGCATCGCCCGCGCCCTGGTGCGTGAGAACCAGAACTTCGATCGCCTGCTGCGCGACAATGGCCTGCTGACGCGTGATTCGCGCGAGGTCGAGCGCAAGAAGTACGGCCGCCACAAGGCGCGTCGTTCGACCCAGTTCAGCAAGCGCTGATCCGGGTTGCGGGCCGCGGAGCGGGCCAGCCTGCGCGCGGGCTGGCCGTCGGTGCCGGACACTGCATGTCCGGCAACTTGCTGCAGGGTCCCGCTGTCGGCAACACGGTTCTGCTGTCGGCAACACGGTTCCGCTGTCGGCAACGCCACGAGCCTCGCCATGGCCGGCCATTCGCATTCGTCGAACATCAAGTTCCGCAAGGACCGCGTCGACCAGAAGCGGGCGAAGGCGTTCGCCAAGCTGTCGCGCATGATCACGGTCGCCGCCCGCCTCGGCGGCGGCAGCCTCGACGGCAACGCGCGGCTGCGGCTGGCGGTCGACAAGGCTCGGCTGCTGAGCATGCCGAAGGACGCCATCGACCGCGCCGTCAAGAAGGGCACCGGCGAGGGGGATCTCGGCAACTACGAAGAGATCGTCTACGAGGGCTACGGCCCCGGCGGCGTCGCCCTGATGCTCGAGATCCTGACCGACAACCGCCACCGTACTGCCGCCGACGTGCGCATGGTGATGGAGAAGTTCGGCGGCAACCTCGGCACCACCGGCTCGGTGGCTTGGATGTTCGAGCGGCTCGGCCGGTTCGTCCTGGCCACCTCCGGAGCCGGTGCCCTCGACGCCGAACAGTGGCTCGAAGTGGTGGTCGAGGTCGGTGCCGACGACCTGCAGGTCGACGGCGAGGTGGTGACGATCCTCTGCCGCCAGGCCGCGTTCGCCGAGGTGCACCAGGCCCTGCAGGTGCGCGGCGTGGCGCTGCGCGAGGCCGGCCTCGCCTACGTGCCGAACCAACGCACCGTGGTCGCCGACGTCGACGTCGCGGGCCGGCTGGTGCGCATGATCGACGGGCTGGAGGACAACGACGACGTGCAGACCGTGTTCAGCAACGAGGACTTCCCGGTCGACGTCGTGCGCGCGCTCGAAGCCTGAACGGGCCGGGCGCGTCGAGCCGGCGCGGCGGCGGATTTTCCACGCGTTTCGCCGCGAGCGCGGATTCTCCGCTGACAGCGGCTGCGGCATCGGCTACACGCCACGCCGATGGCAACGGCACTGACGAAACGCTGGTTCCTGGTCGGTTCGCGTCCCGAACTCCGTGCGGCCCTCACCGCGGGCCTGGGCCGGCCACCCGAGGGCGCGCCGGCGACCTCCGCCGGCAGCGGCGATGTGGTCGTCGTCGACGTCGCCGCGGACGCCGGCGCGCTGGCCGGTCTGCCCGCCAACCACGTCTTCGGCTTCGTGCGCGCCTGCAAGGAGCGGCGCGGGCCTGCGGTCTTCGTCGTGCTCGACCACGGCGACCGCTACGGCTCCGGCATCGCCCGGTTCTGCCTCGCCGACGGCACCCTGGAGTGGAGCGCCAGCACGCAGGTGCTCGCCGGCCTCGAACTGCTGGCCGGCAACGCCGGCGCGGCGCGGCCGTCGTTCGACGAACTGCTCGACCGCCTCGAGCGTTCACGCAGCGCCGGCGGCGGCGAATCGAGCCTGAGCCGCATGCTGCGCTTCGAACAAGAAGGCTCCTTGCTGGTGCAGCTGCAGGACGCCGAGACGGGCCTGTTCGACGGTCCTTACGCGACGCTGAAGCTCGACGAGGAGTGGAAGCGCGCGCACCGCTTCCACCAGCCGCTGGCCTTGCTGCTGCTCGATCTCGGCGTCGATGTCGACGAGCTGGAAGACGCCGATCGGCGCACCGTGTTGGCCGATGCGGCCGGCGTGTTCCTCAACGAATGCCGCGACATCGACGTGCTGGCCCGGTTCGCGCCGACCGTGTTCTTGTTCCTGCTGCCCGGCACCGGCCCCGACGGCTCCCTGGTCGTCGCCAGGCGCATGCTGGAAGCGCTGCGCGGCCGTTCGGTTCGGCCGGTCCGCCTGGCCCCGGCCTGCGGCGTCAGCGTGGTGCCATCGGCGGCTGTGCCCGATCGCAAGACGTTCCTGCTGCTCGCGGAGACATGCCTGCAGCGGGCGCTGCAGACCGGGCCTTTCCAGGTGAGTGCCTCTTGGCAATAGTCGGCGGCTCGTGCGCAAGGTGAGGCCCTCGTGCGCCCACCTTCGCCGACCGAGACCGCATGTTCGACCGCCTGATCCGACTGGCCCGCGCCAAGCGGGCGCTGCGCGACGAGCGCTTCGAAGCGGCCCTGCAGCTCGCCGGGGACCCGGTGGTCGCTTTGGATCGGCGCGCCGAGTCGATCCGCCTGCGCGCTGGGCAGCAGGTCGCGCGCCGGGCCCGCCGCCGGCTCGGCCAAGGCGATCTCGCGGCCGCGGCCGCGGACCTCGACACCCTGCGCCGCTTCGGCGCCAGCGGCGCGGAGGAACTCGCCAGCGAAGTGGCCGCCGCGGTGGCGGCGGCGACGACGGCTTCGCAGCAGCAACAACGGGCCCGCGACGAGGCAAGGCACCGGCTCGACGCCGGCGAGCTGGCCGCGGCCGAGCGAGTGCTGGCATCGGCTGGGCCGCAGTGGTCCGCCGCCGACCGGCACGGGCTCTCGTCGCGGCTCACCGAACAGCGTCAGCGCGCAGCGGAGCTCGCGGAGGCGGCGGCGTTGGACCTCGAGCGCGGCGACCTCGAGCTCGCCAGCGAACGCCTCGCCACCGCCGCGGCGCTGGATCGTGATGGCAAGGCACTGGCGGAGCTCGGCCGCCGGATCCGCGCCGCCGCGGCGGCGGCGCTGGCCCCGTCTTGCCGCCAGCTCCTGCAAGCTGGCGACCTGCCGGGCGCCCTGCGCCGCGTCGGCCGCGTCGCGGGTCGACTGCCGCTGGCGACCGCCGCCGACGCGCTGCAGGGCCTGCACGAGGAGCTGGTCGCGGCCGTGGTCACCACGTTCACCTGCTGTCAGTCCCTGGACGTGGCGCGTGGGGTCGCCGTGGCGGTCGTCGAGGCCGGCCTGGTGCTGCCGGCCGCCGTGGCGCAGCTGAGCCAGGCCGTGCTGCAGTTGCCTGATCGCCCGGGCACGCTGGCCCGCGCCGACGACTACCTGGCCCTGGCTGCCGCCGGCAAGGCACTCGGCGCCACCGGTATCTGCGAGGTTGCCGAACGGCAGGCCGCCGCCGCCAACGCGGCCGAACTCCGCCTCGCCAACGCGCGCCAGCTCATCCTGGCCGGCGATCTCGACGCGGCGCGCGCGCTGCTGCTCGAACTCGCGCTCACCGCACCGCTCGACGAGACCGTGCGGCGCGAGCTCGACCTCGTCGAACGTGGCCTCGGCGAACTCGACCAGCGCCTCGTCACCGCGCGCGAAGCCCTGC
>JAEUHT010000293.1 GCA_016793265.1 Planctomycetota bacterium
GATCGGCAACGGCACCACGTTCACCGTCGGCCAGCAGCTGAGCCTCGGCGGCATCCCGATGTGGATGGCTGGCGGCGACCTCGACGACGACGGCGATCAGGATCTCGTCGTGGTGCGCAGCGAGGCGGACGCGACCGACCTCTACCGCAACGACGGCAACGGCAGCTTCACCTTGGCCGGCACGCTGCCGGTCGGCGCCAACGCGCTGGCGGTGGTGGTCGACGACCTCGATGGTGACGGCACCCCGGACATCGTCGTGTCGCGGCCGTCGGCGCCCGAGATCATGGTCGGCTACAGCGACGGCAACTTCGGCTTCTACAGCGTGCAGACGCTGGCGATGCCCGGCGGCGGTTCGGCCTTCACGCTGCGCACCGGCGACATCACGCGCGACCAGGTCAACGACCTGATGGTCGCCGATCCGCAGTTCGATCGTGTGCTGATCTACCAGGGAACCGCCGAGACCGATCTCGACACCGACCCGATCGAGCTGTCGGTGTCGGGCACGCCGGCCGCGATCGCCTTCGGCGACGTCGACGGCAACGGTGCGGGCGACATGGTGGTGTCGTGCTTCTCCAGCAACCAGCTCGTCTGCATCACCGACGTGCTGGAGGGCAAGGGCTGGTACTACAACTCGTTCGCGGTCGACCTGCCGGCGCGGCCGTCGGTGGCCACCGTCGGCGACGTCACCGGCGACGGCATGAACGACGTCGTCGTCGCCCTCGCCTTCACGGCGAGCATCGCGGTCGTGCCGGCGCTGGCCGGCGGCTATTCGAGCCCGCTCGGCGAGCCGTTCGTGCTCGACGCGACCGGCCTGCCGCTGCGTCCGTTCATCGGCGACTTCGACCAGAACGGCGTCGCCGACGTCTGCGTGTTGTCCGGCCTCGGCAGCCTGCTCAACCTGTGGCTGGCCAGGGACAGTGGCAGCCTGATCGGCGCGCGCAGCCACCACAGTGGTCTGCCTGGCGCGGCCTGGATCGAGGGGGCAGACTTCGACGGCGACGGCAAGGCCGACCTCGCCACCGGCAGCTACGAGAGCAATGAGCTGGCGTTCTTGAGCCAGTCGCCGAGCGGCATGGCCGTGCAGGCGACCTTCGACGTCGGTGACCCGATCCACCAGCTCGCGGCGCGCGACCTCGATCTCGACGGCAAGCCCGACCTCGTCGTCGGCATCCCGGGCGGCATCCGCCTGCTGCACAACCTGTCGACGCCCGGCAACTTCAGCTTCGAAGTGCTGCCCGGCTCGCCGGTCAAGATCGGCTCCGGTGAGTTCCCGTTCGGCCTCGTCATCGCCGACCTCGACCGCGACGGCAACTTCGACATCGCCCTGTGCGACTACGTCGGCGGCGGCGTGCACCTCGTGCGCGGCACCAACACCCCGTTCGAGTTCGCCGACGAGGTCGTGCTGCAGGTCGGTGGTGGCCCCGTCGGCCTCGCCGCCGCGGACTTCACCGGCGACGGCCAGCTCGATCTGGCGGTCTCGCGCGCCGGCCAGTCGGATCTGCGCATCCTCGCCAACCGCGGCAGCTTCACCTTCGAGGCGGGGCTGACGGTGCCGGTCGGCGAGTCGCCGAACTACCTCGTCACCGGCGACTTCGACCGCGACGGCCGCGCCGACCTCGTGGTCAGCAACGCCATCTCCGGTTCGGTCACCGTGCTGTTCGGCAATGGCGCCGGCTTCGACGGCCAGTCCTACGCGGCCGGCGCGGCGCCCACGGCGCTGCTGGCCAAGGACCTCAACGGCGACGGCTTCGAGGACATCCTGGTGGCGTCGCTGCAGAGCGGCGACTTCCGCGTGCTGGTCGGCGATGGCAAGGGCGGCTTCCCGCTGCTGCCGTCGTTCCCCGGCACGCTCGGCGCCTCCGACGCGGTGTTGCAGGACATGGACGGCGACGGCGTCGACGACCTGATGATCTCGAGCCTGATCACCAACCGCGTGTCGCTGGTGCGCGGCGTGCAGCAGTGACGTCGAAGGCCACCCGCAGCTGAGCCGCGCGAGGAACGCATCGTGACCGACGAATTGATGGGGGTGATCCTCGCCGCCGGCAAGGGCACGCGCATGCGGCCCTTCTCGGAGCGCTGGCCGAAGCCGATCCTGCCGGTGCTGGACAAGCCGCTGATGGCCTACCAGCTCGAGATGATGGCGGCGATGGGCATCCGCCGCGTGGTCGTCGTCATCGGCCACCTCGGCCACGAGGTCGTGCGTGCGCTCGGCGACGGCAGCCAGTACGGCGTGCGCATCCAGTACGTCGAACAGGAGGAGATGCTCGGCATCGCCCACGCCGTGTCGCGGCTGGAGAGCCACGTCGACCGGCCGTTCTTCCTGTTCCTCGGCGACATCTTCTTCGTCACCGAGAACCTCGGCGAGATGGTGTCGCGCTTCCGGGCCGGACAGCTCGGCGGCGTGCTCGCCTGCAAGCGCGAGCCCAACCTCGAGGCGATCAAACGCAACTTCGTGGTGCTCACCGACGCGCAGGGCGTCGTGCACCGTGTCATCGAGAAGCCGCGCCACCCGCGCACGGACCTCAAGGGCTGCGGCATCTACCTGTTCGATCTGGCGTTCTTCGACGCCGTGCGCCGCACGCCGCGCACCGCGATGCGCAACGAGTACGAGATCACCGACTCGATCCAGATCTTCCTCGACGACGGCTACAAGGTCGAAGCCGCCGAGGTCGTCAAGGCCGACATGAACGTCAGCTACCCGGCCGACCTGCTCGACCTCAACCTGCGCTTGCTCACGCAGCGGGCCAGCAGGGAGTTCCTGGGCCGTGGTGTGCAGCGTGGTCGCGGCGTCGAGCTCGACGCGGTGGTGGCGATGGACGGGGCGACGATCGGTGATGGCGCCCGGCTGCGGGATTGCCTGTTGTTCCCGGGCGCGAACGTGGCGGCCGGCAAGGTCGCCGCGCGTACGATCTTCACGCCCGACGCCGAGATCCGCTGCGACGGCTCCCTGGGCTGACGTAGCATCGCGGCATGTTCGCCGCGCTCGCCGCTGCCGTCGTCGCTCTGCTGCCCCAGGATCCGCCGGCGACGACCGGCAGCAGCGGCAACCTGCTGCTGCGTGGGGCCACGATCCACACCGGCACCAACCGCGACTGGCCGGGGGCCTTGTCCTCGATGCACGGCCGGATCCACGGCGCACAGACGCTCGACCCGGCGGTCGACGCGCAGGCGATCGAGCTGCCTTTCGCCTTCGTATCGCCGGGGCTGATCGACGCCCACGGCCACCTGCTCTCTCTCGGCGGCATGTTGGAAGAGGTCGACCTGGTCGGCACCACGTCGTTCCAGGAGGTCGTCGCCCGCGCCGTGGTGAAGGCCCGCACGCTGCCGAAGGGCAGTTGGGTGATCGGCCGCGGCTGGGACCAGAACGACTGGCCCGACGCGGCGATGCCACACCACCGGGAGCTGTCGGCGGCGATCCCGGACCACCCGGTCTGGCTGACCCGAATCGATGGCCACGCCGGGCTCGCCAACCGCGCCGCCCTGCAGCTCGCCGGGCTCGGCAAGCACAGCGTCGTCGGCGCCGGCGGCGAGATCCTGCGGGATGCGGCGGGCGAACCCACGGGCGTGCTGATCGACGACGCGATGGCCGCGATCCGCCTGCCGCCGTTGTCGCCGGCCCAGGTGCGGCAGCGGCTGCTGGCCGCGCAGCGTGAGTGCCTGCGTCTCGGCCTCACCTGCGTTCACGATGCCGGCGTCAGTGCCAGCACGCTCGACGTGATGCTGGGGCTGCACCACGACGGCAAGTGGGCGCTGCGTACCTACGTGTTGCTGGACGCGAACGAACGCGAGCTGATCGCGCGCGGTCCTTGGCAGACGGCCGACGGTCGCATCGTGGTGCGCGCAGTGAAGGCCTACGCCGACGGCGCCCTCGGCTCACGCGGCGCCTCGTTGCTCGAACCCTACACCGACCAGCCGGGCAAGCGTGGCCTCGTCAGCCTGCCGAAGGGCGCCTTGCTCGAGCTGGCCCAACGCTGCGCCGACAGCGGCATGCAGCTCTGCACCCACGCGATCGGCGACGCCGCCAACCGCACCGTGCTCGATGCCTATGCCGCGGTGCAGGGGGCCGGTCGGTTGGCCGAGCGGCGCTTCCGCATCGAACACGCGCAGGTCATCGCCGAGGCCGACTTCGCCCGTTTTGCCGGGCTCGGCGTGCTGCCGTCGATGCAGCCGACCCACCTCACCTCCGACATGCCGTGGGCCACGGCGCGGCTCGGGCCGGAGCGTGTACTGCGCGCCTACGCCTGGCGGCGCTTCCTTGACCTCGGCGTGATCGTGCCGTTCGGCAGCGACTTCCCGGTCGAGTCGGCGGATCCGCGCCGCGGGATCTATGCCGCGGTGACGACGCGCGGTCTCCAGGGCGGGCCCGAAGGTGGCTTCCGACCGGATCAGAAGTTGTCGCGTGAGCAGGCGCTGCGCGGCTTCACGCTGCACGCGGCGTACGCGATGTTCCAGGAGCAGGGGCTCGGCACCATCGAGGTCGGCAAGCTCGCCGACTTCACCGTGTTCGACCGCGACCTGCGCACCTGCAGCGAGGCCGAATTGCTGACGGCCAAGGTGCTGCTGACCGTGATCGGCGGGCAGGTGGTCTACGACGGCCGCGAAAGGTAGAACGGGCGCGCGATGCTGCCTCTGACCGCCAGCCTCCCGTACGAGCAGAAGCTCCGGCTCCTGCAGCAGACGCTGCAGGAGCTGCCCGGCGTCGTCGTCGCGTTCTCCGGTGGGGTCGACTCCACGGCCTTGCTGCACGCCTGCCGGCAGTCGCTCGGGGATCGTGTCGTCGCCGTGACCGCCGACTCGCCGTCGTTGCCGCGGGGCGAGCTGCAGGAGTGCCGGGTGTTGGCCGCGGAGCTGGGGGTGCCGCACGTCGTGCTGCCGACCGACGAGCTGCAGCAGGAGGGCTACCGGCAGAACGCCGGCGACCGCTGCTTCTTCTGCAAGCAGGCGCTGTTCGTGACCGTCGCCGAACGCCGCGCCGAGTTCGCGGCGACCGATTGGGCGGTTGCCTACGGCGCCATCACCGACGACCTCGGCGACCATCGTCCTGGCCAGCAGGCCGCGGCCGAACACGGCGTGCTGGCGCCGCTCGTCGCCGCCGGCTTCGCCAAGGTCGACGTGCGCCGCTACAGCCGCGACGCCGGCCTGCGCACCGCCGACAAACCGAGCTTCGCCTGCTTGTCGTCGCGCGTGCCCTACGGCACCCGGATCGACGCCGCGGTGCTGCGCCGCATCGAGGCCGCCGAGGCGGTGCTGCGCGCGCATGGCTTCCGCCAGTTCCGCGTGCGCCACCATGACCACCTGGCGCGCGTCGAGGTGGGGCCGGACGAACTGCCGCGCGCCTTCGAACTGCACGCGGTGCTCGGCCGCGGCATCCAGGCCGCCGGCTACACCTTCGTCGCCATCGACGTGTTCGGTTACCGCGCCGGTGCGCTCAACCTGCTGTTGCCGAAGGAAGCCTGATGAGACCGCTGGTTCGCCCGCTCGTGTTCGCCTTCGCCGTGGCCCCGCTGCTGGCGCAGCAGGGCTCCATCACCGAACTGCGGGTGCGCGAGACGGTCGCGTGGCTCGCCGACGACGCCCGCGGCGGCCGCGCCTCGGGCAGCCCGGAGCTGGAGCAGGTGGCCGATTGGATCATCGCCCGCTTCGAGGCGGCCGGGCTGCAGCCGGTGCGTTCGGCGTTCGCGCACGACTTCGTCTTGCCAGGCCTCGCGCTCGACTCCGGCGCCGTGCAGCTGCTGCTGCAGCGCACCGTCGACGGCAAGACCACCGACCACCGCTTCGAGCCGGGCAAGCAGGTGCGGCAGTGGACGGCGGCGGACGTCGTCGAGGGCGATGTCGAGCCGTGTACGGTGGCGACCTTCGGCGATCGTGTGCTGCAGCTGCAGATCGACTCCGGCTCGGCGCGCCGGCCGATCATCGTCGAGGTCGACGAGCAGCACCCGTACTGGCTCGCCAGCCAAGGCGTGCACCAGGTGCTCGGCAAGCGCCGTCGCGCCGCACGGCCCGTGCTGCTGGTGTCCAAGGGCCTCTTGCCGGCCAATCCGCCGGATGGCCGCGAGGTCGGCTGGACGGCGACGTGGTCGGTGGCGCCGGCGGAGAAGGGCGAGGTGCCGCAGCGCAACGTGCTGGCGCTGTTGCCAGGCACCACGAAGAAGGACGAGTACGTGCTCGTCAGCGCCCACTACGACCACATCGGCAAGGGCTCGCCGGTGGGCGGCGACCACATCAACAACGGCGCCGACGACGACGCCAGCGGCACCACGGCCGTGATCCTGCTGGCCGAGGCGATGGCGAAGATGCCGCCGCCGGCGCGCAGCGTGTTGTTCGTCTGCTTCGCCGCCGAGGAGCGCAACCTGCTCGGCTCGGCCGCGTTCGCCGAACGTCCGCCGGTGCCGCTCGAGCAGGTCGTCGCCAACCTCAACATCGAGATGATCGGCCGGCCGCTCGAGGGCAACCAGGGCAAGGCGTGGATCACGGGGCGCGAGCTCAGCGACTTCGCGGCGATCGCCGCCGAGGCGCTCGGCCGCGGCGACGTGCAGGTCGTCGACTTCCCGCTGGCGAGCCGGCTGTTCGCGCAGAGCGACAACTTCTCGTTGGCCCGCCGCGGGGTGGTCGCGCACTCGGTCAGCGCCGGGTCGCTGCACGAGGACTACCACCAGCCTGGTGATGAGGTGGCGAAGCTCGACCTGCCGCACATGACGAAGATCATCCGCGGCCTGTTGGAGCTCACGCTCGAACTCGCCAATCGTGAGGCCGCGCCGCAGTGGAACGAGAAGGGCAAGCAGCAGATCGAACGGCTGCGGCGCTAGCGCCGGTTGGTGCTGGCGTCAGCGCATGACCGTGTTGCTGCGGTCCTTGATGGTCATCGGCGGCACCTCGCGCGGCTTGCGTTCGGGCACCGGCGGATCGAGCGGCTCGTCCTCGACCACCGGGTCGGCGACGCAGCGCACGCGCCAGCTCCAGCCCGGCTGCAGGTGCACGTCGTAGGTCGGCGTGCGCAGCTCGTCCGAGTAGTAGCTGCCGCGCGCCAGCGGGATCGGCACCGGCACGATGCAGCAGCAGGTCTGCGTCGATACGACCCGGCCGCGTGCGTCGAGTACGTCGAGCGAGACCCACGCCTGCACGATCGGCCGGGTGGTGCGGTTCTGGTAGTGGAACCGGCAACGCACGTAGGTGTTGCCCGGGAAGCCGTCCAGGCTGATCTCGCGCACCGTGACGCGGCCTTGGCCGTCGAAGTCGAAGACGTGGGTGCCGGTGTTCTCCGCACGAAACACCGCCTGGGTGTGGCGCAGCGTCGCCAGCTCGCCTTCGAGCTCCTGACGCAGGTTGCCGTTGTCGACGGGGGTTGCGCACGCAGCGGTGAGCAACAGGAGGCTGGTCAGCAAGCGGTTGGGCTTCATGATGGGCGCGCGCCTTGGCAAAGTCCGTTCCCGTGGACGGTCGATGGCGCCGGGCTCTTCCCGGCGCCTGCTCACGAACCGATGCGAAGCTCGGTCGCGGTGGTCAGGCCGAACGGCACCGCCGGCGCCGGCGACAGGTCGACCATCAGGCCCTGCACGTAGACGGACGCGCCGAGCACGGAGCCGACACCGGGCAGGGGGAGGTAGGTGCGCACCGGGTCGACGCCGTTGAACATGCCGGCCAGCAGCATCAGGCCCTGGTTGAGGTCGACCAGCACTTCCCCAGGCTGGCCAACCGCCATGCCGAAACCGGGCAGCGGGAAGCCGCACGGCGAGGCGATGCCGCCCAGGCTGTAGATCACGAACGCCGCCGAGCCGGGAGGCTGGCTGCCGAGCGGATTCGTGATGTCGACCGTCAGCACGTTGCCCGGCGAGGCGCGGCCGTTGCCGAACGGGTCGCCGCCGACGCCGAGGCTGCCGGCGGGGTTGAGGCCGCAGCCGTAGGGCAGGATCTGGCCGAGCGTGAGGCCGATACCCCCGGCCAGGTCGATCGCCTGGGCGTAGACGTCGGCCGCGCCGCTGCGCAGGTCGGTCCATGCCAGCAGGGTGGCGCCGCCGAACGTGCTGGCCTGGGTGAGCCGCAGCTTGTCGCTCGGCGCCGTCGACACCGTCGTCGCGCAGGTCAGCGCCCCGTTGGCGTCGAGGCCGAAGCTCTGCACCGTGTCCTGCAGGCCGCCGAGCGACTCGACGAGCACCGAGGTCGAGAGGCCGCCGCCGACGCGCCACGTCGCCACCGGCGCGAACTTCACGGTGGTGTTGATCGGCAGCAGGTTGACGCCGGTGCTGCCCCACAGCGGGGCACCGGTGCTGCCGAGGTGCTGCGCGAAGAGGCCCCACGACGTCTGCGCGAGGTTGCGTTCGTTCCAGCTCACGAACACACCGTCGGTGACGTTGTCCCAGACGA
Organism: Planctomycetota bacterium; assembly: GCA_016793265.1. GTDB lineage: Bacteria > Planctomycetota > UBA1135 > UBA1135 > UBA2386 > JAEUHT01. The sequence continues at coordinate 8,362 of JAEUHT010000293.1, forward strand.
TGGCGGGGTCGAAGCGGCTGTTGGTGCTGGTCGAGACGTCGACGCCGTTGTGCGGGAAGCGCTCGGCGCCGCTGCCGTCCAGGTACTGCACGCGCACGAAGAACTGCTGCCCCTGCGCGTAGTGCCACGCCAGGATGGCGCCGGGCCACGCCGGGATCATGCGCGGCTGGTGCGCGATCGGCACCGAGGCCTGGTCGAACACGGCGATGCGCGTGCCGCCGTTCCAGGTCGGCGCGCCGAGCACGTCGAACTTCTGCGCGTGTACGTGCTTGTTGCCCAGGAACGCGAGCGTGCGCACCCAGCTCAGGATCACGGCGCCGTTGTCGGACGCCACCATGCCGACGTAGCCCGGGTTGGCGCCGGCATCGCCCGGGTAGGCGATGCCATCGCCGGCGAAGCGCGGCGTGCCGGCCGGATCGAGGCGCTGGTGATGCACGGTGGACGTGCCGCTGTTCGCCCAGGCGATCACGAAGTCGCCGTCGCTGGCCTCGACGACGCGCGGGTTGGCCTCGTAGTCGTTGTTGTTCGACACGGTGACGCCGTTCGCGCCCCACAAGGAGGTGCCGTTGTCGGTGATGCGGTAGGCGTAGATGTCGAGGTCGCTGCCGGCGCGGGTGTCGGTGAAGGTCAGCACGCAGAAGCCCCAGGAGTCGCAGATCAGGTCCCAGTCGACCAGGGACGTCGCCTGCGGGTTGCCGCTGACCAGGATGCCGCCGTGCGGCCACAGCTCGTTGCCGCTGGCGTCGAGCCGCTGCAGGTAGACCGCGTAGCTGCCGCTGCGGTCGTCGAACCAGCCGAGGTAGCAGCCGCCATCCCAGGTCGGCGCGATCTTGGCGAGCGTCTGCTCCCCGGCGGCGTCGCCGATGGCGAGGTTGGTGGCGGGGTTGGTCGGCCATTGGGCCAGGGCACAGGGGGCGCCGGCGAGCGCCGCCCACACGAACATCGTCGCGCAGCGGAGTTGCATGGGGGAGCATGCTACCCGCGGCGGCGGCGAGTGGGGGCCCAGGTGTTTCCCTTGACCGGCGCAAGCCTGGGCAACATCCTGCGCCGCGCATGTTCGACTCGCTCGCCAATGCCCTCGGCAAGGCCTACCGCGCCATCGTCGGCCAGAAGACGCTCACCGAGGCCAACGTCGACGACGGCATCCGCGCCGTGCGCCAGGCGCTGCTCGAGGCCGACGTCAACTTCCAGGTCGCCAAGGAGTTCGTCGCCGACGTGCGCCAGCGCGTGGTCGGCCAGAAGGTCATCGACTCGGTCGAACCCGGCCAGCAGTTCGTCAAGTGCTTCCACGACGCGCTGACCGAGCTGCTCGGTGGTCAAGCCGCCGGTCTGCCGGTCGCCGACGCGCCGCCGCTGGTGCTGATGATGTGCGGCCTGCAGGGCAGCGGCAAGACGACCACCTGCGCCAAGCTCGCGCTGTACCTGCGCAAGCACAAGAAGAAGAACCCGCTGCTGGTCGCCGCCGACCTGCAGCGCCCGGCCGCCGTCGAGCAGCTGCAGAGCCTCGGCAAGCAGCTCGGCGTCGCCGTGTTCGCCGCCGCGGGCAGCAAGCGTCCGCCCGAGGTCTGCAAGCAGGGGCTCGCGTTCGCCCAGGCGCACGGCCACGACGTCGTCATCCTCGATACCGCCGGCCGTCTGCACATCGACGAGCCGCTGATGCAGGAGCTGCAGGAAGTGCACGCCGGCACCAAGCCGCACGGCGTGTTGCTGGTCTGCGACGCGATGCTCGGCCAGGACGCCGTCAACTCGGCGAAGGAGTTCCACGCCCGCCTGCCGCTGCACGGCCTGATCCTGACCAAGGTCGACGGCGATTCGCGCGGCGGTGCGGCGTTGTCGATCGTCAAGGTCACCGGCCGGCCGATCCTGTTCGCCGGCGTCGGCGAGAAGCCCGACGACCTGGAGCCGTTCGATCCGTCGCGCATGGCGGGCCGCATCCTCGGCATGGGCGACGTCGTCGGCCTGGTCGAGAAGGCGCAGTCGGTGATCGACGAGCGCGAGGCGGAGAAGGCCGCGCGCAAGCTGCAGAAGGGGCAGTTCAACTTCGAGGACTTCCTCGCGCAGATGAACATGATCCGGAAGCTCGGGCCGCTGAAGAAGGTGCTCGGCATGCTGCCCGGCGTCGGGGCGGCGATGAAGGACGTCGACTTCGACGACAAGCACATGAAGCGGCTGGAGGCGATGATCCTGTCGATGACGCCGCGCGAACGGCAGAAGCCGGACCTGATCGACCTGCCGCGGCGCCGCCGCATCGCCGCCGGCTCGGGCAACCAGCTCGACGCCGTCAACGGCCTGATCAAGCAGTTCAAGACCATGCAGGACCTCATGAAGAAGCTCGGCAAGGGCGGCGGCATGCCGCCGGACCTCGGCGGGCTCATGGGCGGCGGTGGCATGGGCGGCATGCCGGGGCCAGGGGGCTTCCCTGGGCTGCCGGGCGGTGGCCGCGGCTTCCCCGGTGGCGGTGGGCGCGGGTTCCCGGGCTTCCCGGGGGGGCGTCGCCGCTGACTTTGGCTCCGCGGCAGGATCCGCGCACGAAAAAGCGCTGGCAACCGCGACGGCCATCTGCTTTGCTTCTCGCCCCTTTCGCCGGCACCCCGACGCACGGAGACAGTTTCCCTTGGCAGTCACGCTTCGTCTCAAACGCTTTGGACGTCTGAACCACCCGACCTACCGCGTGGTGGCCACCGATCCGCGCTTCCCCCGCGACGGCCGCATCATCGAGGCCCTCGGTTACTACCTGCCGCTGATGCCGCGGGCCCAGGAGCAGTGCAAGCTCAACACCGAGCGTGTGCAGTACTGGCTCTCGGTCGGCGCCAAGCCGTCGCCGACGGTCGCGGTCATGATCGAGCGTTCGGGCCTGACGGTGCCGACGCCGAAGCAGCCCGAGCGCCAGAAGAGCAAGGGCAAGCCCGCGCCATGGACGCCGCCGAAGAAGAAGGTGCGCAAGCCCAGGGCACAGCGTCGCGCTGCGAAGGCTGCCCGCGCCGCCGCCGGCAAGAAGAAGTGAGGCGGCGCGCCGTCGGGCGCAGCCCCGCTGCGCTTCGGCTGCACGTTCCGTGTTCTCGTTGACCATCGTCTGATGCGCCGCTGCGTGCCCGGTTCCTGTGGCGAACTGCGCGCCGTTGGCCGCTTGCCAAGGAAGTTGCCGCCGTGCCGACGAAGAAGAAGTCCAAGGCCGAACCCGGTGTCGAAGCGCCGCCCGATCCGCGCGAGCCGCTGACCCCGAACGCCGAGAACTTCGCGACCACGCTGACCGCCTTGAAGGCGGTGCTTGCGGATCTGCCGCCGCCGTCGGCCCCAGCCGAAGGCGAGGTGCTGCCGCAGCTCGACTTCGTCGACGCGTTGTTGCACTGCTACTTTGCCGAAGGGCTGCCGTGTGGCTACGGCCAGGAGGCGCGGCGCCGCATCGCCGAGGGCTTCGTCGATCGCAACGAGTTCCGCGTCACCGAGGCGTTCGAGGTCGAGGACCTGCTGCGTGACCTGCCGATCCCGCACCTGTTCGACCGCTGCCTCGCCGTGCGCGACTCGATCGCGCAGATCTACAACGATCAGAACGGCGTCAACCTCGGCTTCCTGCGCGAGGCTGGTATCAGCGACCGCAACACGTTCTTCCAGCGCGTGCCGGCCGTGCAGCCGCACGTGGTGACGTTCCTCGGCAACCTGCTGACGGTCGAGGAGCTCGTCTTCTCCGACAAGTCGACGCTGCGCGCGCAGCAGCGCCTGGGCATCGACGCCAAGGAGGCCGCCGCCGGCAAGTTCCTCGACGAGGTGCGGGCGCTGCTGAAGCCGTACGGCAAGCTGCCGCTCGACGTGGGGCCCGACCTGCCCGGTCGCAAGCCCAACCTCGCGCACCCGCTGTCGCCGGCGTGCCTGCTCGTGCGCCTGGCGCCGGCTGGCAAGCGCCGCGGCTGAGCCGTTGGCCCGCCCGCGGGGTCGCGGCTTGAGAAGGTGCCGCCGCCGGGTGACCATCGTGCCGTGAGCGTGACGCTGGATCTCTACCTCGCTTCGACGTCGCCGCGTCGACGCGACCTGCTGCTGGCTGCCGGCCTGCGCTTCGCCCTCTGCGAGCCGGGTCCCGAATACGAAACCGGCGCCATTGGCGAACACGATAGCGAGGCCGGCGATCCGGCGGCTCACGCGGTGGCGCGGGCGCGGCGCAAGGGGCTCGGGGCGCGCCCGCCGCTGCCGACGGTGCCGGTGCTCGCGGTCGACACGGTGGTGGACCTCGATGGCAAGGAGCTCGGCAAGCCGCGCGATCGTGGCGGCGCCGAGCGCATGCTGCGCAGCCTGTTCGGGCGCTGCCACCGCGTGCACACGGCGCACAGCTTGTCGCTGCCGGCCATCGGTTGGCACGCCGAACGGCTGGCCAGCGCCACCGTCTACTGCGAAGCCCCGCCGGACGCCGAGCTGCGGCGCTACCTGGACAGCGACCAGTGGCTCGGCAAGGCAGGCAGTTATGGCCTGCAGGATCCGGCGCAGAGCTTCCTGGTGCTGCAGGACGGCGCCTTCGACACCGTCGTCGGTCTGCACGTGGCCGCGGTGCGCGAACTGCTCGCCGCGGCGGGGCGCCGCCAATGAGGTGCTTGCCGCAGTCGTGGTGGGGGCGGGCGTTGCTCGTGTTGGTGGTGACGGTCGGCCTCGTCGCCGGAGTCGACCTCATGGTCGCCCGAGCTGGCAGCAAGGCCGCGGCGGACGTTGCGCCGGCCAAGGTGGCCCCGGTCGTTGCCGGGCGACCGCCGCTGCCGTTCCGGCTCACTCCGGTTTCCGGCACGATCGTGCTCGTCGAGGCCGGCGCGGTGTTGCGCGCCGCGGCGGGATCGCACGTCGTGGTGCATGCCGACGGCCACGCCGAGTTGCTGGCGGGGCCGGTAGCCGTCGCGCACCCACCCTACGCCGCTGTGGTCTGGCTGCCAGGCGCACTGCCGACCCTGGGGCCGGCGGCGCGTGCTACGTTGCTCGATGTGCTGCAGCAACTCGTCCGCGAACGCCCGGTGCCGCCGTCGCGCGTCGCTTTGCTCGGCCGGGCGGCGCCGCGCGACCTGGCCGTGCTGCTGGCCTGGGTGCCATAGCCCTGGCGGCGGCCTCTCAGGCCTTCACCGGGAACCGGCGCGACGGCAGCAGCCGCTGCAGGGCCTGCGCCAGCCGGTCGGGTTCGATCGGCTTTTCGAGGATGTCGAGCCCCATCGCCGTCAGGTCGCGGTGGATCAGGCGGCCGTCCAGGTACCCGGTGGCGAACAGGATCGGCAGGTCGGCGCGCAATTGGCGCAGCGCCACCACGAGTTCCGCGCCGCGCAGTCCAGGCAACACGACGTCGCTCAACACGGCGTCGATCGTGTCGAGGTGGGTGCGCAGTGCGGCGACAGCCTCGGCGCCGTCGGCGGCGGCGATTACGCGGCAGCCGAGGTGTTGCAGCAGGCGGGTGAGCGCGCGCCGCACCTCGGCTTCGTCTTCGATCAGCAACAGCGTCGTGCCGGCGGTGGCCTCCGGCGGGGTGGACGCCGCCTTGGCCGCCGCGGCCGGCGCGGCGGCGGGGCCGTGCGCGGCGTCACCTGCAGCCGCGGGTAGCGCGATGGTCACCGTGGTGCCGCGGCCTGGCGCGCTGGTGATGGTGGCGGTGCCGCCGAGCTGCTTGGTGATGCCGTAGACGGTGGCCAGGCCGAGGCCGCGTCCGCTGCGGCCCTTGGTGCTGAAGAACGGCTCGAACACGCGCTCCAGCACGTCCGGGGCCATGCCGACGCCGTCGTCAACCAGAGACAGCACGACGCCGCCGGCGGCGACGCCGACGGCGATGGTGACCTTGCCGCCGCGCGGCAACGCGTCGCGGGCGTTGCCGGCGAGGTTCAGCAGGATCTGCTCGAGCTGCGTGGTTGCTGCCATCACGCTTGCCGGCTGTCCGGGACCCTGGTAACCCAGCACGACATCTTCGCCGAGCAGCCGTCGCAATACGGGCAGCAGCCGCCGTACGAGGGCGTCGAGGTCGAGGTGCTCTGCGCGCACGAGCTGCCGGCTGGCGACGGCGAGCAGGTGTTGCGTCAGGCCGCGGCCCCGTTCGCACGCGAGCCGGAGGTTGGCGCAGATCTCGCGCCCCTCGGCGGTGCCCAGCTCGGGCTCGAGCACCGCGGCGGCGCCGAGCGCCACGGTCAGGATGTTGTTGAAGTCGTTGGCGATGCCGCCGGCCAGCAGGCCGATGCTCTCCATGCGCTGCAGCTGCTGCAGCTGGCGTTCGAGGCGCTGGCGCTCCGACATCTCGTCCTGTTGCCGCTGCGACGCCAGTTGCAGGTCGTGCGTGCGTTCTTGAACGCGGCATTCGGGGTCCCGCTGGATCACCTGCAGTTCGCGGGTGCGTTCGTCGACGAGCTGCTGCAGCTGCAGCGCGCGCCACGCCGAGCGCCGCGAGGCGAAGCGCACCACGAGCAGCAACAGCGCCGCCCCGGCCAACACCGCCCCGGCCTGGGCCCAGCCGTGCTCCAGCAGGCGTCGGGGCAGGTGCAGGCTGAGGCGCAACGGCGTCGGGCTGCGCGTGCCGTCGAAGCCGATCGCCTCGGCCTCGAAGGTCAGGTCCCCGGGTGGCAGGGACGGCAATCGAACCTCGGGGTCGTAGCTCGGTTCGCTCCAGTTCCCGTCGGCGCCGAGCAGGCGCCAGCGGTAGCGCACGTCGTGGTAGCCGTCGAAGCTGCAGGTGCCGAGCTGCACCACGATCGAGCGCAGCCCGGTGGGCAGCAGCACTTCGTCGCCACCAGGCCAGCGGTGCTCACCCAGGAACAGGTCGCGCAGGTGTACCGGGGGGTTGGCCGGCGACAGGTCGATGGCCTCCGGGGCGAACTCGTAGAGCGCCTGGATGCCGCACCACCAGACGTGGCCGTCGATGACGTTCGCGCAGGCCTGCAGACCGCCGCTGCATTCGGCGACGCGCCGGCCCTCCGCGCGCAGGTGCCGGCAGGCCAACGAGCGGGACGTGCCGGCCACGACCGCGTCGAGGTCGCGGTGGCGCACCATCGACAGGCCGTGGTTGGTGATCAGCAGCAGGTACTCGGGCCAGGCGATCAGGGCGCATATCGATTGCTCGGCGAGCCCGACGCTGCGGTCGATGCGCACGCGGCGGTCGTCGTCGATGCGCACGAGGCCACCGCCGTAGGTGCCGATCCAAGCGTGCACGCCGGCTTCGGGCAGGATGGCTCGCACTTCGCCCCACGGCAGTTCGACGCCGCTGTGCCACGCGGTGAGCGATCGCCGATCGGGACTGAGGCGCCACAGGCCGGTCGCCGCACCGATCCACATGGCGCCGTCGGGGGCAGCCCGCAAGCTGCGCACGGCGGCGTCGGCGAACTCGGCGGCGAACGGCACCGGCACCGGCCTCGTGCCATGCTCCTGCAACACGGCGAGCCCGCCATCACCGCCGATCCAGAGGCCGTCCTCGGCGCGGGCCAGCGCCCGGATGCCCTTGCCCGACATCGGCTCGGGCATCGGGCAGGGCTCGGCTGCCTCGCCCCACTTTCGGCGCACCAGGCCGGCACCGGTCGCCAGCCACAGCGTGCCGTCGGGCTCGACCAAGGTCGCCATGCAGGCGCCGAAGGACTCGCAGCCCGGTATCGGTTCGAAGCGACCGTTGCGGCGGCGCAGCAGGCCACCGGCTGTGCCGACCAGCAGGCTGCCGTCGTGGTCGACGTTGACGGTTGTCAGGCCGCGCGGCGGCAGCCCCGCCGCTTCGGCATGGGCATACACCTCCGCGCGCTGCAGCCGCGTGACGCCGGCTTCGGTGTGACCGATCCAGACGCCGCCGTCGCGGTCCTCACACAGGGCGCGGGCTGCCTGCGGCACCGTCAGGCTCGGCAGGGCGGCGCCCCCAGTTGCTGTCGTTGCCGCCTGGGCGACATCCGGATGTTCGAGGCGAACCGGGCGCTGGTTGGTGCCGACCCACAAGGCGCCGTCGCGCGTCGCCAACAGGCTGAGGACCGGTTGGGCCAGTTCCGCCAGCGGCTGGAAGGCGCGGAAGCTGCCTTCAACGGCGACGCCCAGCCCATGCAGCGAACCTACCAGCAGGTGGTCGCCGAACTCGGCGACGCAGGTGGCCGCAGCGGCCAGCACGAGCGTGGCCTGACCTTCGCCAGCGGAGTCGTCGCGGAACTGCCAGACGCCATCGGCGCCAACGGCGAGCATGTCACCCGAACGGCGGCGGACGAGTTGTCGGACCGGGCGGAGCTCGGGGTGGACGGGCACGAGGCGATCGGCGTCGACCCGGAGCATGCCTGCGGAGGTCGCCACCAGCAGTCGGTGCGAGGCGTCCTCGGCCAGGGCCTGGATCGTCGCCGTGGCATGGTCGGACACCGAGGCGAACACGCCGTCGCGGTAGCGCGAAAGGCCGCCGCGGTCCGTGCCGATCCACAAGGTGCCGTCAACGGCCTCGTGCAGGCAGGTGATGCGGATGCTGCGCAGGCCGTGCCCGGGAACTGCATCGAAGACCTGGAGGCGGTCGCCGTCGGACCGACACAGGCCGCCGGTGGTACCGATCCAGACGTGGCCATCCCGGGTCTGGACGATGGCGTTGCCGCTGTTCTGCGGCAGCCCTTCGCTGCTGCGCCAGTTGCGCGATACAAACTGGACGTGGTCCGGCGGCGACTGCAGCAGGCCCGCCTGGCACGGCGGCGACGCCGCAACCAGCACCACCCCGAGGATGCCGAGGCCATGGCGGAAGCGGATGGGCTGGTGCATGCGCGCGGCAGGGTACGACGGCGCCGGCGTGGTCTCGCGCAGAATTCCCCGGGCGGTCATCGCCGATGGCGTCGCTGCCCGGCCGGCGGCTCGGCCGGGGGCTGCCAGAGCACCATTGACGCAGCGCATCCGGTCCCTAGAGTGTTCGCCCCTCGGAGATCGCGCTGACCCTGGCGCGGCCGAGTGCTCCGCCATGAAAGCCGACATCCACCCGAAGTACCACGACTGCCAGGTCTCCTGCGCCTGCGGCAACAAGTTCGTGACCCGCTCGGTCAAGACCGAGATCCGCACCGACATCTGCGCCGCCTGCCACCCGTACTACACCGGCGCGCAGAAGTTCGTCGACACCGCGGGCCGCGTCGACAAGTTCCTCAAGCGCTACGGCAAGAAGGACGCCGCCAAGGCCTAGGGGGACGGTCCGCTGCCGCTGCGGTCGTCGTCGCGCGCCGGGTCGCCACCGCACGCAGTGGGGGCTGAGCCGCCGCAGGTGCAGGCATGACCGGCATGCACCCCAAGGTCCGGCAGAAGCTCGATGGGCTCGTCGCCCGCGTCGCGCAGCTGATGGCCCAGTCGGCCGACCCGGCGCTGCTGGAGCGACCCGACCGCCTCGCCGCGCTGCAGCGGGAACTCGGCACCTCGGCGCCGATCGCGAGCCGCTACGAGGCGCTGCGGCGGATCGAGCAGCAGCTCGAGGAGCATCGTTCGCTGCTCGACGGCGGTGACGCCGACCTCGCCGAGCTCGCGCGCGCCGAGCTGCCTGAGCTCGAAGCGCGCGCCCGCAGCGAGCACGAGGTGCTCGTCGACATGCTGCTCGCCGACCAGGGCGACGACCGCCGCGACTGCATCGTCGAGATCCGCGCCGGCACTGGCGGCGAGGAAGCGGCGCTGTTCGCGCGCGACCTCTGCACGATCTACCAGCGTTACGCCACGCGCATGGGCTGGACCTTCGAGCCGATGCACGCGACGCCGACCGAGCAGGGCGGCTTCAAGGAGATCGTCTTCGCGCTGCGCGGCAAGAGCGTGTTCCACGCCATGCAGTTCGAGTCCGGCGGCCATCGGGTGCAGCGCGTGCCCGAGACCGAGGCCAAAGGGCGGGTGCACACCTCGGCGGCGACCGTGGCGGTGTTGCCCGAGGTCGAGGAGGTCGAGGTGCACCTCGACGACAAGGACCTCAAGGTGGACACCTTCCGTTCCAGCGGCGCCGGCGGCCAACACGTCAACAAGACCGAATCGGCCGTGCGCATCACGCACCTGCCGACCGGCACCGTGGTCGCGTGCCAGGAGGAGCGCAGCCAGCTCAAGAACCGCCAGCGGGCCATGGCCCTGCTCCGCTCGCGCATCTACGACGCGCAGAAGCGCGCCGTCGACGCCGCCCGCGCGGCCGAACGCAAGGAGCAGGTCGGCAGCGGCGACCGCAGCGACCGGATCCGCACCTACAACTACCCGCAGGACCGCCTCACCGACCACCGGCTCAACCGCAACTTCGCGCTGTCGCAGATCAGCGAGGGCAAGCTCGAACCGGTGGTGGAAGCGCTGTTGTTCGATCTGCGCGAGCGGCGCATCGCCGAACTGTGAACGGCGCCAGCCGGGCCCGGCTGCGGGTGGAATCCGGGTGAACCGGCAGCGGCCGCCTTGCGTGTTGGCCGCATCGTCTTCGCCGCACCACCCACACCGGCAACTCCGATTCTTACGTGACTGCCGCCGACCGGCGCGCCACGATTCCCCGCCCTCTCGAACCACAGACGAAACCTGGAGCACGACCCCATGACCGACCCCGGCACCGCTGCTGACCTCGCGTCCCTCGAACCCCTCGAGCCGCTCGACGGTGGCGCCCCGATGGGCGGCCAACCGAGCGAGGACCCGCTGCAGCACATGCGCGCGGGCTTGCCGGCGCCGGCCTTCAACCTGTACTGCCGCGACAAGAGCTTCTACAAGTTCCTGTTCGCCGGCGTGCTGATGTTCGTCGGCTGCATGATGCCGTTCAGCGCCGAGCTCGCGCGCGCCGGCTACCAGAGCATCGCCGGTGGCTTCTACCTGGTGATCGCCATCGCCATGATCTGGTCGTGGTGGGGTTCGATCGCGAACAACCGCCCGAGCGGTCTCAAGTGGCTGATGTTCGCCGCGCTGCCGCTGATCGCCGTGTTGTGGAACCTGGTCACCTTCGACGCCGCCGCCGCCCACACGCAGGCGCTGGCGATGGGCTGGCTGCCGACGGGCATCACCCACTCCGACAGCTTCGGGGCGATGTTCAAGGACGTGTTCTCGGCGCTGGCGAAGAGCCAGGAAGCGGCCGACCGCGCCTCGGGCTTCTGGCGCTTGTTCGGGCCCGGCCAGTTGTTCGTCGGTCTCGGCGCGCTGCTGGCGGAGCTCGGCTTCATCGGCGGCATCGTCGGTGGCGCCAAGAAGAACAAGAGCGACATGAAGGCCAAGATGATGGCCGCCGCCGAGCGCAAGCGCCGGTGAACGGGCCGGCGTGAGCGACGACGACCCGAGGCCGCCGGACGCCGCGACGCACACGGTGCTGAGCGTGCTGCGCGGCGCCGAGGCCTGGCTCACCAAGCGCGGCATCGACGCCCCGCGCCGCTCGGCCGAGCTGCTGCTCGGCAAGGTGCTCGGCCTGACGCGGCTCGCGCTCTACCTGGCCCACGATCGGCCGCTCACCGGCGACGAACGCACGGCGATGCGCAGCCTGTTGGCGCGCCGCGGCGACGGCGAACCGGTCGCGCATCTGCTCGGCTCGTGGAGCTTCCGCGGCCTCGAGCTCGAGGTGTCGCCGGCCGTGCTGATCCCGCGTCCCGAGACCGAGGAGCTGGTCGACGAGGTGCTGCCGCTCCTGCCGGCCGCGCCGCGGGTGCTCGACCTCGGCACCGGCAGCGGCGCCATCACGATCGCGTTGGCGGTGGCATGTCCCGCGGCGCGCTTCGTCGCCATCGACATCAGCCAGAACGCGCTCGCCATCGCCGCCCGCAACGCCGCGCGGCACGGCGTCGCCGATCGCGTCGAGTTCCGCTGTGGTTCGTGGTGGCAGGCGGTGCCGGCCGAAGCCACGTTCACGACGGTGGTGAGCAACCCGCCCTACATCGACCCCGCGGCCAGCGAGCCGCTCGCCGCCGACGTGCGCGCGCACGAACCGCCGCTGGCGCTGTTCACGGCGCGCGGCGACGTGTTGTCGTGTTACCGCCCGATCCTCGCCGGCCTCGAGCGGCAACTCGAACCCGGCGGCTGGTTCGTCGCCGAGACCGGGGTCGGCGCCGCGGCGCCGGCGCTCGCGTGGCTGCAGTCGTTGCCGTTCCTCACCGCCGCGGCGCTGCGCCGCGACCTCGCCGGCAGCGATCGTTTCCTGCTGGCGCAGCGCGTCTGAGCCAAGCCGCACTCGATGCGATGGCCGTCGACGGGCACGCCGCCGCGCGCCAGGGCGTCGGCGTCGTGCGGTCGCCGCAGCGTGGCGGCCACCAGCGGCTGGGTCGGGCCACCCGCGGGCGGCCAACGGCTCAGACCTTCTTGCCCTTGCTGACGTAGTTGCCGAGCGCGACGCGCGTCGCCGGGGTGATCTCGGTGAAGTAGACCGCCAGGTCCCATTTGCCCTTCTCGCGGTTGCAGGGTTCGCAACGCACGACGGCACCCTTGACGTGGTGCACGGTGCTCTGGCCGGGCAGCGAGAAGTCGAGCCCGACCAGCGTCATCTCGGCGATCTTGGTCGGCGACGAGCAGGCGAGGCCGATCTCGGAGATGTCGCGCAGCAGCGCCGGCTCGGCGCCAGGCGAGTTGCTCAGTCGAACGGGAAAGCTGGCGGCGGCGCGCGCGGCGCGGCGCCGTTCCGATTGAGGCGTCGAGTGGCTCACGCGGCCACGGTAGCCAGCGCGTGGTGCCGGCGCCAGGGCAGCACTTCGCTGAGGAAAACGCGACAGCACAGCCTAGGATGCGCCGCCGCCGGGGCGCGGCCCCTTCGTTCGCCCCCGACCCACACGAATCCCCACCCAACACGCGAAGCAAAGACACGCCATGGCCAACTTCAACAAAGTCATCCTGATGGGCAACCTGACGCGCGACGTCGAACTGCGGCACACGCAGGGTGGCCAGGCCCTCGGCAAGTTCGGCATGGCCATCAACCGCAAGTACACCGTCAACGGCGAGTCGAAGGAGCAGACCTGCTTCGTCGACCTGACGGCCTGGGGCAAGGCGGCGGAGCTGCTGAGCCAGTATGTGCGCAAGGGCAGCCCGCTGTTCGTCGAGGGTCGCCTTGAGTACTCGACGTGGGAGAGTCAGGAAGGCGGCAAGCGCTCCAAGCTCGAGGTCGTCGTCGAGAACTTCCAGTTCATGGGCTCGGGCCGCGGCCAGAGCGGCGGTGAAGAGGGTGGTGGTGGTGGTGAACGCCGCGGCGGCGGCGGCGGTAGTGGGGCGCGGCGCGCGGCCCCGGGCCAAGAGGCCGGCGGTGGTGCTGGCGGCGGTGACGTCGACTACGGCGACATCCCGTTCTGAACCGGCTCGCCCGCGGGCGAGCCGGTTCGCGTTGCCGGGACGCCGCAACGCGGGACCTACCAACCTCGGGAGCGACGCTGCCAGCCCCGCTGCGTCGTCCGCAGACCGTCTCGCCCGCGGGCGAGCCCGAGACTCGTCCTGCGGCATCGATGCCATGGTGGCCAGCCGCGCGGGCGGCGTCGTTCGACGGTGAGGCGCAAGAAGGGGGCGGCAAGAACTGGGGTAGAATGGGGTTTTGTGGCAGCAACGCGAGCCTTCCGGTCGGGGCGCTTGCGTAGAGCCCTCGTCTCGCTAGCGTCTCCGCGCCCAAAACCTCGCTGCGCCTTTTCACCACGAAGGCGGCTGTCCTCACCATGCGTCTGCACCCTGTCCTCGTCCGTACGGCCCTCGTTGCAGCCTCGTCGCTGGGCGGCCTGTCGGCGCAGAACCCACCGGCTGGCTTCACCTACCAGACCCTCGTCGATGGCCCGATCGTGAGCGGCACCGCGATGGCGTTCCTGCCGACCGGTGAGCTGCTGATCACCGAGCGTGAGACGGGGCGTATCCGCGTCTATCGCGATGGAGCCCTGGTCAGTGCGCCGTGGGCGACCGTGCCGGTCACCGGTGGCGGTTCCTACGCGGAGCAGGGCCTGCTCGGCATCGCCGCCGACCCGGACTTCCTGAACAACCGCTTCGTCTACGTCTACTACACGGCGACGTCGGGCACCGAGTGCCGCATCGCGCGGCTGCAAGAAGCGGGGGGCATCGGCACGAACTTCACCGTGCTGACGGCGCCGGGTGCGCTGCCTTCGCAGCTCTACCACAACGGCGGCACGATGGTGTTCGGCCAGGATGGCTGCCTCTACGTGGCGACCGGCGACGGCCTCAGCGGCGGCAACGCCGTCGACATGTCGAACTGGCTCGGCAAGGTGCTGCGCTTCTCGGTGCCGAGCCCGACGGCGGCGCCGAGCCTCGGCATCCCGCAGGACAACCCGTTCCCGGGCAGCGCGATCTTCTCGTTCGGCCACCGCAACCAGTTCGGGCTCGCGGTGCACCCGGTCAGCGGCGTGCTCTACCAGACCGAGAACGGTGGCGCGCTGCGCGACGAGATCAACCGCATCGTGGCGGGCGGCAACTACGGCTGGCCGACCTTCGAAGGCTACGAGACCACGCCGAACCCGAACTTCGTCGACCCGCTGGCCTGGTACCAGCCGACGACGGCGCCGACCGGCATGGGCTTCTACACCGGGGACCACTACCCGGCCGCCTACCGCAATGCGTGGTTCTTCATGGACTACAACCAGGGCCGCCTGCATCAGGTCAACCTGGACGCGGCGGGCACGTCGGTGTTGTCGCAGTCGATCTTCGACTCGCACCCGGGCGCTGGTTATGCGGTGACGACCGGGCCGGACGGCAACCTCTACGTGCTCGTCAACGACATCGGTGGCTTCGGCGCCGACGAACTCGGCCGCTACGTGCACGCCAACGAAGCGGCGACCTCGGTGCAGTTGTCGATGGTCAGCAACAAGGCGCTCGGCGGCAGCGTGACCACCTGTGTGCACGCGCCGAACGGCAGCCTGACCGCGCGCTGGTTGTCGCTGACGCGCCTGCAGACGCCGTTGCCGACCGTGTTCGGCAATTTGTGGGTGCCGGCGGACGCGATGATGCCCTACACGCTGGTGACCGCCGACGCGCGCTCCTACCTCGCCGTGTCGCTGCCGAACGTGCCGAGCTTCCTCGGCAGCGACCTGCACATGCAGGCGCTCGTGTTCCAGCCGACCGGGGCGTTCGGCTTGACCGGCGCGTCGACGCTGACGCTGCGGTAGCGCGCGGGCGGCAGCGGCCTCAGCCCTTCTTGCCGGCAGGCTTGCCGGTCGGGCCGGTGCCCTTCGGCGCGCCGCCCTTCTGCTGCGCCTTCTGCCACGAGTCCTTCAGCGAGACCGTGCGCAAGAACCTCGGCGCGCCCTGGCCATCGGCCGCGTCGCGGCAGAAGTAGCCGAGGCGCTCGAACTGGAAGCGGTCCCCGGCGGTTGCAGCGCCGAGGCTCGGCTCCAGCTTGCCGCGCACGACGCGCCGGCTGTTCGGGTTCAACAGCTTCAGGAAGTCGCCGCCGTCGGCGCCGGCCGGGTCGGCTGCCGTGAACAGGTGCTCGAGCAGGTGCACCTCGGCGTCGATTGCGTGCACCTTCGATACCCAGTGGATCGTCGCCTTGACCTTGCGGCCGTCCGGCGCGTTGCCGCCCTTGGTCGCCGGATCGTAGCTGCAGCGCACGGCGACGAGGTTGCCGGCAGCGTCCTTGTCGACGCCGGTGCAGGTGACGAAGTAGCCGTAGCGCAACCGCACCTCGCGGCCCGGCGCCAGCCGAAAGAAGTCCTTCGGCGGCGCCTCCATGAAGTCGTCGCGCTCGATGAGCAGTTCCCCCGAGAACGGCACCTGCCGGGCCCCGGCGGTGGGGTCTTCGGGGTTGTTCTGGGCTTCGACCATCTCGACGATGGGCTGGCCGTCGGCGCCGCGCGGCCAGTTGTCGATGACGAGTTGGATCGGGTCGAGCACCGCCATGCGCCGCGCGGCGTGTTTGTTGAGCCAGTCGCGCACGAAGTACTCGAACAGGCCGATCTCGTGCGTGCTGTTGAACTTCGCCACGCCGACGTGCTTGCAGAACGCGACCAGCGCCTGCGGCGGCACACCTCGCCGCCGCAGGCCGCGCAGCGTCGGCAGCCGCGGGTCGTCCCAGCCGTCGACGTGGCCACCTTCGACCAGCAGCAGCAGCTTCCGCTTGCTGGTCAGCATGTACTCGACGTTGAGCCGCGCGAACTCGATCTGCTGCGGCCGGTAGATGCCGATGTTGTCGCAGAACCAGTCGTAGAGCGGCCGGTGGTGCTCGAACTCGAGCGTGCACAACGAATGCGTGATGCCCTCGATCGAGTCGCACTGGCCGTGCGCCCAGTCGTACATCGGGTAGATGCACCAGGCATCGCCGGTGCGCTGGTGGTGCAGGTGCCGGATGCGGTACATGACCGGATCGCGCATGTTGAGGTTGGGGTGCGCCATGTCGATCTTGGCGCGCAGCACCTTCTCCCCGTCGGCGAACTCACCCGCCTTCATGCGGCGCAAGAGGTCGAGGTTCGCGGGGCTCGGGCGATCGCGGCACGGGCTCGGGGTGCCGGGTTGCGTCAGCGTGCCGCGCGTCG
This sequence comes from Planctomycetota bacterium, assembly GCA_016793265.1. GTDB lineage: Bacteria > Planctomycetota > UBA1135 > UBA1135 > UBA2386 > JAEUHT01. The sequence goes on from JAEUHT010000293.1 coordinate 24,717, forward strand.
CCGCGATCTGCTCGGCGGTCTGGTCGTCGACGTAGGCGAGGCCCTTCTGCACCAGCACCTCGGCCCAGGCGTAGATCTGCTCGAAGTAGTCGGCGGCGTAGTAGATCGCGTCCCACTCGAAGCCGAGCCAGCGCACGTCCGCCTTGATCGCGTCGACGTACTCCTGGTCCTCGGCGGCCGGGTTGGTGTCGTCCAGGCGCAGGTTGCAGCGGCCGCCGAACTCCTTGGCGACCGAGAACGACAGCGTGATGGCCTTGGCATGGCCGATGTGCAGGTAGCCGTTCGGCTCCGGCGGGAAGCGCGTGACCACCTGCTGCACGCGGCCGGCCTCCAGGTCCGCACGGATGCGGTCGCGGATGAAGTCGGAAGCGGGAGCTTGTGGGTTGGGGTCGGTCATCGTCGCGGGAGGGGAAACGGCAGAAGATCGCGCCCAGGCGCAGCGAATGCAATCGCACGCCGCCGGCGCCGGCCCCGGTATGCTGTTCGGTCCGATGTCCGCCGCTGCGCCGTCGCCTTCTTCGCCTTCCACCCAAGACGTGCGGGCGGCCCTGCCGCGCCTGGATCGCCACCGGCCGAAGGGACCGCCGATGCGGCCGTCGAAGGTGGGCAAGTGGCGCGCGCTGGCGCTGATCGGCGTGCACGTGTTCATCCTCGTGCACGTCTGGCACTGGCTCGTGAAGGGCGAGACGCTGTCGCCGCTGGAGCCTTCGGAGGCGATGCAGACGTTCGAGCTCGGCCGCATCAACGCCGGGTTCCTGCTGTTCGCGGCGGCGATCCTGCTGACGCTCGTGTTCGGCCGCTGGTTCTGCGGTTGGGCCTGCCACATGGTGGCGCTGCAGGATCTGGCGGCGTGGGTGCTCGGCAAGTTCGGCTGGTTCCCGCGCCCGGTGCGCTCGCGGCTCTTGGTGCTGGCGCCGTGGTTCGTCGCCGGCCACATGTTCGGCTGGCCCTTCTTCCTGCACTTCTTCGGCGACCGCCAGTTGCCATCGCCGTCGACCTGGCGCCTCGACCTCGGCACCGACGCGCTGTGGCAGACGTTCCCGGGCCCGATCATGTCGGTGCTGTCGGTGTTGTTGGCCGGCCTGCTGATCGTGTGGTGGCTCGGCGCCAAGGGCTTCTGCACGCACGGCTGCCCCTACGGCGCCTTCTTCACCATCGCCGACCGCTTCGCGCCGATGCGCATCAAGGTCAGCGACGCCTGCAACCACTGCGGCCACTGCACACACGCCTGCCGCAGCAACGTGCGGGTGCACGAGGAGGTCGCCAAGCACGGCCGCATCGTCGATCCGGGCTGCATGAAGACGCTCGACTGCGTCTCGGTGTGCCCGATGGACGCGCTGCACGTCGGCTTCGCCGCGCCGAAGCCGTTCGCGGTCAGTCAGCAGCGCATCAAGCCGCGGGCCGACTTCTCGTGGCCCGAGGAGCTCCTGTTGGCGGCGGTCGCGTTCGGCACCGCCGAGTTCGTCTGGCGCGGCGCCTGGTTCGGCGAGACGGTGCCGTTCCTGCTCGCGGTCACGCTCGGTGTGCTGACGGCGGTGTTCACGCTGTTGACGCTGCGGCTCTCGACGCGCCGCGAGCTGAGCTTCCAGCACACGCTGCTGAAGCGCGACGGGCGGCTGACGCGCGCCGGGCGCGTTGGCGCGCTGCTGCTGCTCGGTTGGCTGCTGCTGACCGCGCACACGGCGCTGCTGCAGCGGTTGACGCCGGCGGCACTCGCCGACGCCCGCGAACCGGTGCAGGCAGCGTTCTACGGCAGCCGCCGCGTCGAACGGGCCGAACTCGAACGGGTGTTGGGCCAGCTCGAGCAGGTGCGCAGCTGGTCCCTGCTGACCGATCCGCGGGTGCAGGAGGTGCGGGCGCTGACGCTGCGTGGGCTCGGGCGCCACGTCGACGCCGAGGCAGCACTGGTCGACGCCGGTGGTGCCGGGCACACGTTCGTGCTGCCGGAGTCCGCGCTGGCGCTCGCCGCCTACTGCATGGATCCGCAGCGGCGGCGCTACGAAGAAGCCAAACGGCTGATCACCGGCGTGCTGCAGGAGAGCCCGCAGCACCCGATCGGCCTGATGCTGCAGGAGCAGCTCGAGCAGCTGCGGCGGTGAACGACCCGGCGCCGATGACCGCGCCGTGACGTTGGCTGCCGCCGCGGGGCTTGACGCCACCTGCCGCGGTCGTTAGCAAGGCGCCCGACAACTCATCCAGACCAGCCGAGGGACGGGCCCGACGACGCTGGGGCAACCACGCGAACGACTGCGACCGCGCAGGTGCCAACTCCCGCGGCCAGTCCATCGTGCTCACGGTGAGCAGGGTGGCCGAAAGATGAGTCTGCCGGTGCACCGGGCGCGACCATGTCGCGACGGGGGCCGCAGACGCATGGCGCGCGGCAGCCTGGCGGGCCCGGAGGACCGTTCCGCATGTCTGCTCCGGATCGCGCGGCGCCGCCGCGTTTTGCCTTCGACCTCGCACCGGGCGCCAGCGCGCCTGCCAACGATCGTTTCTTCTCCTCCGGCCAGTCCCCGGGGGGGCCGACGCTGCACCTGATCGGCCCTGGCCGCGTCGGCCGCGAGTTCCTGCGCCAACTCGAAGCGCAGCCGCTGCCGCTGCGGCTGGTCGCGGTCAGCGACACCACCGCCACCGCCTACGACCGGGCCGGCCTGTCGGCCGCTGCCTTGCTCGCCCACAAGGCCTCGGGCCAGTCGCTCGCCGCGTGGCCGGGGGCCGAACGGCTGCCCGGCGAGGTCGCCATCGAGGTGATCGGCGCCGACCTCGTCGTCGATGCCACGCCGAGCCGCGCCGACGCCGTCGAGGCCGCGATCACGCGCGGCCGCGCCGCCCTGCGCCATGGTGCGTGCTTCGTCACCTGCGCCAAGGGCGCGCTGGCCGCCGTCGGCAGCGACTGGTTGCTCGGCAACACGCGCGGGCGGCTCGGCATCGATGCCGTGCTCGGCGGCACCGGCCACCAGCTCGTCGCCGAGCTCGCGGAGCTGCGCGCCGCGGCGAGCGGCGTGGCGTTGGTCGGCAACGCGACCACGACCACGATCGTGACGGAGGTGGAGCAGGGCGCCAGCATCGAACAAGGCATCGAGGTGGCGCGGCAGCGCGGCCTGCTCGAACCGGACGCCGCCCTCGACCTCGATGGCCACGACGCCGCCACCAAGCTGCGCATCGTCGCCGGGTTGCTGTTCGGCGAGGCCTGGACGCGGCCGCCGGCTGCCGAGGCCGTGCGGCGCGAATCGGTGCGGGAGCTCGATGCCGAGCTGCTGCGCGCGCGGCGCCGCTGCGGCGTCACGACGCGGCTGGTGGCGCGGGCGGGGCGCGGTGGTGGTGGGCTGGCCGCGACCTTCGAGGCCGTACCGCTCGGTTCGCCGCTGGCCGCGCCACCGGATCGGGTCGTCTACACCTACGAGCTGGCGGACGCGGTGCGCGTGCACACCGGGCTCGCGCTCGGCCACGAACGCACCGCCAGCGCCATGCTCGGCGACGTACGCCGGGCCTTGCTGGGGCACCGACAGCCGGCAGCGGAGGTGCGGCCGTGACCGCCACCATCACGCTGCCGCGCGGCGCCTCGTTGTGCCACCTGCCGAACCCGTTCCTGCTGGCGCACGGCGGTCGGCTCGACGCCGCCGTGCTCGCCTACGAACGGCACGGCCGACGCGGCGGGCCGGCCGTCGTCGTGCTCGGCGGCATCGCGGCCGGTCGGGGCGTTCGCGCCGCGGCTGGGCAGGCGACGCCAGGTTGGTGGCCGCAGCAGGTCGGCGACGGCCTCGCCATCGACACCCGCTGCTACGACGTGCTCGCCTTCGACTGGCTCGGTGGCCGCGGTGCCTCGACGCGCGCGGGCGCGACGGCGTTGCCGTTCGTTGACGCCGCCGACCAGGCGCGCGCCTTGTGGTGCCTGTGCGACACGCTCGGCATCGACCGGCTGTTCGCGATCGTCGGTTGCAGCTACGGCGGCATGGTCGCCCAGCACGCGGCGGCAGAGGCGCCCGGACGGGTGGCGCGGCTCGGCATCGTCGCCGCCGCGCACCAGGGCAACGCGTTGGCCAGCGCCTGGCGCGAAGTGCAGCGCGGCATCGTCGAACTCGGCCGGCGCACGGGCCATCGCCGGCAGGCGCTGGCCTTGGCGCGCGCGCTGGCGATGACGACCTACCGTTCGGGCGCGGCCCTCGCGGCGCGTTTCCCGGCGCCGCCGGAGGTCGTCGCTGGCGAACTGCGCACGGCGGTGGGGCCGTGGCTCGCGGCGCGCGGCGCCGCCTTCGCGCGGGACTTCGACGCCGAGGCGTTCTTGTGCCTCAACCGTTCGATCGACGCGCACCACATCGACCCTGCGACGGTGCGGGTGCCGACGTGGTTGTTGGCGTTCGCCAGCGACCTGCTGGTGCCCGCCGCCGATGTCGCTGCGTTCGCCGCGCGGCTGCCGCAGCTCGCCGGCCACCGCTGCCTCAACTCGCCGCACGGCCACGACGCGTTCCTGCTGGAGACCACGGCCGTCGCCGCCTGGCTCAGGGAGGTGCTGTCATGAAGCCCGCGACCGTCGCCGCCCGCCACGGCATCGACGCCGACCCGGCCCACGGTGCGGTGGCGCCGCCGCTGGTGTTGTCGGCCAACTTCTCGTTCGCCGGCTTCGCCGAGAAGCGCAACTACGACTACACGCGCAGCGGCAACCCGACGCGCGACCTGCTGGCGACGGCGTTGGCCGAGCTCGAAGGCGGCGAACGCGCGGTCGTCACCGCGACCGGGCTCGCCGCGATCACGCTGGTGCTGCACCTGCTGCGTCCGGGCGACCTGCTGGTGGTGCCGCACGACGGCTACGGCGGCACCTGGCGGCTGGTCGACGCCTACGCGCGAGAGGCGCGGCTCGAAGTGCTCTTCGTCGACCAACGCGACGACGCGGCGATGGCGGTCGCCCTGGCGCGGCGGCCGCGGCTGGTGTGGGCCGAGTCGCCGAGCAACCCGCTGCTGCGGCTGGTCGACCTCGAGCGGCTGGCGCGCCTGAGCCATGCCGCCGGCGCCCTGTTCGCGGTCGACAACACGTTCTTGTCGCCGGTGCTGCAGAACCCGCTCGCGCTCGGCGCCGACCTCGTCGTGCACTCGACGACCAAGTACGTGAACGGCCACAGCGACGTCGTCGGCGGCGCCGTGGTGACGAAGCAGGCCGGGCTCGGGGAACACCTGGCGTGGTGGGCCAATGCGCTCGGCCTGACCGGGGCGCCGTTCGACAGCTGGCTGACGCTGCGCGGCCTGCGCACGCTGCCGCTGCGCATGCGCCAGCACGAGGCCAACGCCCAGCACCTCGCCGAGGCGCTGCGGGCGCACGCGGCGGTGCGGTCGGTGCACTACCCGGGGCTCGCCGAGCACCCTGAACACGCGCTGGCGCGGCGGCAGCAGCACGGCTTCGGCGGCATGGTGTCGTTCGAGCTCGTCGAAGCGGCGGCGGTGCCGCGCTTCCTCGCCGGCCTGCGCCACTTCACGCTCGCCGAGTCGCTCGGCGGCGTCGAGAGCCTGATCGCGCACCCGGCGACGATGACGCACGCGGCGATGGCGCCCGCGGCGCGCGCCCGCGCCGGCATCGGCGACGGCTTGCTGCGGCTCAGCGTCGGCATCGAGCACGTCGCCGACCTGCTGGCCGACCTCGACGCGGCGCTGCAGCGCTGCGCCCGGGCGGCGCCGCTCAGCGGGCCGTGACGACGAGCTCGGTCGCCTTGATCGCCACCCAGACCTCGCCACCGTCCGCGAGCCGCAGCTCGTCGACGGCGGCCCGGGTCACCTCGGCGACCACCGGCAGGGCGCCGCCGAGCTCGACGCGCACACGTTCGAGCTGGTGTTCGAGGCCGAGCACGGGCGCCAGCCAGACGTTGCGTGGGGAACCCTCGGGGCGGGAACGGAACAGCGACACCGCGCGCGGATGCACGGTGACGAGCACCTCGCCGGTGGTCGCCGTCGCCACGGTCAGGCTCGCGGCGCCGAGGCGCACGTGGCCGTCGCGACAGTCGCCGACGAAGCTGTTGACGCCGAGCAGGTCGGCGACGTAGCGCGACCGCGGGCGGCAGACGAGGTCGTTGATGCTGCCCGCCTGCACGACCTGGCCCTGTTCGAGCACGACGAGACGATCGGCCAGGGCCAGCGCATCGGCGATGTCGTGCAGGACCAGCAGGCGCGGGCCCGGGAAGGCGCGCAGGTGCTCACGCAGCAGGCGCCGCAGCTCGAAGCGCGCCGAGGCGTCGATCGCGGCGAGCGGTTCGTCGAGCAGCAGCGCCGACGGGTTGCTGGCCAACGCGCGGGCGAGCGCGACGCGCTGCGCCTGGCCGCCCGAGAGCTGGGCCGGTCGCAGTTCGGGCGTGGCGATGCCGACACGTTCGAGCCAGGCCCCGGCGATGGCGCGGGCCCGCTTCCGGCTGGCGCCGCGCACCCCGTAGGCGACGTTCTGCAGCGCGGTTCGGTGCGGGAACAGCAGGTGGTCCTGGAACAGGAGGCCGATGCCGCGGTGTTCGGGCGGCACGAACGGGCCGTCGGGGCCGCCGTCGAGCCGGCGTTCGCCGAGCGTGATGCTGCCGGCATCGAGGCGCAGCAGACCGGCGAGGCAGCGCAGGGCGGTGGTCTTGCCGGCGCCGTTCGGGCCGAGCAGGGCCACGGTGCTGCCGGGGGCGACGACGAAGCCGGCGTCGAGCCGCAGCGTGCCGCGGCGCAGGTGCAGGTCGGCGGCGAGCTTCATCGGGAGGGCAACCAATGCCGGCGCAAGGGGAACAGCACCGCTGCGGCGATCCCCACCATCAGCAGCGACAGCGTGATGGCGGCGTCGGGGTCGGTCTCGAGCGCGGTGTAGACGGCGAGCGGCATCGTGCGGGTGGCGCCGGCGAGGTTGCCGGCGAAGGTGATGGTGGCGCCGAACTCGCCGAGCGCGCGCGCCCACGCCAGCAGCAGGCCCGAACGCAGCGTCGGCAGCAGCATCGGCACCGTCACCGTGCGGAAGACGCGGCCCGGCCCGGCGCCGAGCGTCGCCGCGGCTTCGGCGTAGCGCGGGTCGAGCCCGCGCAGGCCACCCTCGACCGCCAGCACGAAGAACGGCATGGCGACGTAGGTCTCGGCGAGCACCACTCCCGGCGTCGTGAACGGCAGCGCGAAGCCGAGCCACGGTTCGGCGGCGCTGCCGATCAGGCCGTTGCGGCCGTAGGCGAGCAACATCGCCACGCCGCCGACGACGGGCGGCAGCACCATCGGCAGCGTCACCAGCACGCGCACCGCCGTGCGCAGGCGCGAGCTGCCGGCCGCGAGCCAGGCGGCCAGCGGCAGGCCGAACAGCAACGACAGCGTGGTCGCCGCTGCGGAGCACTGCAGCGACAACCACAGCGCGTCGCGGATCGCCGGGCTCGCCAACCGCGTCGCCAGCGACGACCACGGGGCACGCTGGCACAAGCCGACCAGCGGCAGCAGGAAGAACGCCGCCGCCAGCGCCGCCGGCAGCCACAACAACACCGGGAATCGCGGCGCCGGAGTCACGGGGCGGCGAAGCCGTGTCGGGCGAGCACCGCCTGGCCGGCGGCGGACAGCACGAACGCGACGAACTGCTCGCCGACCGGGTCCTCGGCGTGGCCACACTGCAGCCGGACGATCGGGTAGCTGGCGATCACGTTTTGTTCGTCGGCGATCGCAACCGCGTCGACCTTGTCCTTGGCACCGGCGGCGTCGGTGACGTAGACGATGCCGGCGTCGACCTCGCCGAGCGCAACCTTGCTGACGACGGCCTTGACGCTCGGCTCGTCGGACCTGCTGGCCACGGCCACCTTGGCCTGGTCGAGCGCCTGCCGCGCGTAGCGGCCGGCCGGCACCTCGGGGCCACACAACACCACCCGCAGGTCCTGCCGGCTGAGGTCGGCGAGGCCGGCGATGCCCTTCGGGTTGCCCTTCTCGACGACGATCGTCAGGCGGTTCCGCGCGAAGGTCGCCGGCGCCGCCGTGGTCTTGCCGGTGGCGACGACCTTCTGCATGTTGGCCTGGTCGGCCGAGGCGAAGACATCGACTGCGGCCCCCTCCTGCAGTTGCAGCACGAGCTGCGGCGTGCCGGCGAAGTGCAGGTCGAGGCGGGCGCCGGGGTGGCCCTGTGCGAAGGCCTCGGCCAGTTCCTCGAAGGCGGCGGTCAGCGAGGCGGCGGCGAAGACCATCGTCTTCTCGGCAGCGGGAGTGGGCTTCGTGCAGGCGCCCGGCAGCGTGATCAGCAGGGTCAGGGTGGTGAGGGACAGGCGGCGTAGCAGCGGTAGAGGCATGGCCGTGAGCAGGGTCAGGAAGCGGGTTGTTCGGCGAGTTCGACGACCACGTTGGTGGCCTTGACCACGGCGTGCACCAGCACGCCGGGTCGCAGGTCGAGGTCGTCGACCGACTCGCGCGTCAGCAGCGAGACGATGCGGAACGGGCCGCAGCGCATCTCGACATGGGCGGCGACCTTGTCGGTGACGACGCGCGTGACGATGCCGAGCAGGTGGTTGCGCGCCGAACTGCCGCCGCCGGCGGCGGCCTCGTGGTCGATGCTCTCGGCCAGGCGCGCGAGGTCGGCGCCATCGACGAGGCGGTGCTGGCCCGAGCTGCGGGTGACCTTCAGGCGGCCAGCGTCGGCATGCCGGCGCACGGTGTCCACGCTGACGCCGAGCACACGCGCGGCCTGCCCGAGACGGAGTTCGACCATGCTGGGATGATCGCGCATCAAACCTGGCGAATGCAAGGCTATCGCGGTGGGGAAGTTTGCGGCGCGAATGCCGCGCCGGGGCGCGGTTCCGGCCGCAGCGCGGCTACGCTCTCGCCACCAGCCCTCGCCAACTCGCCATGATCCACCCCAGCGCCTGTGTGCATGCTTCGGTCGTCGTGCCGGCCGACGTCGAAGTCGGCGCCTTCGCCGTGATCGAAGCCGGAGTCGTGTTCGGCCCCGGTTGTCGCATCGCCGAGCACGCCATCGTGCGCGCCGGCAGCACGCTCGGCTCGGCCGTCGTCGTCGACAGCCACGCCACCATCGGCGGCGCGCCGCAGATGCGCGGCGAGGTGCCGGCCGCCGGCCGGGTGCGCATCGGCCACCGCAGCGTGTTGCGCGAAGGGGTCACGATCAACCGGCCGACCAAGGTCGATGGGATCACCACGATCGGGGATGACTGCATGCTGATGGCCAACAGCCACGTCGGCCACGACAGCACGGTCGGCGACAACGTCACCCTCGCCAACAACGTCATGCTCGCCGGCCACGTCGAGATCGGCGCCGGCACCTTCGTCGGCGGTGGGGCCGGCGTGCACCAGTTCGTGCGCATCGGCAGCGGCGCGATGGTCGGCGGCAACGCCTCGATCTCGTACGACGTGCCGCCCTACGCGATCGCCGCCGAGCGCAACCTGCTCTACGGGCTCAACGTCGTCGGTCTGCGGCGGTCGCGCATGCCGGCCGAGGAGCTGGCGGCGCTGAAGCGCTGCTACCACCAGGTCTTCTGCGGCCCCGGCGACCTGCGCGCGCGGGTGCGGGCGCTGCTGCAGCAGGACTGCTGCGCGATGACCGGGCCCGGCCGGCGCTTCCTCGAGTTCTTCGTCGGCGGCAAGCGCGGCTTCGCGCGGCCGCGCGACCACCGCGGCGGCACCAGCCTCACCGCGGCGGCCTGCGAGTGAGCCCCGTCAGCGGCGCGGTCGCAGCAGCGTGATCAGGCCACCGACCGCGAGCACACCGAGGCAGCCGACCACGTTGTACCAGAGGAACTCGACCTCGAGCGTCCAGTGCACGGTCAGCACCGCGGCCATGCCGCCGCACAAGCCGAGGGCGCCGGCCGTGCCGCCGGCGCGCGGCACCAACAGCGCCAGCACGAACACGCCGAGCAGGCTGCCGTAGAAGAACGAGCCGAACTGGTTGATGCGCTCGACGACCGAGCCGACGCCGTCGAAGCCGAGCGCGGTGGCGGTGGCGACGACGCCCCAGAACAGGGTCAGCCACTTGCCGACGCGCACCGCCTCGGCGTCGCTGCAGCGCGGCCGCAGCCAGCGGCGGTAGAAGTCGACCACGGTGGCCGAGCTGAGCGCGTTGAGCACCGAGTCGATGCTCGACATCGCCGCCGCGAAGATCGCGGCGATGATGAGACCGAGCACCACCGGCGGCATCTTGTCGAGCACGAACCGGCAGAAGATGTCGTTGGTGTCCGGGTCGTCCTTCGGCTTGCCGTCGCCGTCGACGGCGCCGCCGACCAGCGTGCGCGCCTGCTTGCGCAGGTCGGCGACGGCGATCACCGCGCGCTGGTAGTCGCGCAGCGCCGCGGGGTCGCTGCGCGGCCCGCCGGGCAACGCCGCCAGCCGCTGCATCTGCAGCGTACGCTCGGCCAGGGCGGCGTCGAAGGTGACCTGCAGTTCGGCGATGCGCGGCGCCAGCTCGGCGCTGGCGGCGCGTTGCACGTGCGTGGTCTTGTAGAGCATCGGCTGGCCGTGCACTGCGTAGAACAGCCACAGCAGTACGCCGAGGAACAACACCAACGCCTGCATCGGCACCTTGGCGAACGCCGACAACAACAGGCTGAGCCGGCTCTGCCGCGCGTCCTTGCTGGTCAGCAGCCGCTGCGCCTGGCTGTGGTCACAGCCGAAGTAGCTCAGGTGCAGGAACAGGCCGCCGAACAGGCCCGACCAGAGGTTGTACTTCTCTTCCCAGAAGCTCGGCTGGCCGCGGCCGGCCGCGGCTTCGGCCAGCGTGCGCGGCCACAAGCCGGCGTGCTCCGGCGCGACCTCGACGGCGTTGAGCTTGCCCGCGGCGCCGGCGAGGTCGAGCAGCTGGCCGAAGCGGAATACGGGCAGCAGGTCCTGCAGCAGCACGATCAGGATCAGCAGCAGGCCGAGCAGGATCACGGTCATCTGCTTGACGTCGGTCCAGATCACCGCGGCGACGCCGCCGACCACCGTGTAGAGCGTCGTCAGCACGCCGATCACCAGCACCGACTGCCAGGTCTCCAGGCCGATCATGGCGCTCAACGCCAACGACGGGGCGTAGATGACGACGCCGAGCGCGAGGCAGCGCGAGGCCAGGAACACGAGGCTCGCCAGCGAGCGGGTCAGCGGGCCGAAGCGATCTTCGAGGTACTCGTACGGCGTCAGGATCGCGCGGCTGCGGTAGAGCGGCACCAGCGACACACACAGCAGCACCAGGGCGAACGGCAGGCCGAAGTAGGTCTGCACGAAGTCCATGCCGAACTCGTGGCCCTGGCCGGTGGTGCCGAGGATGGTGATCGCGCTCGCTTGCGTCGCCATGATCGACAGCCCGGCCGCCCACCACGGGATGCTGCGGCCGCCGGCGAAGTAGCCTTCGAGGTCCTTGGCGCCATCGCGGCGGCGCATGCCGTCCCACACCACGTAGGCGAGGAACAGCACGAAGACGATCCAGTCGACGGGCCTCATGCGCGCACCAGCACGATGTGGAAGTGCTGCGTGAACCACCACAGCAGCCACAGCACGAACACGGCGGCGGCGCAGACCGCCGCGTAGAGCCTCGGCCAGCTGCCGAGCGGCGGCGGTGCGGGGGGGGGCAGCTGGGCGTCGGCCATGTCGCTAGCGAACCGCACGGCGGCGCCGCGGTCCACTGCCGGTGCCACGATGCGGCGCCGATGTCGCCGCCTGGCGCGCGGCTCGCCCTATGAGCGGTGGCGACGGCGCCGGCTTCGCCTATGCTCGCCGCGGCGATGAGCGACCCTCTGTACGACGACCTCAACGAAGCGCAGGCGCAGGCCGTCGCCCACGGCGAAGGGCCGCTGATGGTGCTGGCCGGCGCCGGCTCGGGCAAGACGCGCGTGGTGACGCGGCGGATCGCCCGGCTGCTGCGCGACGGCGTGCGCCCGGGCCAGATCCTGGCGATGACCTTCACCAACAAGGCGGCGGGCGAGATGGCGCGCCGCGTCGAGGAGCTCGGCGGCGGTTATGTGCGGGTGGCGACGTTCCACTCGGCGTGCGCGCGCTTCCTGCGCCAGGACGGCCACCAGCTCGGCTTTCCGGCCGACTTCTCGATCTACGACACCCAGGACCGGGACGCGCTGATCAAGGAGCTGATGGACGACCTCGGCCTCGCCAGCGCCGCCGTCAAGCCGTCGCTGGTCGGACAGTGGCTCAGCAAGCTCAAGAACGCGGCCCTGCGCCCCGGCGATGGCATGCTCGACGGCAGCGACGTCGGCCGCATCGTCGAGCGCTTGTGGACGCCGTACCACGAGCGCATGCGCAAGGTCGGGGCGATGGACTTCGACGACCTGATGGGCAACTTCCTGCAGGTGCTGCGTGAGTTCCCCGAGGTCGCCGAACGGTATCGGGCGCGCTTCCCGTGGCTGTTGGTCGACGAGTTCCAGGACACCAACCGCGTGCAGTACGACCTGCTGCGGCTGTTGTGCCCGCCGCCCGGACAAGCCGGCCCGGGCAACCTCTGCGTGGTCGGCGATCCCGACCAGTCGATCTACCGCTTCCGCGGCGCCGAGGTGCGCAACATCCTCGACTTCGAGCGCGACTATCCGACCACCACCGTGGTGCGGCTGGAGCAGAACTACCGCAGCAGCGCCAACATCCTGCGCGGCGCCGAGCACGTCATCGCCAACAACAAGCTGCGCAAGGACAAGCGGCTCCGCACCGACGCCCCGCCCGGGTCGAAGCTGCTCCGGCTGCGTGCCGGCGGCGCCCCCGAGGAGGCGGCGACGATCGTCGATCGCATCCTCGAACTGCGCGACGAGGGCGCCGCGCTCGACCAGATCGCCGTGTTCTACCGCGCCCACTGGCTGTCGCGCGGCTTCGAGCAGAAGCTCAAGGACCACGGCGTGCCGTACGAGATCGTCGGGGGGTTGACGTTCTTCGAGCGGCGCGAGATCAAGGACCTGCTCGCCTACCTGCGGGTGCTCGTCAACCCGCTCGACGACGTCAGCATGGCGCGCGTCGTCAACGTGCCGCCGCGGGGCCTCGGCAAGGCCGGCGCCGAACGGCTGCGGCAGCTCGCGTTCGAGCACGGCATG
>JAEUHT010000257.1 GCA_016793265.1 Planctomycetota bacterium
CTCGGCTGTCCCGGCGGGCGCGTGCGCATCGTGCAGCCCGGCACGTGGCGAACCGGAGACTCGACCCCGCAAGGTGCTGGTGCGGTCCTGGCGTCATCGAATGACCTCGGGTTCGGCGGCGGCGCCCTGGCGGTGCGCACGGTGTCCGGAGGCCTGCAGGCCTGGTTTGGCACAGTCCAGCATCCCGCCGCGCGACCGAGTGGCTACGGCAGCGCCAGCGGATCGTTGGCTGCTGGCGAGGAGGTCAGCGCTGCCGTCCACTGCCTGACGTGGTCGCCTGGCCAAGGCAGCGTCCCGGTGCAGCAGACGGTGCTCCTCAACCCCAGTACGGTCCTCGACCGCGGTGCCTATGGCGTGGTCGGCATGAAGCTCGCCGACCTCGACCCACAGAACCCCGGCGAGAACCTGATCGTGGCGACGATGTCGGGCGACCTGATCGTCTACGACGTGGCGCCGGCGGGCACGTTGACCGAGCGTGGCCGCACCTTCGTGCCCGGCAGCATCGGCTTCCACAACTCTATCGCCGTCGAGGACCTGAACGGGGACTCGCTTCCGGAGATCTACGTCGCCGGGTCGCTGGGCCTGTGGCGGTTCGTGCACATGAATGAGGCTGGAGTCCAATAGGAGGTCCCATGAACCTGCTTCGTAGCCTGCTCTGGTTGCTGGTGTTCGGCTCTGTCTTGTCGCCCGGTCACGCTCAGCGGACGTGGAAGGTCTGGTGCGTGGGAGGGCCCGGCATCGACTACACCGACCTGCCGCCGGCGGTTGCCGCCGCCGCGCCGGGAGACACAATCCTGGTGTGGCATGACAGTGCGATGGGCTGCACTCCTGCAGGACAAGTGCAGTACACGGCTGCGACCATCGACAAGCCACTCAGCGTCGTAGGCATGTTCCTTTCCCCTCAGGGGCTGCCCCTGGGGACAATGCCAATCGGAGCTGGGTTAGGCGGTGTGCTGCGCGTCACCAATCTCGCTGCGGGCGATCGTGTGGTGCTGTGCAATCTGAGTATTGGCAACTGGGCGCCAGTGTCCGCGGGCTTCGAGTTATCAAACTGCGATGGGGAGGTGATATTGGATGGTTGCTCAGTGGACAGCCTAGGCGAGGACAACGTCGTGACCAGCATCGTGGACTGCGCGAACGTGTTCATGCATGGATGCAGGGTGGACTTGTCCGGCACGACCGTCGGCATCACCAACTCGACGGTGACCATGTCGTTGACCAGTATCAGCCCAGTGCCGCCGCTCCCCCAGCTCGGTCATGCCTACACCCAGAGCGTGCCTGGGGTGACGCTGGTGAACTCGTCGTTGACCCTGACCGGTTCGTACATTCGGGGTTCGGACGGCTACACTTGGCCAGGGTACGGCTGGCCCTTCTATCCGATCCACACCAGGGAAGGCGTGCAGATGGACAACAGCACGCTGTACATCGGGCCGGGCACTGGGGTGGCCGCAGGGTCGGACTCGCTAGGGTCGGGCGGCGGTTCCGTGCTTCGGGCCAGTTGGTCCACGCCGCCGGGCGTGGTGCATCGGGACCCTCGGGCTGTGCTCGTTGGTATCGTCAACGTGCCCACCGTGGTCGAGTATCTGCACGCGACCTACTCGTTCTGGGCCGTTGCCACCCAGAACCTCGGCGCCTACGTCGTCGGCCCGCCGGACGGCTTCGCCCTCTTGTTGTTCGGCGACTACCAGATGTCGCCGCTGCCGACGCCGTTCGGCGACCTGCTGCTCGACGCCAATGCGCTGACGTTCGTGGACCTGCTGGCGGTGCCGTCGACCTCGTGGGTCTACCGTGAGTACTACGTGCCCTCGACCGTGCAGTACGGCCATGCCTACGGCCTGCAGGCGCTGACCTTGTCGCCGGCCGGCGAACTCGCGCTCGGCCTGCCGACCGCATTCACCGTCGCCTGGGAGCCGGGCCGCATCCCGTGACGAGTCGCCGAACGCGCCGCCGGAGCGCCGTCACCGCGTCGGGCGGCGCGCCGCCGGCTTGGCTCGCGAGCTCTGGCCAACCGCGGCGAGCTCGAACGACTCCTGCAGCCATGCCTGCCACAGCGCCTTCGGCAGCGGGTGGGTGGTGGTGAAGCGCACCGTCACCCAGCCCGTCGAGCCGACCGCGAAGCGCTCGGGCTCGCACACCGCCAGCTGCTTCGCCGTGACCATCGACGGGCCGAGCTTGAACATCGCCTTGCCGCCGACGCCCTTGGCGCCGGGGCCGACGAACAGGAACGCCACCCCGCCGACCTTGAACGCCGCTTGGTTGCAGGCCAAGGCCTGGCTGGCGCCCGGCATCGCCGCGGCGCGTTGCTGCATGGCCTTGATCACGGCGGGGATGGTGTCACAGCCCATGGCCGCAACGTAGCGCCCGCAGCCGCCCACGGCGGCGGCGTTTCCGCGCCAGGGTTCCCCGTGCGCCGCGCCGCCCTGTGCCCGCCGGCCGCATTCCCGTTTTTTTCCGCGGGCCAACGCCGCCATACTGTTCGCCCTTCGAATCCAGCACAGCCCTTCGGAACCGCAGCAGATGAGCAAGGTCTACGACATCGGAGTTCTCCCTGGCGACGGCATCGGCGAGGAAGTCGTCAACGAGGCCCTCAAGGTGCTCGACGCCATCCAGGACGTCTATGGCTTCCGCACCAAGCGCGAGACCATGCCCTACGGCGCGGAGCACTTCCTGAAGACCGGCGAGACCATGCCGGAGGCGGCGTTCGACCGCATCCGCTCGATGCACGCGGTGCTGTTCGGCGCCATCGGTGATCCGCGCATCGAGGTCGGCAAGCTCGAGTTCGCGATCATCGCCGGCATGCGCCACAAGCTCGACCTCTACGTCAACCTGCGCCCGGTCAAGCTCTACCACGAGTCGTTGTGCCCGCTGAAGGGCAAGACGCCGAAGGACATCGACATCCTGTTCTTGCGGGAGAACACCGAGGACGCCTACGCCGGCGTGTTCGGCTACACCAAGAAGGGCACCGAGCACGAGATCGCCCTGCAGGAGATGATCTACACGCGGCGCGCCACCGAGCGCATCATCCGCCACGCCTTCGAGCTGGCGAAGAAGCGCGGGCCGAAGCCGGGCAAGGACAAGCCGCAGGTGACGCTGATCGACAAGGCCAACGCCGTGCGGGCGCAGGATCTGTGGACGCGCACGTTCGCCGAGGTCGCCAAGGAGTATCCAGGCATCACGACCGACCACGCCTACATCGATGCCGCCTGCATGTGGATGGTGAAGAACCCCGACTGGTTCGACGTCTGCGTGACGACCAACCTGTTCGGCGACATCATCACCGACCTCGGCGCCATGCTGATCGGTGGCATGGGCATCGCGGCGTCGGGCAACATCCACCCCGGCAAGGTGTCGATGTTCGAGGGCATCCACGGGTCGGCGCCGAAGTACAAGGGCACCGACAAGGCGAGCCCGCTGGCGACCATCCTGGCGATGGGCCTGATGCTCGACCACATCGGCCAGGCCGAGGCGGCCAAGGACCTCGAAGCCTGTGTCGCCGGCCTGATCCAGAGTGGTCGCATCCGCAGCCTCAAGGCCGGCGACCACATGTGCAGCGAACTCGGCTCGATGGTGCGCGACGAGGTGCTGGCGCAGGCGCGCGCCCGGCGCTGACCGCGGCCGCCGGGGGGGCAGCCAAGGATCACACCTGCGGCGGGTCGGTAGGCACCAGCCAGACCGGCCAGGCCGGGGTGCTGCCGGCGGTGCGGTCGGGTGGGCCTTCGCGCACGTCCTCGGCTGCCTTGCCATCGGTGGGGGCGGTCGGGCGGGGCGTGCTGTCGGTGCGGCGGCTGTCGTGCGGGATGCGCGGCTCAGGTGCCGCGCCGGGGATCGGGATCGTCATGCTTGCCTCCAAGCCAGAGTCGCGGACCGGGGGCTGCCGACCCCGCAAACGGCGGCGCCGCGTTTCGCGCGCGACCAAAGCGTTACGTGGGTGGTCGATCCAACCTGCGTAGCCCGCGCCCTATCGTTCCGCCCCTCGGACCAACCCGGTCCGACCCTGCTCGCATTCCAGGAGAACCATGAAGTTCCGCATCGCATCCGCTCTGTTCGCCCTCGCCCTCCCGCTCGCCGCCCAGTCGCCGACGGCGCAAGAGGCCGAGGTGATGTTCTACAAGGCCTTCTACCTCGAGAAGGGGCAGCGCGACTTCGTCGGCGCGATGGCACTCTACGAGGAGTTCCTGCAGAAGGCGCCCGAGCACAAGTTCGCCGCCGAAGCCGCCAAGGCCAACTTCAAGCTGCTGAACAGCACCGGCAAGACGAAGGAGCGCGACGCCTTCAAGGCGAAGTACGCGAAGCTGATCGGCGACGCCGCCAACGAGCAGCCGGCCGCCGATTCGCGCCCTGGTCCTGGTCGCAACGCGCCGGGTGGTGACGAGGGCCGCGGCGCCGGCCCCGGTGGCCCCGGTGGACGCATGGACCCGCAGGCGCGCCTCGCCGAGCTCGAGAAGCAGCTCGCGAAGGCCAAGGCCGATGGCGACACCGACACGCAGAAGCGCCTCGAGCAGCAGATCGAGCGCACCAAGCAGATGGGAGAACGTGGCGCCGCCGGTCAGGGGCGTGGGCGCGGCGGTCTGTTCGGCCTGCTCGCCGGTGACAAGAAGTTCGCCGACATGACCGACGAGGAGAAGACCAACCTGCAGAAGGGCGTCGAGCAGTCGACGACGATGATCGACCGCATGCGCGAGAACGGCCAGGACGACCTCGCCGACAAGCTCGAGACCAACGTCGCGGCGCTGAAGAAGGCGCTCGAGGCGAAGGACGATGCCGCGGCGCAGAAGGCGATCGACGCGCTCAAGGAGTCGTTCGGCGGCATGCGCCGTCCGGGCGGTCAGGGCGGTGGCGCCGGCGGCCGTCGTGGTGGTGGCGGTGGCGCCGGTGGTGGTGAAGGTGGCGGCCGCGGTGGCAACAGCGGCGGCGGCGGCGACTGATCCTGCGGTTGCCTGCCGCATCCCCCCCGGCAGGCACCTGCGATCGCCCCGCGCGTTCCGGAGACCGGGCGTCAGGTTCGTTCCTGGCGCCCGGTTTTTTCGTCGCGACTTTGCGCCGCGCGCCGGCCGCGGCACAGTGCGCCGCCGTGAGCGAACGCGTCGATCCGGTGCGGCTGGAGGTGTTCCATCACCTGATCAGCGCCTACTGCGAAGAGGCCGGAGTGCGGCTGCAGAAGAGCGCCGTCAGCCCCAACATCCGCGAGCGCGCCGACTTCTCGATCGCGGTGTTCGACGGCGACGGCCGCCTGTTGGCGCAGGCCGCGCACATCCCCGTGCACCTCGGCAGCGCCGCCGACGCGGTCGCTGCGGCGCGCGCCGAATGCCCGCTGCGGCCGGGCGATGTCGTCGTGCTCAACGACCCGTACGCCGGCGGCACGCACCTGCCCGACGTCACCGTCGTGCGGCCGGTGTTCGGTCGCGACCGGCGGCGGCCGGCGTGGTTCGTCGTCAACCGCGCCCATCACGCCGACATCGGGGGCAGCACCCCGGGCTCGATGGGCATCGCCGCCGACCTCTATGCCGAAGGGCTGGTGCTGCCGCCGGTGTTGCTGCGCCGCCGCGGCAAGCTGCAGCAGGACCTGCTGCGCGTGTTGGCGAGCAACGTGCGCGGCGCCGCGGAACGGCGGATCGACCTCGAGGCCCAGGAGGCGAGCCTGCAGCAGCTCGAACGGCGCCTGCTGCAGCTCGTCGCCGACCAGGGCGAAGCGACGGTGCGGCGTTCGATCGACGCGCTGCTCGACTACACCGAGCGCCAGGGGCGGCAGGTGCTGCGCGGCCTCGGCGACGGCATCTTCCACGCCACCGACCAGCTCGAAGACGACGGTTTCGGCGGCGGCGCTCTGCCGATCGACCTCGTGCTGCGCCTGCGGAACGGCCGTGCCGAGTTCGACTGGCGCGGCACCTGCGATCAGGCCAAGGGCGGCGTCAACGCCAACCGCAGCATCGCCCTCGCCGCCTCGGTCTACGCCGTGCGCTGCTTGTGCCCCGACCGTCTGCCGACCAACGCCGGCCTGTTCCGCCTGCTGACGCTGCGCACGCGGCCCGGCTCGCTGGTCGAACCGCGGCGCCCGGCCCCGGTCGCCGGCGGCAACGTCGAGACCAGCCAGCGCCTGGTCGACGTCGCCTTCGCCGCGTTGGCGGCGGCGGCGCCGCAGCGGGTGCCGGCGGCGTCGGCCGGCACCATGAGCAACCTGTCGTTCGGCGGCATCACCGCGGCCGGGGTCGAGTTCGCGAGCTACGAGACGCTGCCCGGCGGCGCCGGCGCCACGGCGACGGCCGCCGGCCAGGCGGCGATCCAGACCCACATGACGAACACGCGCAACACGCCGATCGAAGAACTCGAACACCGGCTGCCGGTGCGGGTGCGGCAGTTGTCGGTGCGGCGCGGCAGCGGCGGGCGTGGCGCGCGGCGTGGTGGTGATGGCCTCGGCAAGGAGGTCGAAGCGCTGCAGCCGCTGCGGGTGTCGTTCCTCGGGGAACGCCACACGTCGCGGCCGCCGGGCGCCGCCGGCGGCGGGCCCGGCACGCCGGGGCGCCTCACCGTGGTGCGCGCCGGGCGCCGCCAGCGCCTGCCGGCGAAGGCCACGTTCGCGCTGCGCGAAGGCGACCGCGTGATCGTCGAGACGCCCGGTGGGGGTGGCCATGGCCGCGCCTGAGCGGCGGCTCCGGCGCGGCGCCGCCGTGCTCGGGCTCGCCCTGCTCGCCGTCGGCTGCGGCCTCGCGCGCTACGCGCCGTGTCCCGTGGTGGTCGCCGCGCCGCTGCCGGACGACGCCTTCGAGCGCTGCCGCGAAGTGCTCGTGCGAGACTATGGCGCGCTCGCCGAGTCCGACGCCGTGGCCTTCCGGCTGCGCAGCGGCTGGGCGCCCTGCCAGGACCCACCGGGGCAACGCCGGGCGGCGGTGTTCCGCGACGCGGCCGGGCTCGCCGTGGTCGTCGAACTGCGTTGGTTGGCGCTGCCGTGGTTCGGCGTGCCGCAGTGGACCGCGCCGCGCGGCGACGACGCCGCCGAGCGTGAACTGGCCGAACGGCTCGCCAGCGTGTTGCGTGATCACTGAGGCCGCGGTCGTGCCGCCGCCACCACCGCCAGCGCCGCCCGCAGGTTGCGTTCGAACGGCCAGCGGCGCGCGGCGCGCCGCAGCAGCGCCACGGCGGCCTCGCCGCGACCGCGCATCTCCAGCAGCCGCGCGCGCGCCAGCGTGACACTGCCGCGTGGTGGTGTCGCCAGCCGCCGGCACGAGCGCAGCGCGGCCACCGCGGCCGGCAGGTCCGCCGCGGCGAGCCGTTCTTCGCAGCGCCACAACCACGCCGGTGCGTGCTCGGGCGCGAGCTGCACCGCGTGGGCGAGCAGCTGCTGCGGCGCATCGGCGCGGCGCGGGAAGCGGCGCAGCCACGGCCGCACCAGCCGGCGGTCGTGCTGGGTGCCCTCGCGGATCTGCAGCCGGCGGCCGACGCGGCGCAGGCGGCGCCAGTGGGCGTCCGGCTGCGGTGGCTGTCGCACGCCGAGCAGGCGCAGCGCCGTCTGCGTGCGCAGCAGATCGGCGCCGAGCCCGGTCATCGCCTCGGCCAGGCGCCGCCGCCAGAAGTCATCGTGGGCCGTGGTGACGCCGAGGCCGCTGGCGGCCACCTGCAGCTCCCGGCGCAGACGGCGGGGCGACCTGCCACAGCGCGCCGCGCTGGCGCCGAGGTTGATGCGGCCGTTCTGCAGCTGCACCAGTCCGGCCGGCGGCGGCAGCGTCGGCAACGTCCCCGGCACCGGTCGGGGCGCCGGCTCCGCCTCGCCGGCCGGACGCAGCGGCGGCGCCACCACGTCGGCGCACAGTTCGGCGTGCCGGCGCTGATGGTGCGTGCGGCGGTAGACGAAGCGGTCAGCCAACCGCATCCAACGCTGGTGCCGGGCCGGCGTCGGGAGGGCGAGCACCTCGGTGGTGTGTTCGAGGCAGTCGAGGGCGATCTCCTGGCTCAGGTCGTCGGCGAGATCGCCGAGGTTCGCCACCGGCACGCGGCGCCAGCCGGCGATGCGGCGCAGCACCTGGGGCAGGATGCGGCTGCAGAACGTCGTGTGCATCGCCAGCGCCTCGTCGCGGGCCGCCTTCTCACTCGGGGTCACGTTCGCCTCGTGGTCGTGGGGGTGTCGTGCTCGCGCGCCACGACCGTCGCGGCGGCGCGCCCGGCGGGCCGGCGGCGCCTGCCACCTGCTGCCAGGACTACCAAGTGCACGACCGGGGGGCGCGACGGCGCCGGCAGATGCGTGAACCCGGGGCGACCCGCCGCTATGCTCCCTGCCCTTTTGCGCGCAGCTCCATGCCCACTACCTGTGTCGTAGGCATCCTCTGGGGTGACGAAGGCAAGGGCAAGGTCATCGACTACCTCGCCAGCGACGCCGACTTCATCGCCCGCTACGGCGGTGGCCACAACGCCGGCCACACCCTGATCCTGCCGAGCGGCAAGCTCGTCCTGCACCTGATCCCGTCGGGCGTCGTGCACCAGCACACCGTCAACGTGATCGGCAACGGCGTCGTCGTCGACCCGCTGCACCTGTGCCAGGAGATCGACAAGCTGCGGGAACGTGGCCTCGCCGTCGACCTCGGCAAGAACCTGCTGGTCAGCGAACGCGCCCACGTCATCCTCGAGGTGCACCGGCGTCAGGACCTGTGGGCCGAGCACCGGCGCGGCAGCGGCAAGATCGGCACCACCGGCCGCGGCATCGGCCCCGCCTACAGCGACCGCTGTGCGCGCATCGGCCTGCGCCTCGGCGACCTGCTGCGTCCGGACGCGCTGCGCCGGGGGCTCGCCGGTCTCGCCGAACAGAAGAACGCCCTGTTCCACGCCGCCGAGCTGGAGCCGCTCGACGTCGAGTTGATGAGCCGCGAGCTCGCCGCCGCCGGCGAACGGCTGCGTCCCGGCATCGTCGACACCGGCGCCGTGCTGCGGCAGGCGCGCCTGCAGGGCAAGCGCATCCTGCTCGAAGGCGCCCAGGGCTGCCTGCTCGACGTCGAACAGGGCACCTACCCGTTCGTCACCAGCTCCCACGCCAGCACCGGCGGCGCCTTCAGCGGCACCGGCCTGCCGCCGCACGAGATGCGCATCGTCGGCATCGCCAAGGCCTACGCCACGCGCGTCGGCGAAGGACCGTTCCCGACCGAGCTCAAGGACGGCACCGGCGAACGGCTGCGCATCGCCGGCAAGGAGTTCGGTTCGACCACCGGTCGGCCGCGGCGCTGCGGCTGGTTCGACGCCGTCGCCGTGCGTTACTCGGCGGCGGTGTCGGGCGCCGACGAGCTGGTGCTGACCAACCTCGACGTGTTGCGCGGCTTCGCGCCGCTGCGCATCGCCGTCGCCTACCGGCTCGCCGACGGCACCCGCACGACGGCGCTGCCGGCGTTCGACCTCGACGCGGTGACGCCCGAGTACGTCGAGTTGCCGGGCTTCACCGAGGACCTGCGCGAGGTGCGGCGCTTCGCGGACCTGCCGGCGAACGCGCGCGCCTACGTGCAGGCGATCGAGCAGCACGCCGGCGTCGCCGTGCGCACCATCTCCGTCGGCCCCGAGCGGCAACAGGTCATCCTGCGGTGAAGAAGGGCAGCGGCGACGAACCCGTGGTGCCGCGCAGCGTCGCCGTGATCATGGACGGCAACGGTCGCTGGGCGAAGCGCGCCGGCTTCGAGCGCATCCGCGGCCACGAGCGCGGCATCGACGCCGTGCGCACGACGGTGACCGAGTGTGCGCGGCTCGGCGTCGAGGCGCTCGTGCTCTACGCCTTCTCGGAGGAGAACTGGCAGCGTCCGCAGCGCGAGATCAACCTGCTGTTCGGCCTGCTCGAGCGCTTCCTCGTCGAAGAGCGCGACACGCTGATGCAGAACCGCGTGCGGCTCCTGCACTCGGGCCGCCGCGCCCGGCTGTCGCCGAAGGTGCTGAGATTGCTCGACGAGACGGTCGCGCTGACCGCCGCCAACACCGGCATGCGGCTCAGCCTGGCCATCAGCTACGGCGGCCGGCAGGAACTGCTCGACGCCATGCAACAGCTCGCGCGGCGCGTGCAGAAGGGGGAACTCGCGCCCGAGGCGATCGACGAGGCGGCGCTGCGCTCGGCGCTCTACCAGCCCGACCTGCCCGACCCCGACCTGCTGATCCGCACCGCCGGGGAGATGCGCATCAGCAACTTCCTGCTCTGGCAGGTCAGCTACGCCGAGATCCACGTCAGCGACGTCTGCTGGCCCGAGTTCGGCGCCGAACAGCTGGCGGCGGCCTTCCGCGACTACGGTCGCCGCGTGCGCAAGTTCGGCAAGGTGCTGTAGTGGCGAGCGACCTCGCCATGCGCGCCGTGCTGGCGCCGACGATGCTGGCGGTGATCGGCGTCGTCTACTGGCTCGACCTGCAGCAGACGATCGGTCTGCGTCAGGGCGCACTGTCGGCCGGTGTGCTCGGCCTGCTCGGCTGCGCCGGCGTGTGGGAGTTCGTGCAGATGCTGCGCGGTGGCGGCTTCAAGGTGTCGAAGCGCACCCTGCTGACGGCGACGGCGCTGCTGCTGGCCAGCGCGTTCGTGTTCGGCTGGGGCTGCATCGACCGCGAGCTCTACCCGCTGATCGCCGCGACCTTGTTCGTGCAGTTCCCGCTGGCCGTGCGTTCGCTCGGCCGCGAGGACATGCGCCACGGACTCGAGAAGCAGGGTGCGACGCTGCTCGGCCTGATCTCGATCGCCTGGCCGATGTACCTCGGCATGGGCGTGGCGCTGCGGCACCTGCCGTCGGTGCTGTTCGTGGTGCTCGTCTGCAAGGGCGGGGACATCGGCGGCTACTGCCTCGGCCGGCTGTTCGGCCGCCACAAGCTGATCCCGCACATCAGCCCCGGCAAGACCGTCGAAGGCGCGCTCGGCAGTCTGCTGGTCTCGATCGTGCTGGCGATCGTGCTGTGCGAGCCGTTGCTGCTGCCGGTGGTGACGTTGTCGCTGCCGGTCGCGGCGCTGGTGGGGGCGCTGCTCAACTTCACCACGCAGACCGGCGATCTGATCGAGTCGCTGCTCAAGCGGCGCTGCAACGCCAAGGACAGCTCGCGGCTGTTGCCCGCGCACGGCGGCGTGCTCGACCTCATCGACAGCCTGTTGCCGTCGTTCTGCGTCTGGTTCGTCGTGCTGGTCGCCGCCACCTGAAGCCTGACTTTCCGCGGCGGCGGCGGATCCCTGCGGTCCGGCGCCGGGGTCGGACGATAGGATCGCCGGCGAATGAGCGACGCGGACATCCACATCCCGGTGCAGTCGGTCGACGAAGCGCGCACCCTGCTCGGACCACTCGACAGCAACGCCCGGCTGATCCGCGAGCTGCACGGCGTCAGCGTGCTGGCGCGCGACGGCAGCCTGCGCCTGCTCGGCGACGCCGGTCACGTGCAGGTGGTGCAGGCGGTGCTCGAGGAGAGCCTCGCGCTGATGCGCGCCGGCCGCCACCTCGGCACCCAGGACGTGGCCGGTCGTCTGCGCGCGACGCTCGGCCAGGACCACGGCCTCGAGGCGCTCGCCAACGTCGAGCGGCCGGTGCGCAATCACACCAGCCACATCGTGCGGGCGCGCACGGCCGGGCAGGAACGTTACCTCGACGCCATGGAGCGCTTCGACGTCACCTTCGGCGTCGGCCCCGCGGGCACCGGCAAGACCTACCTGGCGGTCGCCAAGGCGATCGAGCACATGAAGCGCAACCACGTGCGCCGCCTCGTGCTGGTGCGGCCCGCGGTCGAGGCCGGCGAGAAGCTCGGCTTCCTGCCCGGCGACTTCCAGGCCAAGATCGATCCGTACCTGCGGCCGATGCACGACGCGCTGCAGGACCTGCTCGACTCGCGCACGCGCGTGCGCTGGCTCGAGAGCGACGTCATCGAGGTGTGCCCGCTCGCCTACATGCGCGGCCGCACGCTGAACCATGCCTTCGTCATCCTCGACGAGGCGCAGAACACCACGGTGCCGCAGATGCTGATGTTCCTGACGCGCCTCGGTGAGGGCTCGCGCATGGTCGTCACCGGCGATCCGTCGCAGACCGACCTGCCGGCGAACGTGCCCTCGGGGCTCGGGGATGCGCTGCGCAAGCTCGACGGCACCGACGGGGTCGGCGTCGTCAAGCTCGATGCCGGCGACGTCGTGCGCCACGCCGTGGTCAGCCGCATCGTCACCGCCTACGACCGCGCCGCCGCCGCTGCCGCGGCCGCGAAGAAGTCGTGACGCCCCGCAAGGCGCGCGCGCGTCGGCGTTCCCCGTTGGTCGGCCCGCGCGGCGCCGCGGCGGGCGAAGCGCCCCGGGCGAAGCGACCGGCGCGGCTCCGGCTCGAAGTGTGCGACGCCGCCCGTTCTCGCGTCGATCGCCGCTTCCTGCGGCGCGTCGTGCGCGCCACCCTGGCCCACGCGGATCGCCTCGAAATGCCGGTTTCCCTGCTGCTGACGACGGATGCCGGCATCGCGGTCCTGCACCAGGAACACCTCGACGACCCGACGCCGACCGACGTCATGAGCTTCCTCGTCGACGGCGGCGCCGAGATCGTCGTCTCGGTCGACACCGCGCGCCGCGTCGCGCGCGAACACGGGCACACGCTGCGCGCGGAGCTCGCGCTGTACGTCGTGCACGGCCTGCTGCACCTGTGTGGCCACGACGACGTGCGTGCGCACGATCGTCGCCGCATGCGCGAAGCCGAGCGCCTCGTGATGCAGCGGCTGCGCCTCGACGTGCACGCGGTCGATGCGTGAAGTGCGGGGCGACGCACGGCGACGGCGTGGTGACGACGACGCGCGCTGTGGGTGTGCTCGTGTGTGTGGCTCGCGCAGAAGTGCGAGCTACCACGTTGCGCCGCGCGCGACGTTCGTGCTACGCTTCGCGCGTTCGCTCCTTCGCATTCGTCGTGACGGTGACCGCATCGCGCCGACGTCCCTCGGGAAGTGATGCAACGGTCCACGTCGGTGACTGCCGGTCAGCTTGGTGCAGTCGCCGTCGAACTCGCCGCGTCGCCTCGCGCCGCGCGAGGCCGCGCGCGGTTGGTGGGAGCAACGAATCCTTCGCATGGGTGGCACATGGTGAGCAACTCCTTGCTGCGCGGCGCGCGACGCCGCGGCGCCGCGGCGTCGGTCGGCGGGGCGGCGCTGGACGTCGCTGCGACGGCTGCTGCCGCCGGCGACGAGGGGGCCAGGGTCGGCGGTGCCGGATCCCGCCACGGCGAAGGTGAGCCCGGCGAGGTGTTGTTGCGCCGCTACCACCAGCGGCGGTCCAAGGCGTTGTTCGACCGGGTGGTCGAACGGCACCGCCCCGACGTCGAAGCGCTGGCGCTCGGCCTCGCCGCGCGCTTGCCGCGCAGCGTCGACGTGCAGGATCTGCTGCACGCCGGCATGTGGGGGCTGATGCAGGCGGTCGCCGCCTTCGCGCCCGACCGTGGCGAGTCGTGGTCGGCGTTCATGCGCATCCGCGTGCGCGGCGCCATGCTCGACGAGCTGCGGCATCTCGACTTCCTGCCGCGCCTGCTGCGGCGGCGCCTGCGCGAGCGGGACGCCGTGCGTGGCCGGCTCTGCATGGAGCTCGAACGGGAACCGACCGACAGCGAGCTCGCGGCGGCGCTCGGCATCACCGAGGCCGCGCTGCTGCGCCGCTGGGAGCCGGCGATGTTGCGGCCTGCGCGCGGCGACGACGACGTCGACGAGGAATTCCCGCAGCTGCCGGCCGACCAGGAGTCGCCGATCGACGTGATCACGCGGCAGGAGCTCATCGAGCAGATCCGCAACAGCCTGTCGAAGATCGAGTGGCGCGTGCTGCAGCTGCACTACCTCGAGGGCATGACCGGTCGCCAGGTCGCGCGGCGCCTGCGGCTGTCGGCTTCGCGCATCTGCCAGATCCACGGCCAGGTGCTCGACCGGCTGAAACAGCAGCTGCAGCCGACCGCCGTCTGATGGCCGAGCCCGACCCGGTGCCGGTGGCGCCTGCTGCCGCGAGTTCGACCGAGTTCTCGTTCCGCGGCGGGCAGCTCTGCTGCGAGGCCGTGGCCTTGGCGGCGCTGGCGCAGCGCTTCGGCACCCCGCTCTACGTCTACAGCGGCGCGGCGATGGACCGCCGCCTGCAGACCGTGCGCACCGCGTTCGGGCCCGGGGCCCACGTCTGCTACGCGGTGAAGGCCAACTCGAACCTCGGCGTGTTGCGCCGCATGCACGCCGGCGGCGCCGGCTTCGACCTGGTCAGCGGCGGCGAACTCGAACGGCTCTGCGCCGCCGGCCTGCCGACCGCAGGTGCCGTGTTCGCCGGCGTCGCCAAGGAGCCATGGGAGATCGCCGCGGCGGTGGCCGCCGACATCCTGTTCTTCAACGTCGAGTCGCCGCACGAGCTGCCGCTGCTCGCCGCCGCCGGTGCCGCCGCGGGTCGGCGGGTGCGCGTCGCGCTGCGCCTCAACCCGGACGTCGACGCCGGCACGCACGCCTACATCAGCACCGGCAAGAAGGAGAACAAGTTCGGCGTCGCGCTCGATCGCGCCGGCGAGCTCGTCGCCGCCATCCGCCGCGAGCCGTGGCTGCAGCTCGTCGGTTACCACGTGCACCTCGGCAGCCAGTTGCAGAGCGTCGACCCCTACGTGGTGGCGTTCGAGCGCGTCGCCACCTTCGTCGCCGCTTCACCGCTGCACGCCGAGGGCGTCACCTACTACGACCTCGGCGGCGGCTTCGGCATCGGCTACGGCAAGGGGCCGGCGCTCGACGTGGCCGCTGTCGCCGCGGCGCTGCTGCCGCGCCTCGCGGCGCGCGGCTGGCGGCCGGTGGTCGAGCCGGGGCGCTTCCTGGTCGGGGACGCCGGCGTGCTGCTCACCCGCGTGCTCGGCAACAAGCGCCAGGGTGAGACCCGCTTCGTGCTGGTCGACGCCGCCATGAACGACCTCGTGCGGCCGGCGCTCTACCAGGCCGAACATCCGGTGACGCGGGTCGTTCCAGGCGCCGGTTCGCCGCAGACCGTCGACGTGGTCGGCCCGGTGTGCGAGACCTCCGATTTCCTCGCCCGCCGGTGCCTCTTGCCGCCGTGCGAGCGCGGCGACCTGCTGGCCATCCTGGCCGCGGGCGCATACGGTGCCAGCATGGCCTCGAACTACAACACGCGCCGCCGCCCTGCGGAGGTGCTCGTCGACGGCGATCAGGTGCGCCTGCTGCGCCGGCGGGAGACCTTCGCGGCGATGTTCGCCGACGAGATGCCCGCGGCGGACGGCGGTGACGGCGCCGACGGCGGGGAGGTGGTCGATGCGTGAGCTACCCGCGCCTGATGCGCGCCCGAGCCGGCTGCGCCGCCTGCTCGCCTGTTGCGCGCTGTTCGTCGCCGGCGGCTGCAGGTTCTTGTCCGACGAATTCACGATGCTCGACCGCATGGCGGCCACCGCCGCGGTCGCGCCCGACGCGCCGCCGACCGGGGTCGCGGAGCGACCCTGAGCAGGGGCGCATGGTCGGCGAGTCGTTGCGGCAGCTGCTCGTGCGCGGCGAGGGCGTCGGCGCGTTCGTCGGCGCCGACGTCCGCAGTGGCCGCGCCGGGCATCCGGTGTGCGGCGACCAGGTCGAACTGAGCCTGCAGTTCACCGCCGGGCCCGCTGGCGCCAGCGACCGCATCACCGCGCTGCGTTGGCGCGCCAGCGGCTGTCCGGCCACGCTGGCGATCTGCGCGCTGGCGCACCACGTGCTCGCCGACGTGCCGTGCGCCGACGCCGCCAGCGTACTGCGGCGCGCGATCCTGGCCCATGGCGGCCTCGCTGCCCACGAACGGCACGCCGAGGCGATGGTGCTGCGGGCGCTCGCGGCTGCCGGGGGGGGCTGATGGCGCGCTGGGCGCACTTCCTGCAGCGGCTGCGCGGCGACGTCACCGAGGTGGAGCGCCAGCGCATGACGGCGATCCTCGGCCTCAACCGCAGCCTCGTCGCCGCCGCCGATCGGGGCGCCGTGCTGACCGTGCTGGTCGACGAAGCCGTGCGGTTGTTCGGCGCCGAGCGCGGCTTCCTGGTGCGCCGCATCGCCGACGAACCCGGGTTCGCCGTCGAGGTCGCCCGCAGCCTCGATCGCGAAGCCGTCGGCAACCCCGAACGCAAGCTGTCGCGCACGGTGTTGCACCGCGCCTTGCAGGGGGAAGGGCTGTTCAG
>JAEUHT010000025.1 GCA_016793265.1 Planctomycetota bacterium
CGGGGGGGCCTAGGGGCCGATCTGGCCGGCCGGCGTGGGATCGGACGTCCGTGGGACGTTGCCGCGACACACCGGACACCCCGGGGTTGCCCTCCTGTTACGCCACGGGCCCCCTCCGAGACTGCCATGAGATCCCTCGTATTCCTCGGCTTCGCGGCTTCTCTCGCGGCCCAAGGCCTGCCGCCGGTACCCGTTCCCCCGCAGAACCCGATCACGCCTGCGAAGACCGTGCTCGGCAAGCTGCTGTTCTGGGAAGAGCAGCTGTCCAGCAACAACCGCGTCGCCTGTGGCACCTGCCACACCTTCGGCGCCGGTGGCGGCGACCTGCGCCGCGTCGTCAACCCCGGGCCCGACGGCATCACGCCGTCGCCCGACGACAAGTTCGCCTCGCCGGGCACCACGCACGGCGACGCCAGCAATGACTATGTGCGCGACCCCTTCTTCGGCTTCGGGCCGCAGGTCGGCAGCCGCTCGTCGCCGAGCTTCCTGACCGCCGCCTGGTTCCCGCTGCTGTTCTGGGATGGACGCGCCGGGGGAGCCTTCGTCGATCCGGCCACCGGCGTGACGACGATCCCCGCCGGCGCCGCGCTCGAGAACCAGTCGATCGGTCCGTTGATCAATCCGGTTGAGATGGCGCACGACGGGCGCCTGTTCGCCGAGGTGGTGGCGAAGCTGCCGACGGTCCGGCCGATGGCGCTCGCCAGCAACCTGCCGACCGACATGGCGAACGCGATCGCCGGCGGCGTGACCTACCCCGACCTGTTCCAGGCCGCGTTCGGCACGCCCGACGTCACCATCGCCCGTGTCGCCTACGCGCTGGCGACCTACCAGCGCACGCTGGTGCCGAACCAGGCGCCGTACGACCTGTTCATCGCCGGCAACCCGAACGCGATGACGCCGCAGCAGATCAACGGCATGAACGTGTTCAACGGTCCCGCGCGCTGCAACCTCTGCCACACGCCGGGCCTGTTCAGCGACACGCTGTTCCACAACGTCGGTCTGCGGCCGATCGCCGAGGACAATGGTCGCCAGGGCGTCACCAACCAGGCGGCCGACGCCGGGCGCTTCAAGACGCCGAGCCTGCGCAACGCCGGCCTGCGTGGCACCTTCATGCACAACGGCCAGTTCACGTCGGTGCCGCAGGTGTTCGGCTTCTACCTCAACGGTGGGGGCCCCTTCCTGCAGAACAAGGACCCGCTGCTGGTGCCGCTGAACGGTCCGCCGCCCGGTGGCGTGCCGCCGCAGGCCGCCAACGACCTGATCGTGTTCGTGCAGACCGCGCTCACCGACCCGCGCGTCGCCGCCGGCACCGGCCCGTTCACGCGACCGACGCTGCGCAGCGAGCTGGTGCCCGAAGCCGGCATGCTCTACGGCCAGGCCACGTTGGGCTCCGGCGGGCTGTTCCCGTCGATGCTGGCGGGGGTGCCGGCCAACATCGGCAACATCGACTTCAAGATCGGTGTCGGCAACGCCCGCGGCGGGGCGGCCGCGACGTTGGTGCTGGGGCTCGCTCCGGCGAACGTCGTGATCAACGGCGTCAACCTGAACGTGCAGTTCGGCGGCGAACTGTTGGTCTCCGGCATGCTGAGCGGCGCCTTCGGCGCGGCGGGCGCAGGCACGGGCACGCTGCGGGTGCCGGTGCCGAGCATCCCCGAGCTCGCCGGCCTGTCGCTGTATGGCCAGTGGTTCATCATCGATGGCGGCGCCGCCAACGGCCTCGCCGCGACGCGCGGCGCCCAGATCCTGTTCTTGTGATCGGCGCCCGTTGACCCGCCGCGCGTTCAGCCGAGCTCGAACGCGCTGCGGTAGCGACCGTGCTGCTGCAGGTGTTCGACCAGCGCGCACAGGTCCGCGTCGTGGGCCAGCGTGGCGCTGTCGCCGACGATGGTCAGGTGCCGCCGCGCGCGGGTCAGCGCGACGTTGAGCCGGCGCAGCTCGCCGAGGAAGCCGATGCTGCCGTGCTCGTTGCTGCGCACGAGCGAGACGACGACGGCCTCCTTCTCGCGGCCCTGCAGCCCGTCGACGGTGCCGATCTCGAGCCCGTCGTCGCCGCCGAGCCGTTCGCGCAGCAGCTGCACCTGCGCGTTGTAGGGCGTGACCACGCCGATGGCCGTCGCCGGCACGCCGGCCTCGCGCAGCGCGGTGACGACCTGCACGACGACCGTCGCCTCGCCGGGGTTGCTCTTCGAACCGTCGTCGTCGCCCTCGCTCTCGTCGTGGCCGCAGCCGGCGGTGTCGACGAAGCACAGCGGTTCGCTGGTCCACTCGGTGGTGTGCACGTCGGGCAGATCGCTGAGCAGGTGCGAACGCACGCTCGCCGCCGCGGCCAGGTTGCCGCCGTAGAAGTGCTTCGCCGACCAGCCCATGATGCGTTCGTGCATGCGGTACTGCACGGTGAGTTGGCGTGCGATGGCCGCCGCCTGCCGCGAGTTCGCCAGCCGTTCGAACAGCGTCACCGCGAGCCCCTGCGCCGCCGCCGCCTCGCTGTGGATCGTCGGCGGCAGTTGCCGGTGGTCGCCGGCCAGCACGGCGCGCCGGCCGCGCTGCAGCGGGATCCAGCACGCCGCTTCGAGCGCCTGCGCCGCCTCGTCGACGACGACGAGGTCGAACGGCCGTTCGGCGAGCAGCGGCTCAGCGGCGCCGGTCGTCGTCGCCAGCACCACCTCGGCGGCGTCGAGCAGGCCGCGCGTGATGGCGCCTTCGAGCTGACGCAGCTCGCGCCGCAGCTGCCGCACCTGCTCGCGCGCCGCGGCCCGATCGGCGCGCGACTTCGCCCGGTGCACGGCGCGCAGGCCCTGGTCGACCTCGCGTCGCACAGAGCGCAGCAGCTTCTGCTCCGGTGCGTCCTGCACGAGGCTGTCGAGCGACACGTCGCGCACGTTGGCGGCGACGCGGGCCGGATGGCCGAGCCGCACGATGCGCAGGCCTCTGGCGAGCAGCCGTTCGGCGAGGTTGTCGACGGCGACGTTGGACGGCGCGCAGGCGAGCACACGTTCGCCGCGGGCGACGGCCTGTCGGATCGCCTCGACGACGGCGGTGGTCTTGCCGGTGCCGGGCGGGCCGTGCATCAGCGCCACGTGTTCGGCGCGCAGCGAATGGGCGACGGCCTCGCGTTGCGAGGCGTCGAGCGTGTCGTCGAACCAGCGGATGTCGGCGTCGATGGGCTGCTTGGTGAAGCCTGGCTCGCGTTCGTCGAACAGTACGTCGAAGAAGCGCGCGGCGTCGGCCTTGCGGTCGGCGGCGAGGTCGCGCAGCGCCTGATCGAGCCGCTTGTAGGTGACGTCGGTGGCGATGCGATCGAGCCGCACCAGCGGCGGCAGCTCGACGTCTTCGTCGTCGAGGGCCACGGTGACCTCGTCGCCGCGCGCCCGCACCAGCACGCCGGTCGTCAGCGGCACGGCGTCGCGCGTCGCCCGTACGGCGACGACGTCGCCGGGGCCGAGCCGGTGCGGCGGCAGGCCGTTGCCGCGGCTCGGGCGCAGCACCGCGCACAAGCGGCCGCCGAAGCCGGGCACCAGGTCGGCGACCTCGAGCCGCAGCAGCGTGGTGCCGCGCAAGACGAGCTCCTGGTCGCTGCGGGCGCGCAACGCCTGCTCCGCTGCGGCGATCTCGGCGTCGCGTTCGAGGCGCAGCAGGCGCTGCTGTTCGCTGGCGAAGTGGCGGCGGTCCACGCGGTCAATCGATCGTGATCGTCACGGGATCGGCGCCGACCTGGACCTGGAACCTCGCCGATTGCCGCGGGCCGTGGTGGAAGACGGCTTCGTAGCTGGCGCCGGACACCGGCACGAAGGGCGCCAGGAAGTTGCCGTCGGCGTCGCTGCGAACGTCGTCGAGCCACTTCCAGTTGAGGTGCTCGGCGACCTGCTCTTCGGGTGGACGCAGGCCATCCAGGCCCATCCTGCTCATGCTGACGAGGTCGAGTGTCGCGCCCGCGATCGGCTTGCCATCCTTGCCGACGACGCGGCCCCGCATCGCCGGCATCGGCGACAAGGCCAGCGTGGCTTCGAGGCCGTGTTCGACGACGAGCCGTTGACAGGCCATGCTGTTCGCGCTGCGCACGAACACGGTCCAGGAGCCCGGCGCGAGCAACAGGTTCAACCGACCGGCCGGGTCTGGCGTCGCCTGCATGGTCCCGGCGTCCCACGCCGTCTCAGGGTGTTCGGGCGCCATGAGCACCGTCGCGCCGCGCGCCGGGCTCTTGTCGGCTTCGAGCAGCCGCAGCTGCACGGTGTGGTAGGTGGCCAGATCGACCACGACCTCGTGGTCGGGACGGCTCTGGAAGCGCAGCGGCGCGAGCGCCAACGGCGGCGCGCTGCGGCGCAGCGGCTCGGGCATGCCCAGTTCGGCCTTCGGCGCCAGCAGCGTCATGGACAGCTCGCCGACGTTCCGCGGCAGGTCGGCGATCGTGACGCGGCCCTCGGCGTCGGTCGTCGCCAGCCAGGTCGCCTCCTGTGCCTGCCAGCCGCCGTTCGTGGCCTCTTCGATGCGGAGATGGCTGCGTACGACCACGCGTTGGCCAGCGAGTCCGCGCCCGCCGGTGGTGGTGAAGCGCGCCGCCAGGGGCAGCGCCGCCGGCAGGTGGAAGCTCAGTTCGGTGAGGTCCTTGTCCGCGACCTCCTTGCCGTCGAGGAACAGTTGATCGGTGAAACCCGACAGCGACGCGGCGTGCCCAGGCTTCTTGGCGAGGAAGTAGAGCTGGCGGTAGCCACTGCTGCGGAACGGGTCCTTGGCGAACGGGACGCGCGCCACCAGCCTGCCGTCGGCGTCGGTCGTGCCCAATCGCCGGCGGATCGTGCGGCCGGGGCGGTACGGGCCGAAGTCGAGGCCGTGGTTCCAGCCGCGCGACAAGCGCTGTTCGACCTCGGCGCCCGCGAGTGGCTGGCCCTTGGCGTCGAACACCCGCATCGGCACGGTCTGCGGTGGCAGCAGCTTGACCTTGCCGTCCGCCTTGGTCGGCACCGACAACGTCGCGAGCACCTCCCCCGCCTGGTCGCACAGATCGAAGCTGGCGATGGCGGGCAGCAGCAGCGGCAGCTCCACCGTGCCATCGGCAGCGACGGCGAGCGGCGGGCCAGGCAGCGCGACTGTGTCGGCGAAC
The DNA here is from genome assembly GCA_016793265.1 of Planctomycetota bacterium. GTDB lineage: Bacteria > Planctomycetota > UBA1135 > UBA1135 > UBA2386 > JAEUHT01. The sequence continues at coordinate 5,099 of JAEUHT010000025.1, forward strand.
AGGCGGATCGTGAACGGGCCGGCCTCCGGCCACGCGTCGAGACCTTCGATCGTGAGCCGCCAATTCGTGCGGCGGGCCGTCGCGCGCAGTTCGACCAGGGCGCCGGCAGCGGCGTTGAGGATGCCGCTGGTGGCGCGACCGGCGTCCGATTCGGGGCCGACCGCCCACAGGCTGTAGCCGGCACACGGCAGCACGTCGGCCTTGAAGCGGCCGCGCGCGTCGGTCGTCGTCGTGCCCTGGTCGTGCGGCGGCAGGTCCTCGCCGCCGAACGGCACGTAGCCGAAGCACACCGTGGCATGGGCCAGCGGCTTGCCATCGCCGTCGACGACGGTGCCGAGCAGCGGGCGGCGGTCCTGCGCCGCGAGTGATGCGAACGGCAACACGATGGCGATCAGGGCGCGCAGCATGGGCGCCATCTTGGTCGTTGTCGCGGCGGCCGGCAAGCCGCGAGGCTAGAGCTCGCGCACCTCGGTCACCGTGCAGCCGTCGTTGGCGTCGTAGGTCAACAGTCGCGCCCGCGGCCGCGCATGGCGCCGCATCAGCTCGAACAGCCATTCCTCCTCCCCGGGCCACGGGTAGGCGAAGACGACGTCGAAGTCGCGCAGCGACATGCCGAGCTCCTCGTAGGCGTCGGCGCCGCCGGTCGGCGTCAGCCGGTCCGGCGTCAGCAGCTGCACATCGTCCTGGTAGTCGGGCGGCACGAAGGTGCCTTCGACGAACGTGGCCCCCGAACGCAGCTGCCGCGCCAGCGCGGTCGACTGTTCGACGAGCCACGGCTCGATCTCGATGCCGCAGGCCTCGAAGCCGAGCCAGTCGGCGAGTATCGTCACCACGCCGGCCGCCGAGCCGAACTCGAGGAACGTCGAGGCGCTGTCGCGCAAACGCCGCAGCGCTTCGTAGGCCGCGCGCTGGTCACACGGCACGAACAGGTGGTGGCGCGGGCCGGTGCGCGCTTCGAACGCGCGCCAGACGGCCTCGCCGCGCTGCAACAGCTCGTCGATGCGGGCCGGAGGGATCCAGGGCAGGTCGTTCACGGGGGCAATTCGGGAGTCGGCGGCGAGGTTATCGTGGGCACCCCACAATGCTCTGAGCCCTTTCCACTCCACGCCGCGTGGCGGTCGTGATGCTGTTCCTGCTGGCCGGCTGGCTGCTGCACCACTTCGCGGTCGTGCGCGACGCGATGTTGCCGGCGTTCGTGCTCGGCATGATCGTCGCCAACTTCGTGCCGGCGACGCGCGGCTGCGCGGTGCCCCCGCGGCGTCCGCCGCAGTAGCGCCGCGCTGCCATGGTGACGGACCAGCAGGGCCGGTGCGTCCGGCGACCGCTGCGCCGTTTCCGTCCGCGGGTGGGCCGGCTCAGAGCTTCTCGCTGATCGTCTTCGCCTGCAGGAACTGCAGCAGGTAGTCGGGGCCGCCGGCCTTGCTGTCCGTGCCCGACATGTTGAAGCCGCCGAACGGGTGGCCACCGACCAGCGCGCCGGTGCACTTGCGGTTGATGTAGAAGTTGCCGACGTGGAAGCGCTGGCGCGCGGCTTCCTTGTGCCGAGGGTCGTTGGTGAACACCGACCCGGTGAGGCCATACTCGGTGTTGTTGGCGACCTCGAGGCCCTGCTCGAAGTCCTTCACCTTGATGACCGCGAGCACCGGCCCGAAGATCTCCTCCTGCGAGATGACCGCCTTCGGCGGCACGTCGACGAACACCGTCGGCTTGACGTAGTGACCCGTCTTCGGGCCCTCGTCGCCACCGACCAGCAGCCGGCTCTCCTTCTTGCCGCTCTCGATGTACTCCATCGTCTTGCGCTTGGCGGCGCCGTCGATCATCGGCCCGAAGTTGACGCTGCGGTCGCTCGGGTGGCCGACGCGGATCGCCGCGACGCGCTCCGGCAGCATGCTGACGAAGCGGTCGTAGACGGCCTCGTGCACGATGGCGCGGCTGCAGGCCGAGCACTTCTGGCCCTGGTAGCCGAAGGCCGAGGCGACCACGGCGTCGACCGCCTTCTCGAGGTCGCAGTCGCGGTCGACGAGGATGCTGTCCTTGCCGCCCATCTCGGCGATCAGGCGCTTCATCCAGATCTGGCCCTTCTGGATCTTGGCCGACTGCTCGAAGATCCACAGGCCGACGTCGCGGCTGCCGGTGAACGAGATGAAGCGCGTCAGCGCGTGCTGCACGGCGGCGCCGCCGACGCTCGAACCCGGGCCGGTGATGAAGTTGAGCACCTGCTTGGGCAGGCCGCATTCGTACATCAGGTCGACCCACATCGCGGCGATCGCCGGGGACTGGCTCGCCGGCTTCAGCACGACGGTGTTGCCGGCCAGCAGCGCGGCCGACGTCATGCCGGCCATGATCGCGAGCGGGAAGTTCCACGGCGAGATGACCACGCCCACGCCGAGCGGGATGTAGATCATCTGATTGCGTTCCCCCGGCACCGGCGTCACCGGCTGCGGCTGCGCCATCAGCAGCATCTGGCCGGCGTAGTACTCGAGGAAGTCGATCGCCTCGGCGGTGTCGGCGTCGGCCTCCGCCCACGACTTGCCGACCTCGAGCGTCAGCATCGCCGAGAACAGGTGCTTGCGCTCGCGCAGCTTCTGCGCCGCGTCGAGGAAGATGCGCACGCGGTAGTCGGCGTCGGTCGCCGCCCAGGCCGGGAACGCCGCGTGCGCCTTCTCGACGGCGGCCTCGGCGTCGCTGGCGGCGAGCTTCTGGTACTTGCCGATGAGCTGCGTCAGCTCCCCGGGATCGAAGCTGTCGAACGTGGTCTTGCCGCGCACTTCCTCGCCGCCGATCCAACACGGCCAGGTGCGCCCGAGGATCTCCTTGCGCACGGTGTCCAGGGCCTGCTGGAACGCGGCCTGGTTCTCGGGACGGGTGAAGTCGGTGAACGGTTCGTTGCGGAATTCGGGCAGCTGCACGGCCGCTTCCTCAGCTAAGTCGGGGGACGGAAAGCGGCCAGGATGGGGCGGTGCCCCCTGGAACGCAAGCGACCTGCCGGGAGGTCGCCGGCAGGTCGTCGCGGGGATCAGGTTTCAGGTCGGGCGTTGTTCGTAGCGGGGAGGCTGTCTCGGTCGGGGTCAGGAGGGACTGGCGCGGGGGAGCAGGCGGTTCGGGGCGGGCGGGGGCTGGCGAGTCGGGGGAGGGCTGGCGAGAGGGGCGAGGGAGGCGAGAGTCGCGAGAGGGGCGAGGGATGAGGGGGCGAGGTGCTGGAGGGGCTCAGGAGGCTTGCCACTTGTGGCGCTGCACCGTCGCCTGGAAGGACTGCGAGTCGTTGCGGTTGAAGAGGCGCACGCGGCCGCCGCAGTGCACGCAGTAGGAGTGGTTCACACTCATCAGGAACCGCACGTACTGCTTGCAGTGCTCGCACCACTTCTGCTCGTTGTAGAACTCGGCGTTGAGCTGCGAGGCGGCGTTCGTGTGCGGTTGGTTCGTCATCGACAGCCATGGAGCAACGGCCTTGCCAACCTGCACGGCGCAGCGTGCGAGAATCACCAGCGCGCGTTGGCAAGGGCGCGAACGGCGCTGCGGGAGTGGTCCGTGGCAGCCTCGCGGGCGCGCCGGCACCGTCGCGAGAATCGCACGGTTGTGCGGCTGGCGAGGGCTCCGATGGCGTCGATTCGCCGTGGCATGGCCGCTGTGCGGCAGCGTCGTGTTCGGGCGACGGTCCGACGCCGCCGACGCGTCGTTACGACGCGCCGTCGATCGCGCCACGCAGCTCGTCCTGCACGTCGGCGTCCGGTTCGGCGGCCAATGCCCGCGGCAAGGCCGCGTGCTGCGCGTCGATGCGCCCGATCGCCCAGGCCGCGGTGCCGCGCAGCACCCGATCCGCATCACCGAGGCACACCGCCAGCGCCGGCAGGGCGCGCGGGTCGCCGAGGTTGCCGAGCACGGTGGCGGCGTTGCGGCGCAGGCCGCTGCGCGTCGCCCGCCGCATCGCGGTGCCGACGAACTCGTGCTCGTAGCGGGCGTCGTCCATCGTCAGCACGTCGAGCAGGGTCCAGGTCTCGACGAGCCGGTGCGGGCGCAGTTCGAGCGGGCGTTCGGTGCCGTGTTGCTGCCGCCGCAGGCTCTTCGAGGTGAACGGACACACTTCGAGGCAGACGTCGCAGCCGAACAGCCACTCGCCTTGGGCGCGCCGCAGCGCGGGCGCCACGAAGCCACGTTGTTCGATCGTCGTGTAGCTGAGGCAGCGCCGCGCGTCGACTTGGAACGGCGCCACGATGGCGCCGGTCGGGCAGGCGTCGAGGCAGGCGGTGCAGGTGCCGCAGGTGCCGGGGGCCGGTGCGTCCGGCGGCAGCTCCTCGGCGGTCAGCAGCTCGGCGAGCTGCAGGTAGGGGCCGTGGCTCGGTGAGATCACCATCGCGCTCTTGGCCAGGAAGCCGATGCCGGCGCGGGCGGCGAGCGCCCGTTCGAGCACCGGCACGGCGTCGGTGCCGCCGTTCATCGAACCGTACGGCAGGCCCTCGGCCTCGAGCCGTTGCCGCAGCCGGAACACACGTTCGCGCAGCCAGCGGTGGTAGTCGCGACCGCCGGCGTAGCGGGCGATGCGACCGCCGCCAGCCAGCCCGACCGCGGGGCCGCCGTAGTCGACGGCCAAGTTGATCGCCGAGCGCACCCCGGGCCGCCAACGGGCCGGATCGAGCACGCGGTCGCGGTTCTGCGCCAGGTAGTCCATCTCGCCGTGGCGGCCGGCCTGCAGCCAGGCGACGAAGTGGTCCCCGTGTTCGCCGGGGTCGGCCGGGCCGAAGCGCACGAGGTCGAAACCGAGGTCCAGGGCGATGCCGCGGATCGTCTCGGGCGTCGGGCGGGAGGGGGGCACCGCAGCACCATAGTCGAGCCCGCTCAAGGGCCGCCACCCGCGGCGCCGATCCAGAAGCTGCCGTGCCAGGGGCGGGATGCACCCGTCCGCCCGGTTCGCCGATGACCAAGACCAACTCGCCGACCTTCGAGCCGATGACGGCCGCCCCCGCCGCCCACGACTATGTACTGCCGAAACGGCCGCGCCCGGCCGCGGTCGTGGTGGTGCCGCCGGGGCCGAGCGAGCTCGGTGACCGTGGCGGCGAGGCGGCGCGCACGCTCGGGGGGCACTTCCAGCTGCTCGCCGAGACGCAGGGCATGTTCCTGGCGGAGATCCGCGAACGGCTCGAAGCGCTCGATGGCACGATCGCCGAAGCCACGAAGGCGCAGATGAAGGGGGCCGTGCGCGAACTGCTCGGTGTGATCGAGTGGTGCGACACGCTGCAGGCCGACCTGCAGGCCGACTGCGAGCGAGCGACGGGCGGACAGCTGCCGATCGACCTCGGCCTGTTGCTCGAGGAGGTCGCCGGTCGCGAACGCAAAGCCGGCCACGACGTGCTGGTCCGCGGCTCGTTCCCGCTGCCCTGGTGGGGGGCACGGGCGCCGTTGTCGCGGTTGCTCGAGACCGCGCTGCAGTTGGTGGCCGAACGCACCAACGGCCACGGGTCGCGTTGCCTGGAGCTGTCGGAGGTCGGCGGGGCGCCGTGCCTGCGCGTCGCCGGCCACGGCGATCCCCACGAGGGCCTGGAGCCGACGACGATCGCCCGTTTTCGCACCCTGGTCGACCAGGTCGGCGCCAGCGTGCGGCCCGATGCGCTCGGGCCGGGCGGCGTCGGCATGTTGATCCAGTTGTCGCCCGCCCGCGGCTGACGATCGGCGATCGGGGCGTGCAGACCGCGAACGTCGGCAAGGGACCTTGGCACGACCGGCTCGGGGGGTTACTTCCCAACCAGGGTCGGCTATGGCACCATGCCGTTGCACCTCCGGCCACCTCGGAGCCGGCCCCGTCCAGCCATGTTGCACACGCACCCTTGCCCGATCGAGCGCAGCGCCTTGTGCGCGCGGCTCGGCGAACTGTGGGAGACCACGGGGGCGGTGGAGCTGCGTGAACTGTCTCGCGGTCGCGCGCCGCGCCCTGGCTGTGCCGTCACCAGCGAGCAGGACTTCTGCGACTGGGTCAGCACGTTCTTGATGGAGACCTTCAAGAACACCGGGGACGCCGCCGTCTTCGCGCTGCTGTTCGAGTTGAATCGCGCCACGTTCCTGCACGCGATCCAGGGCAACCTGCGTCGCAGCTCACACCACGTCGATGCGCAGGATGTGCTGCAGGAGGTGTTCCTCAACATCTACCGCTACCCGCACCGCTTCCACCCCGATCGCGCGGACGCGTTCCGCGGCTGGGGGCATCGCATCGCGCGCAACACGCTGCTGAAGTTCCTCAAGGGCCAGGCACGGCTCGCCCGCTTCCTGGAGATGGACGACGAGGTCTTCCAGCCCGAGGACATGCGGCAGCGGGCTCCCGATCGCGTCGCCAGCGAGGCCGAGAGCGCGGTCGCGGTCAATGGTGCCTACCTGATCTACCTGCAGCTCTACCTGCTGCACTTCCAACGCCTGTCACCGAAGGAGCAGCGCGCCTTGACGATGGTCGAGGTCGAAGACGTGTCCTACCGCGATGCGGCGGCGGCCCTCGGCATCCGGCTCGAGAATCTGAAGATGGTGATCTTCCGCGGTCGACGGAAGATCTTTCGCGGCATGGAACGGTCGCTCTGTGCTCTCGACCAGCCGGCGACGACGCGCGTTCGCGGCGGCGACGCGGTCAGGCAACGCAACGTGAAGCCATGTCGCATTTTTGGCATCGCCTGAAGGGTTGCCGCGAAAGGCGTGACCGCCGGCCCCGGTCCGCCTAGTGGTGACCTCCTGATCCGGCGCCCCAAGCCGGGTCTGCCCTCATGGTCTCTCCCTCTTCTCCTGAGCGCGGCTCCGACCCCTGCCTGCCGATCCAGGTCGATCTGTCGGCGATGCTCGACGGGGAACTCGATCCGGCCTCTGTGCGCCGGGTCATGGTGCACTCGGACGTCTGCCCTTCCTGTCGGGCCTTCCTCGATGGCATCCGTTCGCAGGTGCGCTTGCACCGCAAGGTGGCGATGGCCACGGTGCCGCCCGAGGTCGATGGCGGGGAAGCGCATGCGCCGCATGAGGCCGTCACCGCCGGGGCGCGACTGCGCGACGAACTGACGGCCAACCGATTGCGTCTGGCCAAGATCCTCTACGAGCTCGGCCGCGGGTTTGTCTTGATGGGTTTGTCGGCGGACTTCTCGCGCGTCGTCGCCAAGGAGCCGGTGCCGGTGCCCGACATGGCCATGCGCGGCCGCAACCTCGTCGACGAGGCGACGCGCGCCGGGGACCAGGGGCCGGAGTGGGTGGCGGCCAAGGACCTGTTCGATGGCTGCATTCGTACGGCCGATGAGAACCTCGGCCGCGGCCAGCGGCTGCTGACCGAGTGCCTTTCGTTGGACGGCACCTGCCACGAGTCGCGCATCTACCTCGGCCTCGTGCACCACGTGCGCGGCCAACGCGCCCTGGCCAGGCGCCAGTTCCAGACCATCCTGGCCGAATCCAGCGACAGCCTCGTGCGTGCCTACGCGCTGTCGAACCTCAGCAATGTGCACCTCGACGAGGGCGACTTCGACGAGGCGGTGCGGCTGCTGCTCGAGCTCGTCGCTTCGGATGCCCTGGAGAAGCAACCCCGCATCGGCACGGCGATGTTCAACCTCGGCCTCGCCTACGGCCTGAAGGGCCAGTTCAGCGAGAGCCTGCGCTGGTTCGGCCGGCTGCACGAGGAGATGCCGCACCGCCGCAATTACGTGGCCAGCGAACTCGGCCGGCGCAGCCAGTTCCTGTTCCTCGTCCGCAGCCACCCCGAGGCCAAGGACCTCGCCAACGCCCTGCAGGAGTGGTTCTTGGCAGCCAGTTGACCTGTTCGAGCGCCTCGGCCGGTGGCCGCGCTGGCCCGGCCGATGCCAAAGCCCGCCCCCCCTTTCCCGCTGCAGCCTCTGGCGCTACCTTTCGCCCTTCCTCCCGAATCCCATGAACATCGCCAATCGCTGCCTGCTCGCGCTGTTGCTGGCCCTGGGCCTCGTGTTGCCGAGCGTCAGCAGCGAAGGTGGCGAGAATGGGCTCGGGATCTGGATCCTGCCGAACGCCAACCACCTGACTTCGGGCATCGGCTGCTCGACCACGAGTGCGCCGCGCGCCTCGCAGACGTTCGCCGTGGGCAAGGACATCACCATGGATGTGGCGAGTGGCATGGGCGCCATCGTCGCGACCTTCGTCGATGAGCTGGCCGGCCAGGCCATCTCGCTGCCGGTCGTCGGCGGGCGGGTCACGATCCCAGGCGAACTCGTCGAAGCGCTCACCAACTCGGCCTCGCCGCGCGCCAGCATCGTGATCGCCGATGCGTGCCAGCTCGGCTACGTGTTGACGCTGGCATGCGATCCGGCGGCGAACACGATCACGGTCGGCGTGCAGTAAGGAAGGGCGAGCGGCGAGGCCAGGCTCCCCCTCACCCTGGCCGTGCCGCCTGGCTGCGCGGTCGTGTGAGCAGACCAGCCCTGGCCGCGGCCAGCATCGCACCTGGGTCGTTCGTGCACATCGCGTCGATGCCCATCACCGCGCCGCCGCGCCAGCTCAGTTCGTCGTCGGTCGTGTAGCTGCAGACCAACAACCCCGCCGCGTGCGCGGCAGCGACCTCGGCGCTGCGCAGTTCGACCGCGTGCCAGTGCACCATGCCGGCGCCGAGCCGCCGCGCCGCCGCGATCGCCGCCGCGTCGAGCCGCGCCTGCGTCGGTGTCGGGCCGAGCACGGCGCGCGCGAGGCCGGGTGCCATCACCCCAGCTTCGGCGACGAAGTCCCAGTCGAACGACTGCACGATCACCTGCTCGACGGCGCCCGCCGACTGCAGCGCCGCCACATAGTCGCGCGGTGCGCCGGCCTTGTGCTCGAGCAGGGGGATGCAGTCGGGCAGCATCGTGGCCAGGGCTTCGTGCAGGGAAGGCACCGGCTGCGGGCCGTGCCGGCCGGGCGCGCGGCTGGCGTCGAGGCGGCGTGCTTCGTGCCAATCCGCCTGCGCCACCAGGACCCCAGGGCCCAGCACGCCGCCGGCGTTCGTGGTGCGGTCGAAGGTGGCGTCGTGCACACAACACAACACCCCGTCGCGGGTCGCCCGCACGTCGAACTCCTGCATCAGCACGCCGAGTGCACGCGCCGCCGCGAAGGCCGCCAGCGTGTTCTCGGCGTGGTGCACGCTGTCGCCGCGGTGGGCGACGACGATCGGGCCGGTGGACGCTGCGGCGCGCAGGCGGAGGAAGACGGGGTGGTCGATGCCGGGCATGGTTCCAGGCCGCGAGAATGGGCGGCAAGTGGAGGAAACGGCCGTGGCGCCGCCTACTCTCTGGCCGATGTCCTTGCAGTTCTATCACGTGCTGCACGTCGCCAGCGTGCTCGGTCTGTTCCTCGGTCTCGGCGGTGTGCTCGCCTCGGCGGACGGTGGCAAGCCGGCGAAGCTGTTCACGATGGTGCACGGCCTGGCGCTGCTGCTCATGCTCGTCGCCGGCGTCGGCTTCATGCACAAGGGCGGCCTCGCCTGGAGCGGTGGTTGGGTGTGGAGCAAGATCGCCTGTTGGGTGGTGATCGGCGCCGTGCCGACGCTGATCCGCCGCGGTGTGCTGCCGCGCTTCCTGGCCTTGCTCGTGGTGCTGGCGCTCGGCGCCACCGCCGCCTGGCTGGCGTACACCAAGCCGTTCTGACCGAGCTGCGGGCGCGGCCGCCGAGCGCCGTCACCGACCATGAGCTTCCAGCCCCCCGACGTGTTGTTGCTGGGCCCTGGCCCCTCGCCGATCAGCGCCTCGGTGCAGCGGGCGTTGGCGATGCCGCTGCTCGGGCACCTCGATCCTGCCTTCTTGCCGCTGCTCGATCGGGTGCAGGAAGGGCTGCGGCGGTTGTTCGGCACCAGGAACGAGCTCACGCTGCCGATCGCGGGCACCGGCACCGCCGGCATGGAGGCCGTCGTCGCCAACCTCGTCGACCGCGGCGATCGGGTCGTGATCGGCGTGCACGGTGTGTTCGGCCAGCGCTTCGCCGAGGCGGCCCGGCGCGCCGGTGGTGACGTCGTCGAGGTGCGCGCCCCGTTCGGTGAAGCGCTCGATCCGGCAGCGGTGGCGGCCGCGATCGCGGCCGGGCCGACGCGCGTCGTCGGCGTCGTGCATGCCGAGACCAGCACCGGGGTGTTGACCCCGCTGTCGCCGATCGCCGCCGCCGCCCGCGCCGCCGGGGCGCTGTTCGTGATCGACTGCGTCACCAGCCTCGGCGGCCTGCCGATCGCGTGCGACGAGCTCGGCGTCGACGCCGCCTTCAGCGGCACGCAGAAGTGCCTGTCGGTGCCGCCGGGGTTGTCACCGGTGACCTTCTCGGCGCGCGCGCTCGACAAGGCCAGGACCCGCACGACGCCGGTGCCGTTCTACTTCGATACCCGCCTGTTGACCGGCTACTTCGGCCCCGACCGCGCCTACCACTACACGGCGCCGATCAGCATGCTCTACGCGCTCGCCGCCGCGCTCGACGAGATCGAGGCCGAAGGTCAAGTCGCGCGCGCACGGCGCCACGTCGAGGTCGCCGCTGCCCTGCGTCGCGGGCTGGGCCCGCTCGGGCTCGAGGCGCTGGTGCCGGTGGCCGCGGCGACGCCGATGCTGACGACCATCCGTTATCCGGCCGGCGTCGACGACCGCGCCTTCCGCAGCCATCTGCGCCAGGTGCACCGCATCGAGGTCGGCGGTGGGCTCGGCCCGCTCGCCGGCAAGGTGTTTCGCGTCGGCCTGATGGGACACGGGGCGCGGCTCGAGAACGTCGCACGCGCGCTGGCCGCGTTCGGCGACGCGCTCGGCGTCGCCGGCGTGCCGGCCGACATCGCCGCCGCCCTCGCCGCTTTGCGCGCGGGATGACGGCGCCGGGCTCGCGCCGGATGGCCGCCTCTCGCTATCGTCGCGCCCTTCCTCATGAACGAAGCGAAGATCCGGGCCACGATCGCCGAGAGCGTGGCGACCAAGCAGCGCCTGCTGGCGACGTGCCTGCCGTCGCTGCTGCAGTTGTGTGAGCTCGCCGTCGCCGTGCTGCGCGCCGGCAACAAGATCCTGTTCTGCGGCAACGGCGGCAGTTCCTGCGACGCCGCGCACGCCGCCGGCGAGCTCGTCGGATGGTTCGAACGAAAGCAGCGCCCCGGCTACGCCGCGATCGCGCTCGGCCAGCAGGTGCCGACGCTGACGGCGATCGGCAACGACGCCGGCTACGAGCACGTCTTCGCGCGCGAGGTGCAGGCGATCGGGCGTAGAGGCGACCTGCTGGTCGGCTTCACGACCTCGGGCAGCAGCAAGAACGTCGTGCTCGCCCTCCAACAGGCGAAGACGCTCGGCCTGAGCACCGCCGTGTTGTGTGGCGAGAAGCGGGGCACCGCGCTCGCGCACGCCGACGTCGCCGTGATGGTGCCGTCGGGCAACACCGCGCGCATCCAGGAGAGCCACCTCGTCTGCGTGCACATCCTGTGTGCGGCGGTCGAGGACGCGATGTCGTGAGCCTCACTTGCCGGCCGGCGCCGGCGCCGGCTTGGCGGCCGGCTTCTCGCGCACGCGCCAGCTGCCGGTCCAAACGCCGTCGAGCACCGCGTCGGGCGTCAACGGGCCGTTGACCAGGTCCTCGGTGAACGAGCGCTCCGCCGCGCGCTGCAGCAGCGCCGCTGGCAGCGGCTGCCGTGGCGCACCGACGATCTCGACGTCCTTCGGTTGCGTCACCGCGAGCGAACGATCGGTCATCACCGAGTTGGTCCAGCGCCGCACTCTCGGCAGCAGTGCTTCGAGCTCCGGCACCGGCTCACGCGCGGCGACGACGACGAAGGTGGTCACCGGCAACACGCCGGAGCGCGTGGTCCAGGCGAGTTCCTTGCCGTCGAGTTTGCCGGGCAGCACGTGGCTGCCCTTCGGCAACAGGCCTGGCAGGTCGCTCTGCAGGTCGGGTGACGGGAACAGCAGGATGGTGCCGTCGGTGTCGCTGTGGCTGAACACGTAGACCCGGCACGGCTCATCGCAGGTGACGGCGAGGCGCACCGGCGAATCGGCCACCAGGTCGTCGTAGTTGCGGCCCTGGCGCATGGCCGCGTCGTTGCCGACCCGCCAGGTCGCCGCCGGTGCGCTGGCGAGCATCGGCGCGGCCTTCCAGACGGTGACGGCAGCCACCACGGCGATCATCGGCACGAGCAGGACGCGGCGGTTCATGGCGGCAGCGTATGGTCCTTGCCCCGTCGCCGCGAGAACGGCCTGCCGCGGACCCGTGGGCTTGTGGTGGTGGCAGCGTGCGGTTCCGATGCGGTGCCAGAGGAACCCCGATGCTGCATTGGCTCGCCCCGTTCGCGTGTCTGCTGTCCTTGCTCGCGCAGGACCCCGGCAAGGCCCCAGCGACGCAGGCGCCGCCGACCAAGGCCGCAGCGGCCGAGGTCCCGCCCGCCGACGCGGCGAGCCCGGTCGGCAAGGGCGGTCCGGTGCGGTTCCGCAGCTTCCCGGTGCCGGACGCGCCGCCGCTCGACGTCGCCGAGGCGACGACCGCCGCGATCGCGGCGATCCTGCAGCTGCAGGAAGGGGACGGCCCCGAACAGTGGCCCTACGAAGGGGTCTATCGCGAGGACCGCGGCGAACTGCCGGTCGGCTACCGCGTCGGCGGCACCGCGATCACGTGCCTCGGCTTGTTGGCGGCGCCGGGCTTCGCGCAGGACGCGGCGCGGCAGCAGGCGGTGCGCCGCGGCCTCGACTTCGTGCTGCGAACGCTCGAACACCCGCGCCTGCAGGTCGACTTCCTCGGCACCTACGACGTGCGCGGTTGGGGCCACATCTACGCGCTCGAACTGCTGCTGCAACTGCAGGAGCGCGAGCTCGTGCCGGCGCCGCTCACCGAGACCGTGGCCAAGCGCACGCAGTGGCTGGTGCAGGCGCTCGTCGAGTCGGCGATCCCGGAGCGGGGCGGCTGGAACTACTCGCGGCCGGCGGGCTACCTGAGCCCGAAGAACCCGGCGTCGACGTTCATGACCGCGCCGGCGCTGCTGGCGCTGTTCCGCGCCAGGCAGCACGGCATCGAGGTGGACGAGTTGGTGGTCGAGCAGGCGCTCGGCGCGCTCGATCGGGCCCGCGCGCTGCCGGGCGGCTACGCCTACGGCGCCCCGGCCACGAGCCAGCACGAGGTCGACGAGCCGCAGCTGCCGTACATGAACAAGACGCCGAGCTCGGCGGCGCGCGCGACCGCCTGCGAGGCGACGCTCTTGCTGGCCGGACGCGGCGATCCGGCCCGGCTCGAACGCGCCGTCGACCGCTTCTTCGCCGACTGGGACGAGCTGGCGCGGCGCAAGAGCCAGACCGGCACCCACGTGCGTCCGTACGGCATCGCCCCGTACTACTTCCTCTACGGCCACCTCTACTGTGCCCTGGCCATCGAGCTGCTGACGGACCAGGCGAAGCAGGTGGCGCTGCGGCAACGGCTGCGCGCGGTGCTGGCGAAGTCGCGCGACGCCGATGGCAGCTGGAACGACCGCCAGTTCGGCCGTTCGGCGGGCTACGGCACGGCGGTGGCACTGCTGGTGATGCACATGCCGCAGCAGCCGGCGCCGGCGACCTGGCGCCCGGCCGCCGCCGTCGCCCCGGACGCCACCAGGTGAGCGCGGCGCCGCGCTGCGATCACCGCAGGTCGTGCGAGGGCACGCGCAACAGCGCCGATTCACGCTGCAGCCGCAGCAGCGCGGCGCGGGCCGCCAGCGACACGCCGGCGCGCGGCGGCGGCGCCTTCTTGCGCGCCACGATCGCCTCGGCGTAGACGGTGTCGAGTTGGCGCACGTGGGCGTCGAGGTCGGGTGGCAGCGGCGGCAGCTGCGTGCGCAGCGCCGACCACAGGCCGGGTTCGTCGACGAAGCGCCGCATCGCCGCCGCCAGCGCGGCGGGATCGCCGGCTGGCGTGACGAGGCCGCCGCGGCCGGCGCGGTCCGGCAGGGCGCCGCGGTCGGCGACGATGCACGGCAGGCCCATCTCGAAGCACTCGTCGAGCACGATGCCGAACGTCTCCAGGCACGTGCTCGGGAACACCCCGACGTGCAGCCCCGACGAACGCAGTTGCGCGGTCTCGAAGCGGCCGTGGAACGTGACCGGCAGACCGCCGGCGGCGGCGCGCAGCTGCTGTTCGAACTTCGGCGTCGCGAAGCCGCCGAGCACGTGCAGTTCGACCCGGCGCGGCGGAGGTGTGGCGACGAGGCGCCGCACGGCCTCGACCAGCACGGCGATGCCCTTGTGCGGCGCGACGCCGCCCCAGAAGCCGAACCGCAGCGGTTCGCCGTCGTGCGGCGGCGCGGCCATCGGCTCGCCGGGGAAACGGCGGCGGTAGCCGAGCGGCAGCGTGCGGAAGCGGGTGCGCGGCACGGCGAGCGCGCGGGACAGCAGCTCCGCGGTGGCGTCGACGCCGACCAGCACGGCGTCGGCCAGTTCGAGCTCGCTGCGCCCCTGCTGCGCGAACAGGTCGATGCCGGCGTCGATCTCGGCCACGCTCTCGTGGCCGTAGCGCGGCACACAGTCGCGGCACGAGGCCGGCGACAGCGGCCGGAAACACACCTCGCCGTCGGGGCGCAGGCGGAACGCGCGCGGGCAGGACAGGTAGTGGTCGTGCAGCGTCACCACCGCGGCGATGCCGCAGCGCTGCACGATGTGCACGAGGTCGGTGGTCAGCCGGATCCACTGGTGCACGTGCACGACCTCGGGGTGGTGGCTGGCCAGGAAGTTCTCGAGCGCGTCCGCGACGCCGGGATGCCAGCTCTTGGCGTAGAGATCGAAGAACAGGTCGTCGCGGTGCAGGCGGTGCACCGGCACGCCGCCGTACTCGTAGCGTTCGAAGCCGATCTGCGGCCACGGCGCCTGGCTGCCGGTGATGACCTCGACGTCGTGGCCGGCCGCTTGCTGCGCGCCGATCAGGTCGGCGACGTAGGACTCGACGCCGCCGCGCGTCTCGGGCAGGAACTGGTGGCAGAGGTGGAGCACACGCATGGGATCAGCCGCCGTACTTGCGTTCGCGTTCGCGGTCGAGCTCGGCGCGCCGCGCCAGGTACTCGGCGACGTGCACGACGTAGTCCTCCATCTCGTGGCCGATGCGGTCGCCGAGGTCGCGGGCGTGGGCGCGCAGCACGTCCTGCCACGGCCGGCCGTCGTGCACCCACGAGTGCGGGTGGATCAGCGTGTGCACCTGGCGATGGTGGAACTTGGTGCAGACGCAGCCTTCGCGCCAGTGGAAGCCGCTGTCGCCGAAGTAGGGCATGCCGCGCACGAGCGCCGGCTGGTAGGCGCACGGGTGTTCGTCGCTGATGTCGGCGAGCACGGGGCCCTGCGCCGGCTGGTGCTGCGCGATCGAGTGTGTGCGGAAGCCGACCAGGTCCTCGAAGGTGCGGATGTCGTTGCGCGTGCCCTGCACGGGGTCCATGTCGCGGGCGAGGAAGAAGCCGGGCTCGTAGTGCAGGCCGACCTCGTGGCCCATCCTGGCGACGGCGCGCACCGAGTCGATCACGTCCTCGGCCATCAGGTTGTAGAACGGCGCGTGGAAGCGGTAGTAATAGGTCGTGTGCACGCCGAGCGAGTGTTCGAGCTCGGCCATGCGCAAGGCGCTCCACGGCGTGATGTCGACGTCGTGACGGATCAGCAGCAGGTCGCGATCGGGCACCGCGCGGGCGACCTCGCGCACGAGCGGCAGCCAGTACTTCGCCTTGGCGCGTTCGAGCAGGTGCCGGTAGTGCGGCAGACTGTAGGCGCAGACCGGGTCGGCGGGAGCGTCGAAGCGGTCGTTCACAACCAGCCTCCGGTGTAGGCCCAGGTGCGGGGTTCGAGGCGGCAGCCGCGCTTGCGCAGGAACTCGCGGAAGGCGGCGGCGAGCGGGCCGAGCGGGCCGCGCAGGCGCGGCGGTTCGAGGCCGATCGTGGTCGTCGTCGCCGGCGCCGCGAGCATGGTCTCGTCGGCGAAGCTCACGGCGACGAGCACCCGTTCGGCGGTGTCGGTGGCGGCGGCGAAGTCGGCCACCGCGGCGAACTCGAGCCGATGCGGGCCGTCGTCGGCAACCACCTCGAGGCGCAAGGCGTCGTGGTCGTTGGTGATGGTGGCGTGGCGGCCACGCTGGGCGAGCTGGCGGCCGAACTCGATGACGAGCTCGCGGGCGCGGTCGGCGACCTGCGCCGGCGAGAGCTGCTGCGCCGCCGCCTTGAGATCCTGCGCCGGCACGCCGCCGACGAGGCGGCCCGGCGGCACCGAGGTCACCACCGAAGAGCCCGACAGCACGACGGCGCCGGCGCCGATCTCGACGCCCGGGAACAGCACCGCGCCGATGCCGATCTGGGCGCCTTCGCCGATGGTCACGCCGGCGAACCGGCTCGGGTAACCGCGCAGCCAGCTCGGGCCGAACGAGTGCGTCATCACGCAGGCGCTGCGGGAGATCACCACCTCGTCGCCGACGACCAGGCGGCGGCAAGGGTTGAGGTGCACGTGTTCGCCGACGAAGCCGTGGCTGCCGACGCGCAGCTCGGCCTCGGGGTCCATCGCGCCGCCGCCGCCGACCTCGATGTCGTCGGTGAAGAACGCGTTGCTGCCGAAGCGCAGGCTGGTGGCGCGCACGCGGCAACGGGCGCCGAAGTGCAGCAACGGGCCGGCGCAGAGGCGTTGCGCCTCGATCACCGTGTCGCGGCCGAAGCGCGCGCCGGGGCCGAGGCAGATGCGTCCGGCCAGCAGCACGGCGCCGGGCGCGAAGTGGGCATCCGGCAGGTGGGCGCCGTGGCGTTCGTAGAGCAGCACCTTGAGCGCCGAGGACAGCTGCGCGAAGCCGGGATCCTGCCGGATCGCGGCGAGGAATGCCGGGTCGACGTTGCCATCGTTGGACTGTTCGTCACACGGCGCACACGGACAGCCGACCCGCACCGGGATCGTCGTGGCGTCGGTCGTGTCGTCGTCGGTCGCCGCCGTGTCGTCGGCAGCGGGTGGCGTCGGGTCGCTCGGCCGCTGGCTGTTCGCGGCGGCGAGTTCGACGTCGGCGACGCGCACCAGACCGTCGGGGCCGGTGCCGACGACGTCGGCGAGATCGACACCGAGCTCGATCGCGCGGCGGCGCGCGGCCGGGGCCACCGGCGGCGGCAGTTCGGCAGGCGCGGCGATCGTGGGGCGCGTCGCCATGGGCTTGTGGCCGGCCGCCGCCGGCGTCGTCGGCAACAGCCGTTGCAGCGCCGCGTCGTCGCAGGCTTCACCGGTGGCGCCGATCACCGCCAGCGGCGCGCGCGCAGCGACCCGGGTGCCGGGGGCACACAGGTGGCGCAGCAGCACGCCGCCGACCTCGGCTTCGACGTCGAAGGCGGCCTTCAGCGTCTCGATGGTCGCCAGCGTCTGGCCGGCGGTGACGGTCTGGCCTTCGGCGACCAGCCAGTCGACGAACAGCACGTCCTCTTCGGCCGTGCCCAGGTAGGGCAGATGTTGCAGCGTGGCCATCAGTAGTCCCGCACCAGGTGGCGCGCAGCGGTCGCGACCGCCGCGGGCGAGGGCATCACGAGTTCTTCGAGCATCGGCGACGACGGCACCGGCGTGTGGGCTCCGGCGACCTTGCTCAGCGGCGCGTGCAGCCAGCCGAACGTGCGCGGCAGCAAGGCGCCGATCAGCGCGTCGCCGACGCCGCCGACCGAAGAGCCTTCGTGCACGACGAGGCCGCGGCCGCTGCGCCGCAGCACCGCGGTGGTGGTGTCGAGGTCGAACGGGGACAGCGAGCGCAGGTCGACGACCCCGGCCCGGATGCCGTCGTCGGCGAGGTCGGCGGCCGCGGCGACGCAGACCGGCACACACTGGCCGTAGCTGAACAGCGTCACGTCGTTCCCTTCGCGCACGACGCGCGCCGAGCCGATCGGCACCAGGTGGTCGGGGGCTGGCATCACGCCGCGCGCCGGGTAGAGCAGCTTCGGTTCGAGGAACAGCACCGGGTCGTCGGTGCGGATCGCCGTGCGCAAGAGGCCGACCGCGTCCTCGACCGTCGACGGGCACACCACGGTGAGGCCGGGCACGTGCAGGAACCACGCTTCCAGGCTCTGGCTGTGCGTGGCGCCGTAGCCGTGCCGGCGGCCGATCGGCAGCCGCATCGTCAGCGGCACCCGCAGCTGCCCGGCGTACATGTAGCGCAGCTTGGCCGCGTGATTGACCAGCGCGTCCATGCAGCAGGTCACGAAGTCCGAGAACATCAGTTCGACGACCGGCCGCAGGCCGGCGCTGGCGGCGCCGACGGCGAGGCCGGTGAACGAGTTCTCGCTGATCGGCGTCTCGCGCACGCGGCGCGGCCCGAACTCGGCCAGCAGGCCGCGACTGACGCCGAAGGCGCCGCCGTAGACGCCGAGGTCCTCGCCGAGCAGCAGCACACGCTCGTCACGCAGCAGTTCGCCGCGCAGCGTCTCGCGCAGGGCCTCGGTGAAGTTGGTCTCCTTGCCGGTGTCGATCCGGCACGGCGCGGCTGCCGCCGGCACCGGCGTGAGCGCGAGGTCGCCGAAGGCCACGCTGGCATCACCGGCCGGCGCCGCCAGCGCGAACTGCACGGCCTCGGCGATCTCGGCGTCGACGCGCGCTTGCACCGCGGCTACGACCTGGTCGTCGAGCTGCGCCGCGGCGCGCCATCGCGTCAGCGGATCCCGCGCCCGCCAGGCGGCATCGTCGGCCTTGTCGCGGTAGGCGCACGGGTCGCTCTTGCTGTGCCCGAACAGACGCCAGGTGGTGCATTCGAGCAGGGCGGGACCTTCGCCGCGTCGCGCGCGGTCGAGCAGCGGCGCGGCCTGGGCCATCACGGCGCCGAGGTCGTTGCCGTCGCAGCGTGCGGTGGCCATGCCGCGGTAGCGCGCCGCCCAATCGGTGTAGTGTGCACACGCCGAGTGCGCCGCCACCGGCGTCGACATCGCGAAGCCGTTGTGTTCGAGCACGAACACCACCGGCAGCCGCCACAACGCGGCGAGGTTGAGGCTCTCGTGGAAGTTGCCGGTCGCCGCGGCGCCGTCGCCGAGGTAGGCGACCACGACCCTGCCGGTGCCGAGCTGCTGCTGCGCCAGCGCCAGCCCCGCCGCGATCGGCAGGCCGCCGCCGGTGATGCCGTTGCTGCCCATGTGCCCGATCGCGGGCACCGCGGTGTGCTGGCTGCCGCCCTTGCCGCGGCAGTAGCCGGCGGCCTTGCCGGCGAACTCGGCCAGCGCCAGGTCGCAGCGGGCACCCTTCGCCAGCAGGTGGCCGTGGCCACGGTGCGTGCTGGTGACGAGGTCGTCGGGGCGCAGCGAGGCCGAGACGCCGACGGCGATCGCCTCCTGGCCGGCGTAGAGGTGCGTGGTGCCGCCGATGGCGCCGGTGCTGACGAGCCGGTGCAGTTCTTCTTCGAACCGCCGGATGCGCAGCATCTGCTCGAAAAGTCGCGCCGCGTCGGGGCGCGTCGGCGTCGGCTGGCTGGACTCAGGGCGCGGAGAGGCGGAGGAAGGCACGGCGGTGGCGGAACGCTCCGATCAGGAGCCTACGCCACCAGCTACCCACGCGCGGGGGGGCGAATGTCGTAGCAGGGGCGCGCCGAAAGCCACCGCAGCGCCGCGGTCTCGGTCGCCGTGCGCACCTGGTCAGAACACGCCGACGGTCGCCAGCACCCGGTTGCTCGCCGTCGTCTGCACCAAGGCACCGGTGCCAGCGGCGAGTTCGAGCAGCACGAGCTGCTGGTGGAGCTCGAAGCCCTGGAACTGCACGCCGAACGGGATGTTGACAGCGAGGTCGAGCTGGCCGCCGATCGGCACCGCCACGTCGAGGAAGTCCGGGGTCACGCGCAGCGAACACGCCGGCGGTGACGGCGGCAGTACGAGCGAGAGCGGCAGGCTGGTGCTGTCGAAGCCGGTGACGACGAGCGCCAGCGAGTTGGTGGGCAGGCCGCTGCCGTGGCTGCGGAACGTGCTGCCGGCCCAGGGCTCGGTGACCGGCGTCAGTTGGTTGTTGCCGCCGGGACCGGCGCAGCCGCCGCCGGTGTCGACGGCCTCGGCCAGGCACAACGAACGATAGGTGGCGACGAACGCCGCGGGGGAGCCACCGGCGTTGAAGAAGGCGCCGCCGACGAAGCGCTCGGCGTTGCCGCTCGCGGCCAGCGCGTAGACCTCGGCGAAGCCGCTGAAGCCGAGCGGGCTCCAGGTGCTGCCGTTCCAGCGCGCCATCGCCAGCGCCGCGGTGCCGCCGGCGGTCGAGAACTGGCCGGCCGCGAGCAGGTCACCGTTCGGCAGCGTCTGCAGGGCGAGCACGTCGCCGTTGGTGCCGCTGCCGAGCGGGGCCCACGCGCTGCCGTTCCAGCGCGCGATGTTGCTGGCGGGCACGCCGCCGGCCGCGGTGAAGGCGCCGCCGACGACGAGGTCGCCGTTCGGCAACACGGTGATGGCGTTGACGCGGAAGCCGGTGATGCCGCTGCCGAGCGGGGCCCACGAGCTGCCGTTCCAGCGCGCGACGCGGCTGGCGGGCACGCCGCCGGCGCTGCTGAAGTTGCCGCCGGCGAGCAGATCGCCGTTTTGGGCCACGGTCAGCGCGAATACGGTGCCGGGCAGACCGCTGCCGAGCGGCGCCCACGTGCTGCCGGTCCAGCGGGCGATCGCGTTGGCGGGCACGCCGCCGGCCGAGGTGAAGTAGCCGCCGGCGACGACGTCACCGTTCGGCAGCGTGGTCACCGCGTAGAGGCCGTAGAGGCTCGCCGACGCGATGCCGGTGCCGAGCGGGTGCCAGGCGCTGCCGTCCCAGCGGGCGATGCGACTGGCGGCGACGCCGCCCGCGGTGCTGAAGTCGCCGGCGGCGATCAGGTCGCCGTTCGGCAGCGTCGTGAGCGAACGCACGGCGTTGTCGACGCCGCTGCCGAGGGCGCTCCACGAACCGCCGTCCCACCAGGCGATGCGGCTGGCGGCGGCGCCTCCGGCGCTGGTGAAGACCCCGCCGGCGACGAAGTCGCCGGAGCTGGTCGCGGCCACGGCCAGCACCGTGTTGTTGGTGCCGGCCCCCAAGGCGGACCATTCCGTGCATTGCGCCTTGGTCTCGCATGCGGCGAAGGCGGCGACGGTGGTGGCGACGAGGCACGAAGGCAAGGAACGGCGCCGCGACGGGGCGCTTTGGGGCTGGTTGGCGAGGTGCAGGCGCATCGGTGTCAGGAGCAGGATGTGGCGCAGCGGTGCGCCGGATGCCGAGCACATGCGCCAGCCGGGCGGGCCAGGGGCCAGGAATTCCGTTGCCCTGCTGCCGACGGCCGCGGGCCAGCGGCCGGTCGTTGATCTCAACCGCGACCGGGTTCGCCGATGCGCTGGAAGAGCCACAGCCGGGCGACGTTCCACTCCCGCTTGACCGTGCGTGCGGAGATGTCGAGCGCCGCGGCGGTCGCCTCGACCGAGAGCCCGGCGAAGAACCGCAGCTGCACGATCTTCGCCATCCGCGCGTCGAGCGCCTCGAGTTGGTCGAGCGCTTCGTCGAGCGCCAGCAGGTCCACCGCCGGCAGCGCGGCCGTCGCCGCGATCGCCTCGACCGCAGCGTCCGGGGCCAGGTCGTGGGCGCGCTTGTGGCGGTACCGGTGGCGATGGCGGTCCACCAGCACCTGGCGCATGACGCGGGCGGCGGCGCCGAAGAAGTGGCCACGGTCGTTCCACTCGGCGTCGGTGAGGCCGAGCCGCAGCCAGGCTTCGTGCACGAGCCCGGTGGGGCCGAGCGTGTCGCCGGCGCGGTCGCTACGCAGCCGCGCCTGGGCGAGGCGGCGCAACTCACCGTAGACGGCATCGGCCAGTTCGTCGGCGGCGCCACCATCGCTGCGCACGGCGCGCAGCAGTCCGGTGATGTCGTTCGGTGGTCGGGCGGTGTCGTCGGCCATGGCGGAAGGCGTCGCGCGTGGCAAACTTGGCCCCGCGCGCGCGAGCCTAGCGCATGGCCCTGGCATGGAAACCCCGTCCGCTCCCGAACCGCCTCCCGCTGCGCCGGCGGAGCCATGGACGCGGTTGAAGGAGCTGGTCGCCGATGCGCTCGAACTCAGCGCGGCCGAACGCACGCTGCTGCTGGACACGCGGTGCCACGGGGCGCCGGAGCTGCGCCGGGAGGCCGAGGCGATGTTGGCGGCGGCGGTGGCGGCGACGGACTTCCTCGAGCCGGTCTGGTCGGCGCCGGCGTCGGTGGAGCCGCTGCCGGCCGGCACGCAGCTCGGCCCGTTCCGCATCGAAGCGCTGGTCGGCGAAGGTGGCTTCAGCGAGGTCTACCGGGCGACGCAGCAGGAGCCGTTCGTGCGGCAGGTCGCGATCAAGGTGCTGAAGCCGGGCATGGACTCGCGCGCGGTGCTGACGCGATTCGAGCTCGAGCGGCGCACGCTGGCGCGGCTCGAGCATGCGGGCATCAACCGCATCCTCGACGCCGGCGCGACGGCCACGGGGCGGCCGTTCGTGGTGATGGAGTTCGTGCCTGGCCTCACGCTGGCGCGCTTCGTCGCCGAACGGCAGCCGACGCTGGCGCAGCGGCTGGTGTTGTTCCTGCAGGTGTGCGAGGCCGTGGCGCACGCGCATCAGCGCGGCGTGATCCACCGCGACCTCAAGCCGGGCAACGTCATGGTGCTCGTCGACGAGCATGGGCCGCGCGCGAAGGTCATCGACTTCGGCATCGCCAAGGTGCTCGGTGGGGACGCCGGCGACCTCACGCGCGAAGGCCTGCTGCTCGGCACACCGGCCTACGCGAGTCCCGAACAGGGCCGGGCCGGCGGCGATGTCGACACCCGCACGGACGTCTACACGCTCGGCGTGATGCTGGCCGAACTCGCCGGCGGCGAGCGGCGCAGAGCCGGGGCGGGCGGCGACCCGAGCATGGTCTCCCTGCCGCGGGAGCTCGGTTGGGTCGTCGCCAAGGCGACGCGACAGCAACGGGAGCAGCGGTACGCGGGGGTGCCCGAACTGGCGGCCGACGTGCGTGCCTTCGTGGCCGGGGAAGCGCTGGCGGCGGGGCCGGCGACGGGGCGCTATCGGCTGCAGAAGTTCGTGCGCCGGCACCGCGGCGCCTGCGTCGCCGCGGCCTTCGTGCTGTTCGCCTGGCTCGCCGGCGGCATCGTGGCGTGGGTCTCGTACTACCGCGCCGAGCTGGCCCGCCAGGAGGCCGACGCCGCGCGTCGCGACGCCGACGTCACCGTCGACTACCTCGCCCGCCTGATCGCCGAGGCCGACCCGCGGCGGCAGGGCCGCGACGTGCGGGTCGTCGACCTGCTCGAGCGCAGCGAGCCGCTGCTGGCGAAGGCCACCGGCGACGTCGCCAACCGCCTGCACCAGGTCGTCGGTCGCGCCTACGACGCGCTCGGCGAGTTCGCGGCGGCCGAGCGGCACCTGCGCGCGGCGGCCGACGGCTACGCGGCCGCACACGGCGGGCTCGACTGGCGCGGCATCGAGGTCAGCGGCGAGCTGCTGTCGGTGCTGGCGCACGCCGGCCGCATCGACGATGCCGCGGCGATGCTCGATGGCGTCGCGGCGAGGGCCACCATGGCGCGTGGTACCGACCACCCGCTCGCGCGCACGGTGGTCTTGCTGCGCGCCATGTGGGCTTTGGTTGGGGGTGGGGTCGCGGCGGCCGCGGCGCCGCTGCGGGAGCTGCTGCGGCTCGAGCAGCGTGATGGCGACGCAGCTGGCGAGGCGGTGGTGCTCGGCAACCTGTCGCAGGTGTTGCTCGCCAAGGGTGGGATCGCCGAGGCGCGCGCGCTGGCGACGCGCGGCCGCGAGCTGAGCGTGCGCTTGCACGGCGCCGCCGATCCACGTTCGCTCGCCGCCGCCCGCAAGCTCGCCGCGGCCTGCTCCGGTGCCGGCGATCACGCGGCGACGATGGCGCTGCTGCAGCCGCTGCGCCAGCTCGCCTACGAACGGCTCGGCGCCGACCATCCCGATGCGCTCGGCATCGACAACTACCTCGCCCACGCGCTGCAGCGCACCGGCGACCTCGCTGCCGCGCGCACGATCTACGCCGAACTCGTGCCGCGGCAGCAGCAGAAGCTCGGGCGGTTGCATGCCCAGGCGGTGATGACCCTGTTCAACTTCGCCTGTCTGCTCGAAGAGCAGCACGACCTCGCCGCCGCCGAGCCGCTGCTGCGCGACGCGTATCGCCGCTTCCACGAGCTGCGGGGCCCGGTGGACCGCGACACGTTGCACGCCGGCCTGGTCTGGTTGCGGGTGCGTTCGGCGCAGGGCTTCGACGTGGGGATCGCCGCCGACTTCGCGGCCGCGGTCGCGGCGATGCGCAGCCGCCTCGGTGCTGGTGACGGCCTGGTGCGCGAGGCGGACGCCGCCTGGCTCGTGCACCTGCGGCGCCTGGCGGCGGCGAGGCGCGCGGCCGGTGACGCGGCGGCGGCGGCGGCGGCGTGCAGCTCGGCGTTCGTGGTCGCCACCCGGCTCGGCGACGACGTGGCCCGGCGCGAAGTGGCGAATGCGCTCGCCGCGGCGGCGCAGCAGGCCGGCGACGAGGTGGCGGCGGCGCGCTGGCGTGACGCCGCCCGCTGAGTTCAGCGCCCGCCGCGGTGCACCATCTGCGGGGTGGCCTGGTCGGTCGGCATCACCACGATGGTGTCGAGGTTGACGTGGGCCGGCCGGTCGACCGCGAACAGCACGCACTCGGCGACGTCGTCGCCGGTCAGCGGCCGCATGTCGGTGTAGACCTTCGCCGCGCGCTCGGCATCGCCGCGGAAGCGCACCAGCGAGAACTCGGTCTCGACCAGGCCGGGGTCGACCGACGTCACCCGCACGCCGGTGCCGAGCGTCTCCATGCGCATCGCCTCGCAGATCGGCTGCAGCGCGCGCTTGCTGCCGCAGTAGACGCCGCCGCCGGGGTAGGCCTTGTGCCCGGCGATCGAGCCGATGACGACGACGTGGCCGTGTTTCCTTGCCATCATCTGCGGCAAGACGCGCCGGGTGACCTCGAGCAGGCCGAGCACGTTGGTCTCGATCATCTCGCGCCACGCTTCGCCGGTGCCCTCGGCGATCTTCTCGACGCCGCGCGCGAGGCCGGCGTTGTTGACGAGCACGTCGATCGGTCCGTGCGCGGCGATCGCGGCGGCGAGGAAGCGCTCGACGCTGCCCGGATCGGTGACGTCGAGGGCATGGCAGAAGGCGCCTGGCGCGATGCTGGCGAGGCGTTCCTGGCGGCGGGCACCGAGGGACAGGGTGTCGCCCTTCTTGGCGAAGGCGCGGGCGCAAGCGGCGCCGATGCCGGAGCTGGCACCGGTGATGACGACGTGGCGGCTCATCGCCGCAGGATAACGATCAGCTCGCCGTGACGAAGGCCTTGAACAGTGCGTAGGCCAGCGTCAGCGCGGTGATGACCACGACGACGCCGCGCACGGCGCCGGCCCCTTTCTGGATCGCCCAGCGGCTGGCCTGGTAGCTGCCGAAGGCGCAGCCGAGCGCCAGCGCGCTGGCCGGCAGCCAGGCGATCACTCCGGCCGAACCGAGCGTGATGACGGCGGCGAGGCTGGTCAGCACGACGAGCGCGCTCTTCGCCGCAGTGACGTCGATCAGGCCGCGCGCCGACGTCGCCGTCAGCAGCAGCGTCGACAAGAGGCCGACCCCGACCTGCGCGTAGCCCATGTGCGCGCCGATCAGGAAGTAGCCGCACGCGGCCAGCACGGGCCGATCGCGCCGCGGCGGCGCCGCCGGATCGGCGCGGCGTGTCTGCTGCACCAGCAGGAGCCCGAGCACGCAGCACAGGTAGAGCCAGAACACGAGGTCCGGCAGGTGCAGCACGAGCCAGCCGCCGGCGGGCACGCCGGGCAGTGTCCACAGGCTCTGCAGCCAGGTGCGGCGCGGCACGTGGTGGCCGTTCTTGCTGTAGCCGAGGAACGCGAACAGGCCGACGCAGAGCGCCGCCGGGCGCATCGACGGGTTGGCCAGCACCAGCGGCAACCCGTAGGCGTGTTCGAAGGCCATCAGCCCGAACACGCCGGCGCCGCCGGCGAGGTTGTTGATCGCACCCATCACGACGCCGGCGCCGACGGTGATGAGGAAGTCGAGCAGGTCCAAGGACAACCGTGCCGGCGATCAGCCGAGCAGGTCCTTGACCATCTCGCGTTCGTCGACGAGCTCCTTCCAGCTGACCGCGGCCTTCTGCTTGGAGAAGTCGTTCATGGCGAGGCCTTGCACGATCTTCCAGTTGCCCTTGCCGTCGGTCGTGCACGGGAAGCCGCTGATCACGCCCTCGGGCGTGCCGTAGCTGCCGTCGCTGATCACGCACAACGAGGCCCAGTCGTCCTTGGTGGTGACGGTGAACAGGCTGCGCGCGTGGTCGCACGCCGCCTGCGCCGCCGACAGCGCCGACGACTTGCCGCGCGCCTCGATGATCGCCTTGCCGCGCTCCTGCACGGTCTTCAGGTAGGCGCCGGTCAGCCAGGCGTCGTCGTTGACGGCCTTCTGGGCCGGCATGCCGTCGATCGTGGCGTGATGCCAGTCGGGGTACTGCGTGTTGCTGTGGTTGCCCCAGATGATGACGTTCTTGACCGTCGACCAGTGCTTCTTGGCCTTGCCGGCGAGCTGCGCCTTGGCGCGGTTCTGATCGAGGCGCGTCATCGCCGTGAAGCGATCGGCCGGCACGCCCTTGGCGTTGTGCATGGCGATCAGGCAGTTGGTGTTGCACGGGTTGCCGACCACGACCACGCGCACATCCGGCCCGGCGACCTCGGCGATGGCGCGGCCCTGGCCGATGAAGATCTTGCCGTTGTCCTGCAGCAGGTCCTTGCGCTCCATTCCCGGCCCGCGCGGCTTGCTGCCGACGAGCAGGCACAGGTCCGCGTTCTTGAACGCGGCCTTCGGGTCGTCGCTGCACGTGATCTCCGTGAGCAGCGGGAAGGCGCAGTCCTCGAGCTCCATGCGCACGCCGTTGAGGGCCGGCAGCACGGGGGTGACTTCGAGGAGCTGCAGGGCGACCTTCTGGTTGGGCCCGAAGATGCCGCCGCTGGCGATCAAGGGCAGCAGGGAGTAACCGATCTGACCGGCGGCACCCGTCACCGCCACGCGCTTCACAGTGCTCATGGTCGGCATTGCATCGGCGCGCCCGCCGCTTTCAAGGGTGCCGAGGGTGGCAGGTGGCTGTTGGGGGGCTGGCGCCGTGGTCCGGTGGGGCGGGCGCGGGCGATTGTCGTCGCCAGCCGTGGTCTTGGCTCGTCGGCCGCTGGCCCTGCGTCAGTCGGCGAACAGCTCGTCGAGGGAGGCGGCGTCGAGGATGCGGTCGGCCCAGGTGTCGAGTTCTTCGAGGGTGGCGCTGCGCGGTTGTGGCGGCCGGGGGAGGGCTGGACTCCGGCCGTTCGCTCGGCGGCGCTTCCGGCCAGAGCAGTGTGAGCAGCTCCTCGCCATGGCGCGCGAGCTTCTTGTCCCCGAAGCCGGCGATCTTGCCCATGGCCGTCTTGCTGGCGGGACGCTCCACCACCAGTTCGACCAGCTGGCGGTTGGTCAGCACCACGTACGGCGGCACACCTTCCTGGTGCGCCTTCTGCCGCCGCCAGCGGCGTACCAGGTCGAACAGCACCTGCTGCTCCGGCGTGAAGTCGGCACGCAGTTCCCCGACTGGCGTGGACTTGCCGTGCCGATCGTCCGCTTCGTCGCGGGTGTCGGGAGCCGATTCCGGTCGCGTCACCGCCGGTGCCTCGCCGTTGGTAGCGGTTGTCGGCGCGACGCTGCTTGTGACCGCGGCCACGCTGCCTTCCGCCTTCTCGCGCCACTCCGCCAGACACAGCAGCATCGCTTCGCCGCCGATCAGCACCACGTGCTCACGCACGTTCTCGAGCACGACCTTCTGTTGCAGTGCCAGCAGCGGCGCATCGTCGAAACGACCGAGATGGGGCGAAAACCGCAGGGTCAGGACCTTGGCGCGCATTCGCTCTTCCCCTGACCCGCCCGCCCTACGCGCACAAACACAAAATGGCGAAAATCGTCGGATTCCCTGTCGGCGAATCAAGCCCGAAGTACGGCCCGCCACGCTTCGCTTGGCGGGCCGGTTGACGGTGAAGGGGTGAGGTCAGTACGTGATGATCCTGGAGGGGCGCAGGCCCAGGTTGCGGACGCGGATCGACGGTGCGTAGACGCTGCGGAAGGCCGACCGCGCGTCGACGGCCGCGTTGCTGAAGCCGCCGCCGCGGTCGACGCGGTAGGCGGGGGAGCTAACAGATCGTAGGCCGTCGCCAGCGCGCTCGTTGCCGTAGTCCCCAAACCAGTCGCGGCACCACTCCCACACGTTGCCGTGCACGTCGTAGAGCCCGAACGCATTCGCCGCGTACGTGCCGACCGGCGCATGCACCACGTGCCCATCGCGCCAAGACTCCAACGTCCAATTCACGCCGTAGGGCTTCGCGTCCTGCGACGCGAGGTTCGCGACGGTCTTCAGCTCCGTCAGTTCCACGATCCACGCCGTCGTCGACCCGCCGCGGCACCCGTACTCCCACTGCGCTTCCGTCGGCAGCACCAATCCGTGCCGCGTCAGCAGGCGGTCGCACATCGGCCAGTCGACCTGCTCGACCGGGTTGGTCAGCGTCATCGCGGCACCCGCGATGTTGCTGCCGGCCTTGTACTGGCTTGGCGCGCGCAGCTCCGCGTCCCACGTCCACAGCCGCGACCACTGCCCCTGCGTCAGCTCGTGCCGCGCCAGGAAGAACGGCGAAAGCGATACGTCGTGCAGCGTCTCGTCGTTCCGACTGTGCGGGTCGTAGAACGGCGCGTTCGGGTCGTCCTTCTGCGAGCCCAACGTCACCCTGCCGCCCGGCAACAGCACGAACACGATCCCCGTCCCGGCCTTCACCTCGATCGTGCCGTCCTCCTTGTGCGTCGGGATCCCGATCTCCGTCGCCGCCTGCTTGCCGTCCCACGCACTGCGCAGGTCATAGAACTCCCACAGCTTCGTCACCGGGTTCATGCCGATCGGCACCAGCCCCATCTGTGGCGGCAGATCGATCTGTGCCTCGCGATACAGCGTGCTCGCCGTGATCCCGTCTGCGCGCAGAATCGCCCGCCGCGCCTCCGCCCAACGCTCGCGGTGCGCCGTGATCGACGCCGCCTCGACCTGCTGCGCCCACGTGAGCCGCTGCGCCACGTCGGCGCGCTCCTTCGCCACCATCGAGGTCAGCCCCGCCAGCACGTCCACCAGCGCGTTGTGCAGGAACTCCGCCGAACGGCTCTCCTCGTCGCCGCTGAACGTCCAGGTGCGACGCACCGATACCTTCGCGTCGAGCTCCACGAGCTTCGCCTCGGCACCGGCGAGGCGGGTCGGTGCCTCAGCGATCGCGGCCTCGATGTCGCGCTGGTAGCCCAGGTAGGTCTCGCGCTCCTTTGCCGGCGCCTTCGCCAACGCCTCCGCCGTGCGCTGCTTGCCCTCGTCGTCCTGCCCGTTCGCCAACGCCGCCCACGCCAACGTGTCGAGGAACTGAAACGCCTCCGGTGTGCCCGCTGCCTTCGTCACCGCCGCTCGTGCGGCGACCAGACCCGCCGCCTCCTCGCCGAACGTCGTGCGGTCCTGCTTCTCGCCGTCGGGCTTCTCGGGAGCGACCCGCGGCCACGCGAACGAGTTCAGCGCCGACGCATCCGCGTTCTGCAGCGCCGCCGGCAACTCCGGCAACTTGAGCTTGGTCGTGCCTGCACGAATCGCCTGCGCGCGCCGCAGCGAGGCCGCGAGCTGTTGCTGCCGCTCGTACGCCGGCCACTCCGCCGCCGCTCGTCGATCCGCGTCGACCTGCTCCGCCGTCAACGGCACCGCCCTGCTGCGCAGCTCCGCGATCGTCGCCTCGATCTGCGGCCGCTGCGCCAACAGTTGCGCACAGTCTTCGTCCAGCCACGCTTGCAGAGCAGCCGCCTTGTCCGGCCACGCCGGCCACAACGCATCCTGCTTCGCCAAAGCGTCCTTCAAACGTACGACCGCCGACAGCTGGTTGAAGTTGGCGACCGTGCGACCCTTCTCCTCGGCCAACTGCGTCGCCGCGACCTTCGCCTCCGACTCGGACTTCGCCAGCTTCTGGTTCTCCTCCGCGCGCTGCGCAGCCTCTTCCCGCGCCTTCGTCTCCAAAGCTGCCAGCTCCGTCTTCTCCTGCGCCAGCGCCGCATTCTCGTTCGCCAGCCACGTCATGCCGACGATGCCGACGACCAGGATCATTGCCGCCGCCACCAGACTCGCCGCCAACGGCTTGTTCCTGCGCACCCACAGCTTCAGCTCCACCAGCGCCCCGGTGCGATACGCCGAGACCACCTGCGATCCCAAGAATGCCCGCAGATCCGCCGCCAGCGCCAACGTGTCCGGGTAGCGCTGCTCCCGATCCCTCGCCATCGCCTTCTTGACGATCGCCACCAGCTCCGACGGCACCCCCTTCTGGATCTCCTCGATCGCCTTCGGCGGCCCGTCCGCTACGTCGTCCAGAATGCGATAGGCGGGCTTGCGCACCCCCGGCACCACATACGGCGCCCGCCCCGTCACCAGCTCGTAGACCATCGCCCCGATCGAGTAGACGTCCGCCCGCACGTCGAGCGTCGCCACTTCGCCGCGCGCCTGCTCCGGCGGCATGTAGCTCGGCGTGCCGAGCTTCGCCCCGTCCATCGTCACCACCGACGAGCCCGTGTCGTGCTCCGCATCACGCTTCCTCGCCGTGTCGAGCTTCGACGCGCCACTGGTGAGCAAGCCCTCCGGCCGAATGCGCACGTCGTGCCGGTCCGCCTGGCCGGTGACCTTCGCCAGACCCCAGTCCATCACGTAGACCTCGCCGAAGCGACCGACCATCACGTTCTGGGGCTTCAGGTCACGGTGCAAGACGCCCTTCTCGTGCGCATACGCCATCGTGTCGCACACCTTGAGCACTACTTCGAGCGCCTTCGTCAGCGTCCAGCCGTCCCGCAGCGCGTAGGCGTCGGCAAACACCTCGCCCGCCGTGCGGCCTTTCACCAACCGCATCGTAAACCACACCTTGCCCGCCTGGTCGAGACCCAGCTCGTGCACCGGTACCACCCCGGGGTGGTCGAGTTGCGACGTCACCTGCGCCTCTTCCAGGAAACGACCGAGCAGCTGGTGCGCCAGCGCCTGCTCCTCCTTGTCCTGCGGCGTGCCGCGGTCCAACAGCACCTTCATCGCCAGCCGACGGTTCATCTGCTGGTCGTGGATCTTGTAGACCGCGCCCATGCCGCCCTTGCCGACGTCGCTCTCGATCACGAAGCGCTGCAGGTCGAGCCTCGGCGCCTTCGCCAACCTGGCCAGCAGCACCTCGGTCGCCGTCGACTGCACTCGTTCCCCCGCGGGAAGCGCGGCGCCGCCGCTGCCAGAGGTCGTGGCCCCGCCGGTGGTGGGCGCAGGCTGAGAAGGCGAGGTCTCGTCGTTGGCGGCCATGGTTCTCCTGCGCTGGGAACTGTGTCTGGGAGGAGGGAAGATGCAAGCGGGTTGGCGGCAGGGCCGGGGCGGGCCCTGGGACGGGTCTCTTGCCATGCAGTTCCGAGTTGCCAAGTCGACCATGCATGGCAAGTACGAGCTGCGGGCGCGAAGGCGAGCTGCTCGCCAGGCGGGCCGTGCCCCTGGTGCAGACCGCGTGGAACCGCCTTCCCGCAGGCTGGAATCGGCACGGCCGCGTGGCCACAGTGCTCGCGGCGTACGCGCCCATCGCGCCAATGGTCACCACCAAACGTTACGACTACGTTCCGATCGAGGCGGTGCAGGAGCACCCGTTGATCCAGAACCACCGCGAGCTCAACCTGACCAAGGTCGAGCACTACAAGGACGACATCCTCAAGAACGGGCTGTTGGAGCCGCTGGTGGTGTGGGAGAAGAAGAGCCGCGAGTTCTTCCTGGTCGGTGGCTTTCACCGCCTCGCCGCCATCCGGCGCATCCGGCAGCAGCACCCGGGCTTCTACGACCGCGTCGACGTGCGCGTCGTCGCCGGCGAGCTCGAGGAGATCCGCGCGCTGAACCTCAAGCTCAACGCCGATCGGCTCGACGCCAGGGTCACCGAGTACTTCGACACCATCCTGTTCCTCAACAACGCCAACTGGTCGGTGGAGCGGATCGCCAGCTTCCTCGACAAGAGCGTGTCGTGGGTCGAGGACATCCTGCGCTACGTGCCGGGCATGGACCCGCGGGTGCGGGCGCTGCTGCACGAGGGCAAGCTGTCGTGGAGCAAAGCGCGGCAGGTCTGCCGGCGGGCGCTGGCGGCGCCGGCGGGGCAAGAACGGGCGGCGGTCGACGCGGCGCTGCGCGACCTCGCGGGCGGTGCGAAGGGTGAGCCGCGTTACGTGCTGACGCCGAAGGTGGCGCAGCGGCGGTTCGCGCAGGTGCTGCAGAGCGACCCGAAGGCGACGTTCAAGGTCACCGCGCAGGACCTGTACTCGCTGTTGGCGTTGCTGGCGGGCAAGGCCGACGCCGAGCGTGAGCAGCACCTCGCGCGCGTGCGCGAGACCTTCCCCAGTCTCGTCGACTGAATGTGTGGTTGCGGCGGGATCGCCGGGCAGGTCAGGCCAGCACGTCGGCGAGCGATCGGGCGTCGAGCAGCCGGTCGGTCCACAGTTCGAGCAGCGGCAGCGGCGCGAGCCGTACCTTCTGTTCGGTGGCGATGTCGAGAGGCCCGAAGCGGCGGGCGAGCAGGCGCAGCAGCGTATTGGCGCTGCCTTCCGCCTGGCCCTGGGAGATGCCTTGCGAGAGGCCCTGGGAGATGCCCTGGGAGATGCCCTTCTGGTAGGTGCGTTGCAGCGTGCTCATGATCGGGTCGTCGTCGTGTTCGAGGATGCGGCAGAAGATCTCGCTCAGCCGGAG
>JAEUHT010000033.1 GCA_016793265.1 Planctomycetota bacterium
TTCTTGCTCGGCTTGACGAACGCCTCGCCGCGATCCCCCGCGAGCCGCAGCAACAGGCACTCGACGGCGCCGCCACTGGCTCGGCGGCCCCGCAACCGCCATGGCTGCACGCGGGTGTCGTTGACGACCAGCAGATCGCCGGCTCGCAGGTAGGCCGGCAGCTGGTGGAAGACGCGATGATCGACCCGGCCGCTCGGGCGGTCGAGCACGAGCAACCGCGAGTGATCCCGCGGCTCCATGGGCCGCACGGCGATCAGGTGCGGCGGCAACTGGTAGTCGAAGTCGGTGACGCGCAACAAGCCGGTCATACCCGGCGCAAGGGGCCGGCTCCACGGCCCAGAGGTTGTCAGCGCGGAGCTCCGCCGCCAACATGGCGCCGCATGAGGCTCCCCTGGCAACCCCGGCCGCGACTCGCCACGATCGCCTGCGCGCTGGCCGCCGGCTGCAGCCTCGGTGGCGGCGGCGACGGCAGCACGCCGATCGGCAACGTCAACGCGACACCGGAGGTGCTGGCCTGCCGGGCCCGCGTCGACGAACCGTTCCGCTTCGCCGAGATCGTGGTCCGCGACGCCCGCAACCTCGGCGGCAAACGGGTCAGCGACCGCACCGGCAGCGAGCGCCGCGCCCGGCTGCACCCGGATGGCAACCGCGTAGTGTTCGCTCGCGAACGCAGTGCCGGAGCCGCCAGCAGCCGCGACCTGTTCTTGTCGTCCCTGGATGGCTCGTTCGTCGAGCAGCGGCTGACCAGCAACCAGACCATCGATGACGAACCATGCTGGTCCCCGGACGGCACCCGCATCCTGTTCTCAGGCGACCGTGAGGGAGTGCGCGCCCTGCGCACCATGCGCGTCGACGGCAGCGAAGAGCAGGTGCTGCTGACGCCGCCCGCCGGCTTCGGCGATGGCGAGCCGGACTGGAACGGGAACAGCCAGCGCATCGTCTGGAGCCGCGCCGACCTCGACGGCCACCACCGCCTCTGGCTCGCCAACGCCGACGGCAGCGGCAGCCTGCCGCTGACCGACGGCGGCGCGGGCAGCGGCCCCGACACAGGCGACTTCGCGCCTGCGTTCGCCCCCGCCGGCGACCGCATCGTCTTCGTGCGCCGCAGCAGCACCGGCGCCACCCTTTGCTTCTGCGATCCCGCCACCGGCGCCGTCGAGCTCCGGTTGACGACCGCCGGTGCGCTCGATACCCCGCGCTTCGCCCCGCCGATGGACCGCGTGTTGTTCGGCCTCGCCGAGCCCGCCGCGGGCCGCAGCGCGCTGCGCCTGGCGATGCTGCCGATCGCCGGCGACAGACCGACCTTGTTGTGGCCCGACGAACGCTGGCAGCTGACCGGCCTCGACCTGATGCCGGCGTTCCGGGCCTTGCCCGGCGAACTGGCGGCGCCACGCACGCTCGACATCGAGAAGGCCACGGTCGAGCTCGCTGCCGGCGGTTTCGTCTGGGGCGTTCGCCGCGACCTCGCGGCCGCCGACGGCGCCGAGATGCGCGTCGGCACGACCTCGTTCGACGTGCGCGAGATCGCCGGCATCAACTGCATCTTCGACCTGCCGGTGCAAGACCCCGAAGACGTCGTCGAGCTGCGCATCCGCGCCGTGGCCCGCGTCGACCGCATCGGCGGCGACAGCGTGTTGCGCATGTCGATCCACAACCCGGTCGACGGTCGCTTCGACACCGCGGTCGAACTCACGCCGACCGGCACCGGCGCAGAGACGATGACGTTCTCTTCGGCGAGCCTGCGTCACCTGACGCGCGAGAAGCAGCTGCGCGTCACCGTGATCGCCGACCTGCCACACGGCGACGATGCCAACCTCGATGTCGACCTCGTCGAGGTCGTGATGGTGTCGACGCCGCAGCCGCCGCAGTGAGCCCGGCGCTCAACGCAGCCAGCGCGGCAGATCGAACAACAGCCCGTAACCGGCCCCGATCAGCGCGCCGCGGTCGCGCCACCGCCGGCTGTGCTGGTTGCCGATCACGGCGCCGATGCCGGCGCCGACCACGGTGTTGACCGGGAACCAGGAGTCGCGTGGGCGGTGGTGGTAGTGGCCGCGGTCGACGACGTAGGGGTAACCCACGTACTCGTAGCGCACCTCCGGAGCCGGCGGCTCCGGCGCCGCGGCCGGCACTTCGATGACGCGGGTGACGGTGCGGTAGACGGGCTCCTGCACCGCCGGGAACGCGGGCGCCGGCGGGCGTGGCGATGGCGGCGATCGGTCGGCGGCCGCGCGCATTCCGGGCTCGATCACGGCGACCGGCGACGCCGCGGCCAGGGGCGGCACCTGCGGCACCCGCGGCAGCGGCCTCGGGGCCGCGCAGCCGGCGAGCGTGGCGACGATCACGAACCAAGGCGACAGTTGGCAGCGGCGGCGCATGTTGGGCCTCAGCGGTTCCAGGTGATACGCAAGACCCAGTCGCGCGCGGCGTCGAACTTGCTCATCGCCACGTGCGTCTGCGTCGCCCCGGGCCCCAGCAACAGCACCTGCCGGTTGGTGTCGTCGCCGATCGGCGCCCGCTGGGCATCGAGGAAGCTGACCTGCACCAGCAGTTGCAGCGCGTCGTCGTCGATGTTGCGAATCGGCAGCGCGACCTTCAGCTGGTTGCTGCCGGGCACGCGGTCGACCGACGGCCGGCCGACGCGCACGGCGTCCTGCAGCGCCCGATCGCCGACGACGACGTTGCTTGCTATCTCGGCGTCGTTCTCGATCGAGAGGGCGATGTAGGGCGGCGGCGCGGCACAGGCGACGAACGCGGCGCTGAAGGTGAGGAGCACGGGGACGATCGGCTTCATGTTCGTTGGACTCACTGGCTCACGGATCGAGGGGACGCACCTGCGCGGCGGCGGCGTCGATCGCCGTCGCATCGTCGATGTCGATGCGGAAGGTGCAACTGGTGGCGGTGCCGCCGACGAGCGCGGCGGGTGCGATCGGTTGCCAATCGGGCGAGGCGAGCGAACCGTCGAGGCCGACCTCGAAGTTGCGGAAGCCGGCGGCCACGGCGCGTGGCATCGACACCTCGACGAGCCACTGGCCCGCCTTCTCGCCGGCCCACTTGCGCAGCACGGCTGGTGGCCGCAGCGCGAAGAAGATCTTCTGCGCGACCACGGCGCAGGCCTTGTCGGCGAGCGCCTGCACCGCGGCCTCGACGCGGTCGGCGGCGAAGCCTGCCGGCACGTCCGCCGGCACGGCGAAGTGCTCGTCGAGCACCACCACGCCACGCACGAGGTCGTCGATGCGCAAGCTCACCTCGACCGCCCCCCCGATGACGTACTCGGGGCGCGGGCCGTTGCTGGGCCTGGCGATGTTGGACCTCTCGACGGCCGACTGCAGTTCGAGCGTGCCCCACTGCAACACGACCCGGTGTGAGGCGACGACCTGCTGGCCGTCCTTCTCGCGTTCGGCTGGCGCCGCCCCCGCGCCGACATTCACCCGGGCGCCGCCACCAGCGATGCTGAGCCCCGGGCAGGTGCGCAGGCTGCGGGCGACGGCTGGGCCGCGGTACTCGCCGGCCTGGGTGTCGAAGGCGACCGTCGCCGCGTCGGATTCGAAGCGCGAGAGGCGCCAACGCCGGAGGCCTTGGTCATCGACCTCGACGACGATCGGCGCCAACGCATCGGGCGCGGTGGCCACGGTGGCGCGCACGGTTACTTCCCAGCCGCCGTCGACCTGCTGGCGCTTCTCGACCTCGTAGCCGCTGACGAACCCGGCGATCTGCTGCTGCACCCAGCCGTGTTCACCGTCGGCGACGCCGTCGAACCAGTCCCGGCGACTGCCATCGGCGTGGCGCTCGACGATGACCAGGCGGTCGCGAACCGGCGCCCCACGCACGATCTGCACGCCCTTGACCTTGGCAACGGCCTCTTCCAGGGCGAAGGCCAGCGCTTCGCGATAGCTGGCCGCGCGGCCGAAGCCGACGCTGCTGACTCCGGCCGCCGGGACCGTGGGGGCCGCCACCGCGGGTACCGGAGGCTCTTGGGCCAGCACGAGACCCGAGGCCACGCACAGCAGGAAGGGCGAGAGCACGTTCATGAGTCACCTGCAAAAAAGGGCGCGCGCAGCGCAGAGTCGATCATCGGGTTGCCGGCCGCAATCGCGGCGGCCAATTCGCGGACGACGGCGAACCGCCGATGCCATGCAGCAGGAACCAGCTCTCGCCGTGTTCCGCCACGGTGATGCGCCGCAGTTGTCGCAGCCCCGGCAACGGCCGGCCCGACGCGTCGAGGAAGTCGACGACGAGCTCGTGCTCACCCGGTGGCACCTGCGCGGTCAACACCTGCACCGACGACGGCAGGGTCGGCCAGTAGCGCACGTCGGCGGCTGTCGAGGTCAGCAGGCTGAGCAGCAGCAGGCCGCCGCCGACGATCGCCTCGGTGCGGGCGCGGTCGTGATCGCGCGAGCGCGCGGCTTGGTCCAGCAGCACGATGCCGGCCAGCCGGCTGACGGAGCGGAACACCGCCTTGCCGCGGCGGATGCCCTCCATCTCGACCCCGCCGAGCGTGCGCGCCTGGTAGTCGACATCGACGAGGATCGTCGACACCCCGAGCGGCCGGCCCGCGAGCGTCGCCCGCGCCCGGGTCACCGCCGACGGCCGCGACCGGAAGCGTGCCAGTTCGTCCTCCTCGCCGGCGCTGTACTTCTCCGGCGCGAGGCCGATGTCGAACAGCAACACCAGGTTGCCGGCCTCAGGATCGGTGAGCACCGGGTTGGGGGAATCCCCGCGCGCACCGTGCTGCAGGGCGAACTCGTGCGCGTCCTGCGCCTCGCGGTAGTACTGCGCCGCGTCGCTCACGCCCATCAGCGTGCTCATGCGGCCCGCCATCCAGAACAGCAGCGCGTTGTCGGCCTGAAAGGACTCGTCGGCGACCTCGGCGTCGGCCAGGATGCCGCGCTTCAACGCCGCCCGGGCGTTGTCGGGCTGGCCCTGCCGCAGGTAGCAGTACGCCAGGTAGAAGGCGTTCATCGCCTTCTCATAGGGGTCGCCCTTGTAGGTCTTGCTGCTCTCGCTGCCGACGATCGCCGCGGTCGCCTCGCCGCCGCTCGTCGCCCATGTGGTCATGATCTGCGCCGCGCGCTCGAAACCCTGCCGCGCAGCGTCGAGCCGCTCCTGCATCAGATCACACTGCGCCGCGACGTTGAGCACCAGCGCCAGGTTCTCGCCGGGGCCATCGACGGCCTCCCGGCTGGCGAACGAGCGCATGGTCTCGACATCCCCGGTCAGGAAGCGCTGCACCGGGAAGGCGGGTTGATCGATGGCGCAGGCCGCCAGCAGCACGGCGGCGAGCGGCGCAGAGCGACGGCGGCGGAGGCGCACGGCAGGTGGATCAACGGTTGATGACCGACTTCTCCGACTCGGTCTTCATCTGGTAGTCATTGGTCCAGACCAGGTCGCCGGTGACGAGATCGGTCAGCTCCAGCGTGACGACGATGAACGACGAGCGCAGCTTGCCGGCCTGGCGGTCGCGGCTCTGGATGCGGCCCTTCAACACGAAGTCGCTGCCCGAGACCTTGCGGTCGTTGCTGCCGGAGACCTGCCCGAGGTCCTTCATGCGGCGCTCGGCGTCGACGCGGTCGTTCGCCTCGGGGGCACGATCGATGATGCGCACCTGGCGGCCAAACGCCCGGTAGACCTCGGTGCGGATGCGGGTCGGGATCAACGAACCGTTGATGGTGTCGGAGCTCTCGTTGACCAGCGGCGCGATGTAGAACGAGGCCGGCGTGCCGTCGCGGGATGGCGCCAGCACGCCGGTGGCCTTGATGTCGGCGGCCATGCGCGAAGCGATGGTGTCGATGTCCTGGCTCTGCAGG
This sequence comes from Planctomycetota bacterium, assembly GCA_016793265.1. GTDB lineage: Bacteria > Planctomycetota > UBA1135 > UBA1135 > UBA2386 > JAEUHT01. The sequence goes on from JAEUHT010000033.1 coordinate 5,805, forward strand.
CCGGTGCCGGTGACCGTGTCGGGCGCGTCGGGGTCGACGCGGGTGTCGCGCGTGCCGGCGCACGCGGCGGCGAGGAGGGCGAACAGACCGATGGTGACGATGCGGAACATGGGCTCTGGATGTAGGGCGCGGGCTGCGCGCGCGGAAGTGCGGCGCGGCGGATCGATGCGAAAGCGGCGCCCAGCGCAGGGCGCCGTGCCGGCGTTGACCATCGGGCATGGCACCTTTTCGCTGGCGATGCTCCCGCTGCTGCCTAAGCTCCGCGCCACCGGGAGCACATCGACATTGCCCAGCGCCACCGTACTCGTGATCCCCGCCTACCGCGAAGCCGGTCGGGTGGGCAGTGTGATCCGCGAAGTGCAGCGGCTGGCCCTCGACCTCGACGTGCTGGTGGTCGATGACGGTAGCCCGGACGGCACCGCAGCCGAGGCCGCAAGCGCGGGCGCGATGGTCGTTCGCCACCCGTTCAACCTCGGCTATGGTTCGGCCCTGCACACCGGGTACTGCTTCGCCGTGCGCAGAGGCTACCAGCGCCTGCTGCAGATGGACGCCGATGGCCAGCACGAAGCGGCGATGCTGCCGCGCCTGATCGCCGGCCTCGACGGCGGCGCCGACGTGGTGCTCGGCTCGCGGTACCTCGACGGGGCGCCACCACCATCGAGCTTCGCACGCCGCCTCGGCACCCGCCTGTTCGCGTGGATCGCCAGCAGCTGGCTGCGCAAACCCGTCACCGATCCGACCAGCGGCTTCCAGGGTCTGTCGCGCCGCGCGCTCGAGTCCGTGGCCAACGACGGCTTCCCCGAGGACTACCCCGACACCGACGTGCTGGTCGAGCACCACCGCCGCGGACTCTGCGTCGCCGAAGTGCCGGTGCGCATGCACCCGCGGCGCGGGGGACTGTCGATGCACCGCGGGGCGCGCATCGCCTACTACGGCTACAAGATGCTGCTGACGCTGCTGCTGCTGCCGGTGCGACGGCCATCGCCGCTGCGCGAACGGGACACCGTCGCGAGGTGCTCGTGACCGCGGGCCCGCTCGCCGCCGCCGCGGCCGGCCTCGAACCCCTGCCCGAACGGCAACGCCTCGTCGCGTTGCTGCTCGCCGGCGCCGTGGTCGTGCTGGTCTTCGAGTTGGTGCGCCGCCGCAAGCTGCGCGAGGAGTACTCGTGGGTCTGGATCGGCACCGCGCTCGGCATCGCCGGGCTCGCGCTCTACCAGGACCTGCTGCTCACGCTGAGCCGTTGGATCGGCGCCGCCAGCTCGGTGTCGACGCTGTTCTTCGGGGCGCTGCTGTTCTTGTTTCTGCTCGTGCTGCAGTTCTCGGTGCGGCTGAGCCGGCTGACCCATCGCCAACGTACGCTCGGCCAGCGTATGGCCCTGCTCGAGGAGGAGCTGGAACGCCTGCGTCAGCAACGCTCTCGCGACGCCCAGCCGGTGCCGCGTCCAGAGGACGATCGTGACGAAGTCGCCTGAAGGGACGCCTTCGCCCGAGGCCGCGGCCCTGGCGCGCATCGTCGCCGCCGAGTTCCGCCGCCGCCTGCTGACCGAGCAGCTGCCGCGCATCCGCCACTGCCTCGCCGTGCTCGGTGACGCCGCGCCCGGTGACGCCGCGGTCTGGCAACGTCCGTCGCCGAACTGCAACTCGGTCGGCAACCTCGTGCTGCACCTGTGCGGCAATACGACGCAGTGGATCCTCGCCACCTTCGGCGCCGCGCCGGACTCGCGCGATCGTGCGGCCGAGTTCGCCGCCGCTGGCGGTCTCGACGCCACGGCGCTCGGCGACCGACTCGCTGGGGTCTACACGCTCGCCTGCGCCGCGGTCGACGCGGCAGCCGTGACCGACCTGTTGCGCGAACGCACGGTGCAGGGTCGCTACCGCGAGACCGGCCTGTCGGCGGTGTTGCACGTGCTCGAACACAGTTCGGGCCACGCCGGCCAGATCTACGCCTGGACCAAACAGGTCACCGGCCGCGACCTGCGCTTCTACGATCTCTAGCGCTCAGTCCGCCGCAGCGCCGCTGACGGTCGGCGCCAGGTGGCGCCCCCACCGCTGCACACACGCCCGCAGCACGTCGAGCTTGACCGGCTTGCCGAGGAAGTCGTTCATGCCCGCCTGCAGACAAGCGTCGCGATCGCTCGGCAGCACGTTCGCGGTCAACGCGATGATCGGCACGCTGGTGAGCGGGCCGCCCTTGGCGCGGATCGCCTTGGTCGCCTCGTAGCCGTCCAGTTCGGGCATCTGGCAGTCCATCAGGATCAGCGCGAACTCGCGGCTGCCGGCCAGCTGCACGGCTTCGCGGCCGTCGACCGCGAAGGTCACCTGGCAGCCGATGCGCTGCAACATGCCGGCGAGAACACGCCGGTTGATCTCGTTGTCCTCGGCCACGAGCACCGGCAGCTCGGCGGCGTTCTCCGCGGCCACCAGCGCTGCCGGTGCCTCGTCGACGCTGCGCACCCCGCCGCCGCGCGGCACCCGCTTGCCGGCCATGTCGCGCACGACCTGGAGCAACCGACCCGACGACAGCGGCTTGTTCAGCCACCGGAAGATGTCGGCCTCGGCCATCTCCGACAGACCCGGCCGCGTGCCGAGCGAACTGGCCAGCGCGACCGGTGTCAGCGGGATCTCGGGGTCGTTGCGGATCGCCAGCGCGAGCTGCATGCCGTCGATGCCGGGCATCGCCATGTCGAGGATCGCCATCGAGAACGGCCGCTTCTCGCGCGCCGCGTGCCGCAGCACCTCGATCGCCGAGATGGCGTTGGAGGCGACGTCGATGCCGATGCGCGTCGGCGTCAACTGCATCACCATCAACTGACGGTTGGTCTCGTTGTCGTCGACGATCAACACCGAGTGCCCGGTGAGGTCGACGTCCTCGGGCCGCGGCCGCGCGTTGCAGCTGTCGCCCTTGGCCAACGTGACGAAGAACGAGAACGTCGAGCCCTTGCCCGGTTCGCTCGTCACCTCGACCCGGCCGCCCATCATCTCGGCGAGCCGCCGGCAGATGGTCAGGCCGAGGCCGGTGCCGCCGAAGCGGCGCGTGGTCGACGCGTCGGCCTGGGCGAACGGCGAGAACAACCTCCCGATCGCCTCCTGGCTGATGCCGACGCCGGTGTCGCGCACCCAGAAGCGCATCGTCTGCTCCTGGGCACCGTCGGTGACGAGATCGACGCCGAGCACCACCTCGCCGTCGATCGTGAACTTCACCGCGTTGGTGAGGAAGTTCAGCACCACCTGCCGCACGCGCGCCGAGTCCCCGGTCAGGCTGCGCGACAGGCGTGGGTCGATGTAGGTCATCAGCTCGACGCCCTTCTGGTCCGCAGTGGCGTGCAGCAGGCCAGCGCAGTCGTCGACCAGCTGCCAGGCGTCGAAGGTGGCGACCTCGAGCTCGAGCTTGCCGGCCTCGATCTTCGAGAAGTCGAGGATGTCGTTGAGCACCGTCAGCAGCGCTTCCGCAGAGGCCTGGATGGTGGTCGCCATCTGCTCCTGCTCGGCGTCGAGGCGCGTGCGTGTCAGCAGCTCGGCCATGCCGAGGATGCCGTTCATCGGCGTGCGGATCTCGTGGCTCATGTTGGCCAGGAACTGCGCCTTCGACGTCGCCTCGGCCAGCGCCGAGCGACGCGCCGTCTCCAGCAGATCGACGCGCGAGAACACGAGCCGGCCGAACCGGCTCTCGCAGATGCCGATGGCGGTCAGCGCGGCCAGCAGCACCGGCAGCACCAGCAGCGCCGAGCCACCCGCCAGGCCGACACCGACCACGACGAGCAGCACCACCACGGTGCCGACGACGAAGGCGTTGCGCTGGCGGCGACCGAGCACGGCCAGCACGGCTTCCGGCGCGGGGGGCGGGGCGATCCGGGGCGGGGTCTCTGCGCCAGGCTGCGACATCCGCCGCAACATCGGAAGGACCGCGGGCGGCATCTGAGCCGATCCTGGCCACGTCGTCCCCACGAGCCCCCCCTGGCGCGAACCGGCGGTGCCACCGCCCGGTCCGGCACCACCTCACTTGTGGTAAGGATGCCCGGCCAACAGCGTCGAGACGCGGTAGAGCTGCTCGACGAGCACGACCCGCGCCAGGCCGTGCGGCAGCGTCATCGCCGACAGCGACAGGCGGCGGTGGGCGCCGTTGCGCAGGCCAGGGTCCAGCCCATCGGCACCGCCGATCACGAAGGCGAGGTCGCGGCCATCGAGCTGCCAGCGCCGCATCGCCGCCGCGAACTGCTCGCTCGACCAGGCGTCGCCACGCTCGTCGAGCGCGACGACCTGCACGTTCTTCGGCAGCGCCGCCCGCAGCCGCACCGCCTCGGCGGCCTGCACCCGCTCGGTGGTGACGCCGGAGGTGCGCGCCTCCGGCTTGATCTCGACGAGCGAGAACGACCACTCCCGCGGCAGCCGCCGTTCGTACTCCTCGCTCGCAGCCAGCACCCAGGTCGGCTGCTTGTGCGACACCACCAACAGGCTGATCCTCATCGCGGCACGAGCGTAGCGGCGATGCGGTGCCGGAGTATCGCCGCCGTATGCTGCGCCGCCGATGCCCGCCCCGGATCCGCGCCGCCGCCTGCTGCTGCTGTTCGCCCTCGGCGCCCTGGTGCGGTTCGGCGCCTGGCTGGCCGGCCCCGACCGCGACGCGGCGTTCGCCGCCGGCTACCAGGGGGACGCCCCGGTGTGGGCGCGCCTGGTCACCGCACCAGCCGGCGATCCCGAACTGGCGCTGCCGTTCCGCCCGCCCGGCATGGTCTGGCTGTGCCGGCTGCTCACCGATGGCCATTCGTTCGGCCTCGCCCGCGCCATCATGGCCATGCTCGGCGCCGCCATCGCCCCGCTCGTCTACCTGGCGCTGCGGCGCGCCTTCCGCGAACGCGTCGCCTTCGTCGCCGGTGCGATCTGCGCGCTGAGTTCGAGCCTCGCCCTGCTCAGCAGCGGCCTGCACACCGAGACGCCGTACCTGCTGCTGGTTGTGCTCTCGCTGCTCGACAACGACCACCTCCGCGCCGGTCGGCTCGGCGCCGCCGCACGCTTCGGCGGGCTCTCGGCCGCGGCGTGCCTGTTCCGCGCCGACCACCTCGCCTTCGTCGCGCTCGTCGGCGGCTGGCTGATCTGCTGCCGGCGGCGACATGCCGCGCGGCCGCTGCTGGTGATGGTCGCGACGATGACGGCCGTGTTGCTGCCGTGGCAGGTGCATGCCGCCAGCGCGATCCTGCAGGCCAACTCGGCGGGCTTCAGGACCAACCCACCGGCGGTCCTGCCGCTGCCTGGATCCTTGCCCTGGTCTGACGCGGCGCTGCACGAACTGGCGGCCATGCCGGCATTCGCGCGCACGATGGCGTTCCGCTTCGTCGACGACACCGTACGCGCCCGCGGCGGCCACGGCGTCGACGCCGCGGACCTCGACGTGCTGCAGCAGGCCTACGGCACCCGCCCCGAACCGCTGCGTACGCCGCTGGTGGCGCTCTACGGGCCGCTGAACTTCTTCCTCGCCAACTGCCCGGAATCGTCCGGTGGCTTCACCCGGCAGGCGCTCGACCGCGAACCGCCGCTGACGGGAGGCCCGGGGCGCTACCCGCGCGGCCTCGCCGCCGCGCTGCGCGGCATCCACGAACTCACGTTCGACTACCCGCCGCACCTGCTCGCGATCAACCACGGCTACCGGCTCGGCCTCGACTGGATGCGGCACGACCCCGGCGCGGCGTTGGCCCTCGTCGGCAAGAAGTTGGTGCTGGCGTGGCGCGGTGCTGCCACCGGCTTCGGCGGCTACGCCCTGCCGACCGGGGCCTCCGGCGTGCGCGAACCCGTCGACCTCGTCACGCCCATCGGCGGCCTCGCCGGCGCCTGGCGCGCGGTGCTGCTGGTGCTGACCGGGGCCGGCCTGTGGCGCGCACGCCAGCACCGAGCCGCGGCGCCGTGGCTCTGCTTGTTGCTGGCCGAGTTCGTGGTCGTGGCGCTGTTCTTCGGCTACTCCCGGCTCGGCGCGTTGTGCGTGCCGTCGCTGGCGCTGCTCTGGGCGCTCGCGCTCGACGGTGGCGGTGGCGACGAACGCTGGCGCCGCCACGCCGCGACCACGCTGCTGGTCGTGTTCACCGGCCTCGAACTGCTACGTTGCGGCCTCGGCCCCCGCCCCGAAGTGCGGCTCGACACGGCGCCGGTCGGCGATGCCACGCACGCGCGCGCCTGGCT
>JAEUHT010000045.1 GCA_016793265.1 Planctomycetota bacterium
CTTCACGCAGGCCGGTGGAGTGAGCGCCAACAGAATTGCGCGGTGGGACAACTACTCGTGGTCGCCGCTCGGTGCCGGGTTCAACTACCGCGTCAACACGATCACGACCCTGCCGAACGGCGATCTAGTCGCGGGAGGCACCTTCGCCTCGGCGGGTGCGCAGCCGGCCAACAATGTGGCGCGCTGGAACGGTTCTGCCTGGTCACCGATTGGCGGTGGACTCACGAACTCGACGTCGGTCTTCTCCGTCCCGGCGGCGCGTGCTGTGGTCTTCGACAAGCGGGGGGAGCTGTGCATCGGTGGCGTGTTCCTCCTCGCCGACTCAGTGCCCTCACACAACTTCGCGCGACTCGCGACGAGCTGCCCCGCGGCAGTCACGTCGGTCGGCACCGGATGCGCGAGCAGCGGTGGTACGGCGGTACTCGAGGCGTCCGGGCTCCCGTGGATCGGCTCCGACTTCCTCGCCATCGCGACCGGCCTGCCGGCGAGCACCGCGCTCTCGATCTACGGGTTCACGCCGATCGTGCCCGGCTTTCCCATCGACTCCTTGTTCGCGGCGGCGCTCCCCGGCTGCAACGCCTACGTTTCGCTCGACCTGCTCGGCCTGCTCAACGCGTCCACCGGTGTGGCCTACGCGCAGCTGACCTTGCCCAACTCGCCGCAGCTCGTCGGCGGCACCCTCTACCACCAGCTGGTGGCGTTCGGTGCCGGCGAGATCGCCGCCACGAACGCGCTGCAACTCACGGTCGGGTCGTTTTGATCGACGCCGCGGCGGCCCGCCGGTCCTGCCGCGGAGCGCTACTCCTGCTCGCGCTGGCGCCACCGGCGATGCGGGCTCTTGGTGCCGCTGCCGGGTGCTGCGCTTCGCGGCTCGGCGGCGCGAGGTCGAACGGCGCGCCGGTGGCGGTGCGGCAGAGGATGCGCGGTTCGCCGTCGATCACCATCGGCCGTAGCACGACGCCGCGTGTGGTCAGCTCGCGCACCTGCTGCGGTGTGAGCGTCACGCTGCGGTGGAGCTTCGGCAGCCGGAACGTGCATTCCTCGCGCCAGCGAGAACAGCCGAACGCCTCGCGGCCCTCGATCACCGGCGCGCGGCAACGCGGGCACAGGCCGAGCCCTTCGCTGACCGGCGGCGGCGACAGGTTTGAGGTGACGAGCAGACGGATCATATGCCCGATCTCCGTCATGAAGTCGGCGCGCTCGCGCTTGCCGCGTTCGATCTCGCCGAGCTTGAACTCCCACTCGCCGGTCAGCTCGGGCGACTTCAGCACCGGGTCGGCGATGATCGCGATCAGATAGCGGCCGAGATCGGTGACGCGCAGCGCCTTCTTGTCGCGGCGCACGTGGGCGCGGCCGATCGGCGTCTCGAGGATCGACGCGCGCGTCGCCGGCGTGCCGAGGCCGCGGCCGCGCATCGCCTCGCGCAGCTGCTCGTCGTCGATCAAGCGGCCGCAGGTCTCCATTGCGGCGAGCAGCGTGTTCTCGGTGTACGGCCGCGGCGGCTTGGTCTTGCCCTCGTGCAGCTCGGGCTCGTGCCGGGCGTTCGGGATCGAGGTGCTGGTGTGCCCGAAGTGCTCTGGGGTCCGGCGGGTGCTGGCCGCAATCCACGACCCGGGGGCGATTGCGCGGGTGCTGCTGGCGATGGGGCTGTCGTCGTCGGCGCCGGAGCAGGCGGGGAGCCGTGCGCCGCCGGCAGGAGACTGGGTGGGCGACGTCGACGAGGATGTCGCGCAGTGATGGTGATCGCGGTGTGGTGACCTCGGGGAGGTCGTGGTGGGGAAGCGGTGCGTCCGGAGGGCGCGAAACTGGTGGGAACGCGCCCGAAACGGGCTCTTGCAACCGGCTGGACGGGGACGTGCGCGGGCGGGAGGTTGGCCGGGGTGGGCTCCGGGTGGTCCGGGACCGCAGCTTGAACTTCCTACACCCGCCCCCAACGCTTTCGGTTCGTCGGATGCAATGTTCTTCCGCGTCGGTGGTTGAGGGAGGCCGGAGAAACTGCGGAGGCCGCGTTACCTCGGTTAGCTGCTGGCGCGTTCGCGGGACCCCCAGCGGTGAAGTGCCGTTCGGGGCGGCCTCCACCCTGCCTCGAGACCATGAGCCCCATCTTCACACCGCGCCTTCTGTCGATTCTCACCCTCACCATGGCATCGGCGCCTGCCCTTGCCCAGATGTCGTGGAACTTGCTGTCTACGCCTGGGCCGACCGCGCGCGCGCATCCGGTCGGGGCGTTCAACGACCTGACGGGCCAAGGCGTGCTCTACGGCGGGCGACTGGGGTCGGGCATCGGAGCGGGCTCCAGCAACCAGACCTGGACGTGGGATGGGCAGTGGACCCTGCAAGCGCCCGCGCACACGCCGACTACACGCCTTTACTCCGCCATCGCATTCGACCGGGCGCGCAATCGCGTGGTGATGTTCGGCGGGTTGATCATCGGTGGAACCTACACGGCAGAAACCTGGCTCTGGGACGGAACCGACTGGCAGATGGTCCAATCGCAGAACAGTCCATCCCCGAGGTTGCAGGCTTCCCTCGCCTATGACCCTGTCCATCAGGTCTGTGTCTTGTTCGGCGGGGAAGACATCAACAAGCTCGGTGATACCTGGCTGTGGGACGGCACCGACTGGACGCAGGTATTGCCCGCACAGTCACCACCTCCGCGCAGCGCGGCCGGGATGGCATACGACGGAACGAGGTCGCGCATCGCGCTCGTGGATGGAGCCGGGGCCCCGAACACCGGTGGTGCATGGGACGACCATTGGGAGTGGGACGGCTCGAACTGGTACGCAGTCGGCGGAGGCCCTACGTCAGCTGGTCTCTATGGCGCCAGCTTGTTCTACGACAGCTCGCGGAACCGCCTCGTGAGGTTTGCTGGGCAGCAGTACTGGACATTCCAGTCCAACGACACTCACGAATGGGACGGCTCCTCGTGGACGGCCGTGTCAATCGCTTCGCCGCCGTCTGCGCGCTCGTGGGCCGCGGCTTTCTACGACTCCTGGCGCGGCACCGGCGTTGTGATGGGTGGTTGGACGAGTCCATCCAGTTGGACCGGCTTGCCCTCGAACCAGACCTGGCTCTACTCCGGCTCAGGCCCCGCCACAGTCAGCAACTACGGTCCCGGCTGTGCAGGCGCCAACGGCACGATGGCGATCTCCGTCGTGCAGCGTCCCGTCATTGGCACGACCTACCGCATCCACGTCAACAACACCGACCCCAACGCCTTCCCTTGGATGATCACCGGCCTGTCGATGACCCTGGTGAACGTCGGCCTGATCCACCTGTTCGGCGCCGAGCCGGGGTGCTTCCTGCAGGCCATGCCGGACGCGCTCGACCTCGTCTACGGCACCAACGACTACAGCCTGCCGATCCCCAATGACCCGAGCCTCGTCGGCATCGCAGTACACAACCAAGCGATCCAGTTCGTGCTCGACATCAACTGGAAGATCACCTCTTCGTCCTACTCCAACGCCGTGCGCGCCCAGGTGGGAAACTCCTGACGCCGAGCGCGCCTCATCCCTTCGGCGCCAGGAACGCCAGCTCCGCCGCCAGCCGCGCCATCGCGCGGCTGAGCAGCATCTTGCTGGCGTCCTCGGTGCGCCCGAGCCGCGCCGCCGTCTCGACGTGCGGCAGCTTCTCGAAGTGCACCCACTCGATGATGCGTTGGTAGTGCTCGGGCAGCCGCTGCATCGCCGTCGCCAGCGCGCGCGCGCGTTCGGCGGCGATCATTGCGCCGAGCGGGCCGGTGTTGCTGCCGGGCAGTCCGTCCGGTGCGAAGTCAGGCAGCAGGCGGCGCCGGTCGCGTTTGCGCGCCGCGTGGTAGCGGTGCTTCTGCACGATCTTGCGCAGGGCGACGCGCAGCAGGCCCCAGCGGTGCCTGGCTCGAGGCTTCGACCGTCCATGGCGCAGCTCCTCCAGCAGGTCGCCGCACGCGGACTGCACCATCTCGGTCGCCCCCTCGAGGTTGCGCAGCTCCGGGCGCAGGCGACGGCGAACGAACTCGTGCACGCGCGGCAGGTGATCGTTCCACCAGGTGGTGTCCGTCACATCCTCCTCGTCGCGCGTCATTCGGCTGAAGAAGCTAGCGGAGCACGCCTCTTGCCGAAAGGGCGCACTCCTGGGAGTCTGCTTCGCCGGCGTAGACGTCCACCGAGTTCAGCCCATGCCCACGCCGTCCGGATCCCCTGAGGACGAGACCCACAACCTCGACGCGGTGCTGGTCGAGGGCCTGCGGCGCCTGCACGCCGGCGACAGCTCGGGCTGGCGGCGCCTGCTTCGCGAGCACCCGGATCGCGCCGTGGAGCTCGAAGGGCACGCGCTGCGGCTGCAGCGGCACGGCTTCCTGCACGACCATGTTGTGCCGGCCCGCGTTGGCGCCTTCACGCTGCTGCGCCGCATCGGGCGCGGTGGCATGGGCGTCGTCTACCGGGCACGCGGCGAAGGGCTGGCGGAGGAATGTGCGGTCAAGATCGTGCGGCCTGAGCTGCTCGACGGTGATTACGGCCGGCAACGCTTCGCCCGCGAGGTCGCGGCCGTGGGCGTGCTGCAGCACCCGGGCATCGTGCGGGTCATCGACGTCGGCGTGGACGACGAGCTGCCGTGGTTCGCGATGGATCTGGTCGTCGGCCGTTCTCTGGCCGAGCTGATCGCCGCGGCGCGCGCGGAAGGCGGGGACTCGGTCGTCGCCGAGCGCGGCGCCCACCTCGCGCGCATGCCGGCCACCGGCCAGCTGCGACCGTGGCCGCGCTTCGTGCTCGAGGTGCTGGTGCAGGTGCTCGACGCCCTGCAGCACGCGCACCAGCGCGGCGTGCTGCACCGCGACGTCAAGCCGTCCAACGTCCTGGTCGCCGACGATGGGCGGGTGAGACTGATCGACTTCGGTCTCGCCCACGTCACCACGGCGACGACGATCACCCGCAGCAGCGATTCGCTCGGCACGCTGCCCTACATGGCGCCTGAGCTGCTCGCTGCCGACGGACACGCCTCGATCGCCTCCGACCTCTACGCGGTCGGCGCGACGATGTACCACGCGCTCGGTCTGCAACTGCCGTTCGTGGGAGCCAGCGCCGAAGGCCTGCGCAACGGCATCCTGCGCACGACGCCGCGTTCGCTGCGCGAACTCGATCCGCGGCTGCCCGAGCACGTCGCCATCGTCTGCGCCACGGCCATGTCACCCGAGCCATCCCGGCGGTACCGGGATGCCGCCGCGTTCCAGGCCGATCTACGAGCGGTGCTGGAGGGCCGGCGGCCAAGCGCGCGGCCGCCCGGTTTGTGGTTGAGCACTCGGCGCTGGGTACGGCGTCGCCCACTGCTGGCGCTCGGCCTGGTGCTCGGAGCGGCCTTTGCCGTCGTGCTGCCAACCAGCCTCTACTGGGTGCAGTCCATCGAACTGATCAAGACCGTGCGGCTCTCCGATCTGCACCGCGTCCGGGACCTGCACCAGCGTTCCGACGAGCTGTGGCCCGCGCGACCGGAAGTGGTCACGAGGCCCGATGGCATCGACGCGTGGCTGGTCGAGGCGGACGAACTGCTCGGCCGTCGCGCGCGACACGAGCGCGACCTGGAAAGCGTGCGGCGGCGCGGGCGGGCAATGACGGAGGCCGAGCGCAACGACGACCGGGTCTGGCGTCGAACCCAGGGGGCGATCGACGATCTGCGCGCGGACATGCTCGACGCCACCAGCCACCGAGCGGCCGGCTGGCAGGACTGGCTGGTCGAGTTGCGGGAGCACGAGGGGCCGCTGCTGCGCCGGCATGAGCTCGTCGAGGGCGTTGCCTTCTCGGATCCTGCTGATCGGCCGCTGTTCCGCAACCTCGGCGAATTGGTGCTGGGGCTCGAAGTGCTCGCCGCCGATCGCGAGCGCCTGGTCGCCCGCAGGGCGCGCGCCGAGCGGCTGCGCGTCGCGAGTCTCGACGCGGCCGCTGAGCAGTGGCGGGCGACGCTGGACGAGTTGGCCGACCCGGTCCTGAGTCCGGTGTACCGTGGGCTTCGCATCGCCCCGCAGTTCGGTCTCGTGCCGCTCGGTCGGGACTCGCACTCGGGCTTCTTCGAGTTCGCCCACCTCGCTTCCGGGGAGGTTCCCGAGCGCGGCCCGGACGGCCGCTTCCACATCGGCGAACGCGACGGCATCGTGCTCGTGCTGTTGCCCGGTGGCATGGTGCGCATCGGCGCCGATCTGGACGCTGCGGGCCCGCATTACGATCCCGAAGCGGTCGCTGCCGACACGCCGTCGGTCGAGGTTTGCCTCGATCCGTTCTTCCTCGGCAAGTTCGAGGTGACGCAGGCGCAGTGGGTGCGTCAGCGCGGCCACAACAACTGCCTGATCAAGGTGGGCAGCGTCGCGGAGAACCCGGCGCAGCCGATCACTTGGGCCAATCCGGTGGACACCGTCGGTCATGGCGAGGCTGTGCGCATCGCCGCGGAGTGGGGGCTCACGCTACCGACGGGGGCGCAATGGGAGTATGGGGCGCGCGGCGGCACGACCGGACGCACCTGGTGCGGCGGAGGCGTGAGTTCGCTGGACGGCAGCGAGAACCTCGCCGACGGCATGCTGTGGAAGCTGAGCACGTGGTTTTCCCCGGGTGACGTCGGTCACCTGCAGCCTGAAGACGGCTGGCCTGCACATGCGCCCGTGGGCACCTTCGAGCCCAACCCCTTCGGCTTGTTCGACGTGCTCGGCAACAGCCGGGAGATGACCATCGATGCGGCGCGTCCCTACTCGCTCGGGCTACGCGAAGGCGACGGTTGCACCGGCAACGTCGATGCCGGCTCGATCCGCGGCGGT
>JAEUHT010000067.1 GCA_016793265.1 Planctomycetota bacterium
GGCGGCGTTGGCCGCCGCGACGCGCGCCGACCTGGTGCCCGGCTTCCGACGGGATGCCGGCATCGCCCTGCTCAACCTCGACGCCGGCACCGACCGCGACGACTTCGTCTGGGCCGGCGCCAGCGCTGCGCCGAACGTGCCGGGCGATCTGCTGGTGGTGCCCGGCAACCTGTGGCTCGAGGGTGGCGCCACGGCCTTCGAGGTGGTGCTGAACCGCGACCTCGTGATCGTCGTCTGCGGCAATCTCTACCTCGGCCGCTCCGTGCGCGTGCGCGGCGCCCGCCTGGTGTTGGCGACGGCGCTCGAACGTGGCGCCACGGCGTTCGCCGACGCCGACGGCAACGGCCGCTGGACGGCCGGCGAGGTGCTGCGCAGCAGCGAGAGCTTCTGCGGCCCGGTCGAAGGTGGAGGCGCCTGCTACGTCGGGCTCGCGCGCGGGGCGCGGTCGGTGCAGGTCGACGCCGGCCTGGTGCTGGCGGGCGAACTGCACGTCGCCGCCGATTGCCAGCTGCGTGGGCCGGTGGTGCTGCCGTTCGGCATCACCGAGCTCGGCGGCCCGCACGCCGTGCTCGCGCTCGGCGGGTTCACCTTCGAGGTCGAACGGGAGCGGGTGCCGGGCTTCCGGACCGCCGGCGCCCCGCGCCCCGGGCTGTTGCGCGCGGTGCTGCCGACGACGAAGTTGGCGCAGCAGACTCTTTACCCGGCGGCGCCGGCTCGCTAACGTGTCGCGCCCCAACACTGCGGGGTCGTAGCTCAGTTGGTAGAGCGATGCGTTCGCAATGCATAGGTCAGGGGTTCGAGCCCCCTCGACTCCACCAGTAAGAGAATCAGGATCGAGAACGCCCCGGGTCGTCCGCGACCCGGGGTGTTTTCGTTATGGTCGCTGCCTCCGGCGTCTCTCAGGCCGGTTCTCAGGCCGGTCGCCAGCCGGTCGCCAGCCGGTCGCCAGCCGGCGCCGCCGCCTGCAGCGGGGCCCGGCAACGGCGACTGCGACGCGCGCATCAGCATTCCGGCGTAGGGCTTGCGCGCTTCGTTTCTCTGCGAGGAGCAGCCTTGGCGGCGGCAGAGTGCCCACCTAGGATCGTCGCCCGCCAACCCGCCAGCGACATTCCGTCGCCGCGCCGTGGTTGTGCGATCTCTCCCCCGCACCGCGAGCACTTCGATGGGCCGTCCCGTGATCGTCTCCGCTTGCCGCACCGCGATCGGCAAGTTCCAAGGAGCCCTGGCTTCGTTCTCCGCCCCCCAACTCGGTGGCCTCGCCGTCGCCGAAGCGCTGCGCCGCGCGGGGGTGCCTGCCGACGCCGTCGAGGAGGTGCTGATGGGCAACGTGCTGCAAGCCGGGCTCGGGCAGAACCCGGCGCGCCAGGCGCTGCGCCTCGCCGGCATCCCCGACAGCCAGGCCGCGGTGACGATCAACAAGGTCTGCGGCTCGGGCCTCAAGACCGTGATGCTCGCGGCGCAGGCGATCAAGGCCGGGGACCTGAAGGTGGCGATCGCCGGCGGCATGGAGTCGATGTCGAACGCGCCGTACTACCTGCCCGCGGCGCGCGGCGGCGCCCGCCTCGGCCACACCCAGGCGCTCGACGCCATCGTCTGGGACGGCCTGTGGGACCACTACAACAACTTCCACATGGGCAACACCGGCGAGCTGGTGGCCGAGAAGTTCCACATCTCGCGCGAGGCGCAGGACGCCTACGCCGCCGAGAGCCACCGCCGCGCCGTCGCGGCGCAGCAGGCCGGCGCCTTCGCCGCCGAGGTCTTCCCGGTGTCGATCAAGCAGAAGAAGGGCGACCCGATCGTCTTCCAGGTCGACGAAGGCCCGCGCGCCGACAGCACCGTCGAGGCGCTGGCCAAGCTCAAGCCCGCGTTCAAGCCGAACGGCGGCAGCGTCACCGCCGGCAACGCCAGTTCGATCAACGACGGCGCCGCGGCGGTGATGGTCTGCGACGAGGACTTCGCCAAGGCGCACGGCCTGAAGCCGCTGGCGCGCATCACCGGCTACGCCACCGGCGGCATGGCGCCGGAGTGGGTGATGATGGCCCCCGAGGTCGCCACCCGGAAGCTGTGCGCGCTGCAGAACTGCCGCCCGAACGACTTCGACCTCGTCGAGATGAACGAGGCGTTCTCGGTGCAGATGGTCGCGCTGCAGCAGAAGCTCGAGGTCGACGCCGCCAAGTGGAACGTGCACGGCGGCGCCGTCGCGCTCGGCCACCCGATCGGCTGCTCCGGCACGCGCGTCCTGGTCACGCTGCTGCACGCGCTGCGGCGGCACGGCAAGAGCCGCGGCCTCGCCGGCCTGTGCCTCGGCGGCGGCAACGCCGTCGTCATGAGCGTCGAGAGCATCTGAGCCACCAGGAGACCCGCCATGAGCAACAGCAACCTTCCTTCCGCGGTCGCCGTCATCGGCGCCGGCACCATGGGCAACGGCATCGCCCAGGTCTTCGCGACCTGCGGCGTGCGCACGCACCTGGTCGACCTCGACCAGAAGTTCCTCGACCGCGCCGTCGAGACGATCCACAAGAGCCTCGGCAAGTTCGTCGAGAAGAAGACGCTCGAGGCGGCCGCCGCCGACCGGGCCAAACAGCTGCTGACGACGACCACCGACATGGGCGTGTTGTCCTCGGTGCAGCTCTGCGTCGAGGCGGTGACCGAGAACCGCGAGGTCAAGACCAAGGTGTTCCAGGCCGCCGACAGCACGCTGCCGGCCGGCGCCATCCTCGCCAGCAACACGTCGTCGATCTCGATCACCGCCCTGGCGGCGAAGACCAGGCGCGCCGACCGCGTCATCGGCATGCACTTCATGAACCCGGTGCCGCTGATGAAGCTGGTCGAGGTGATCCGCGGCAACGACACCAGCGACGCCACCTGCGAGCTCGTCAACGGCTGGTCGCGCGCGCTCGGCAAGATCCCGGTGCTCGCCAACGACTACCCGGGCTTCGTCGCCAATCGCATCCTGATGCCGATGATCAACGAGGCCGCCTTCGCCCTGATGGAGGGCGTCGCCACGCGCGAGGCGATCGACGAGATCATGAAGCTCGGCATGAACCACCCGATGGGCCCGCTGACGCTCGCCGACTTCATCGGTCTCGACGTCTGCGTGTCGATCCTGGACGTGCTCAAGGAGGGCCTCGGCGACGACAAATACCGCGCCTGCCCGCTGATGCGCCGCCTCGTCGCCGCCGGCCACCTCGGCCGCAAGACCAAGAAGGGCTTCTACGACTACGCCTGAGGAACCGCCGATGACCAGCTCCGCCGCACCCGCCGTCCAGGTCGCCGACTTCCAGCTGTCGCCCGATCTGCAGCAGTTCCGCGCCTTCGTGCGCGACTACGCGCAGCAGCACCTCGGCAACGCCGCGGTCTACGACGCGGAGGCGAAGTTCCCGCGCGACGCCATCCAGGCGGCGGCGAAGCTGGGTCTCTTGCGCACGACGGTGGCCAAGGCGCACGGCGGCTCGGCGATGGGCAACCTCGCCAGCTGCGTGATGCTGGAGGAGATCAACGCCGTCTGCGTCTCGACCGGCGTGACCATCAGCGTGCACAACTCGCTGGTCAACTCGCTGCTCGGCAAGTGGGGCACCGAGGCGCAGCAGCGGCGCTGGTTCCCGAAGCTCGTCACCGGTGAGTGGCTCGGCGCCTACTGCCTCAGCGAGGCCTACTCCGGCAGCGACGCCGCGGCGCTGCGCTGCGAGGCGAAGCGTGTCGGCGACCACTACGTGATGAACGGCGCCAAGCTGTGGATCACGACCGGCAGCGAGGCGCAGCTGTTCGTGGTGTTCGCGCGCACCGGCCCCGATCGCGTCAAGGGCATCTCGGCGTTCGTGGTCGAGAAGAGCTGGCCCGGCGTCGGTGTCGGCAAGAAGGAACGCAAGCTCGGCTTGCGGGGCTCGCCGACCACCGAGATCGTGCTCGACAACGTCAAGGTGCCGGCCGATTGCCTGCTCGCGCAGGAGGGCCAGGGCTTCACCATCGCGCTCGATACGCTGGACGGCGGCCGGCTCGGCATCGCCTCGCAGTCGCTCGGCGTCGCCCGCAGCGCCGTCGAAATGATGCGCGACCACCTCGCCGCGCAGGTCGACCAGAAGGGGCGCTCGACGGCGTCGCAGGCCGACCAGTGGACGCTGGCCGACCTCGCCAGCGAGCTCGACGCCTACCGCTTCCTGATCTGGCGCGCGGCGATCCTGCGCGACCAGGGGGTGCGCTGCAGCACCGAGGCGGCGATGGCGAAGTCGTGCGCGTCGCGGCTCGCCAACCGCGCCGCGCGCGCCGCCGTATCGATGCTCGGCAGCCAGGGCGCGGACGGCACGCACCCGGTCGAACGGCTGCTGCGCGACGCGCGCATCACTGAGATCTACGAAGGCGCCACCGACATCCAGCGCCTCGTCATCGCCCGCGGCCTGATCAACCCGGCCTGATCGTATGACCCCGATGCCGCCGAACCCGCCCGGAGTGCCGCCGCAGACGCCGTCGTGGCCGATGGGCTACCCGCCGCCACCACCGCCGCAGGGTGGGCGCGGCGTGTCGTTCTTCATCGCCATCTTCCTCGGCATCCTGCTGATCGCCTCCGCCGGCCTCAACGTGCTGCTGCTCGTGCTCAGCGTCGGCAGCTTCGCCAGCGCCGGTCTCGGCGTTGACGTCGAGGACCAGTACTTCGACGAGGTCTACGTCGCCGGCCAGCGCAGTGGCGAGCCGAGAGCGGCCAAGGTGCTGCAGATCACGATCCGCGGCGCCATCGCCGAGGACCAGAACCCGGTGCTCGGCGCCGCCGGCGGCACGGTGTCCCAGGTGCGGCGCGGGCTGCGGCGGGCAGCCGCCGACGACGTGCGCGGCGTGCTGCTCTACATCGACTCGCCCGGCGGCGGCGTCACCGACTCCGACGAGATCTACGAGCTGGTGCGGCGCTTCCGCAGCGAGCACCCCGACAAGCGGGTGCTGACGCTGTTCGGCGACATCGCCGCGAGCGGCGGTTACTACGTCGCCGTCGCCAGCGAGCGCATCCTGGCGCGGCGCACGACGATCACCGGCAGCATCGGCGTCATCATGAGCGCCTGGAACTTCACCGAAGCGGCCAAGAAGCTCGGCGTCGACCAGGTCGCGATCAAGTCGGAGCGCACGCCGTACAAGGACATGCTGTCGATGACGCGGCCGATGCAGCCGGCCGAGTGCCAGATCCTCACCGACATCGTCGACGAGCTCTACGACCGCTTCGTGACGGTGGTCGACGATGGCCGCCCCGGCCTCGATCGCGCGCAGGTGGTGGCGGCGGCCAACGGCGCCGTCTACAGCGCCAGCAAGGCGAAGGAGCTCGGCCTCGTCGACGACATCGGCGACCACGACACCGTGGTGGCGTGGTTCGGGCAGCAGCTCGGCTCGCCGGTGACGATCGTCGAACAGCGCCGCCGCGCCACGCTCGGCCAGCTGCTGTTCGGGGCGCTGCAGCAGCGCGCCGGGCCGCAGGGCGGCATCGACCGGCTGTTGACCACGAGCACTGGACCGCGCTTCCTCTACTACTGGGAAGGCGCGCGCTGAACGGAGACCCCGATGCACAACCTGCAACTCACCGAAGACCAGGACATGATCGTCGACACCGTCCGCAAGTTCGTCGCGGACGCCGTCGCCCCAGCGGTTTTGGAGCTCGACGAGCACCGTCGCTTCGCCAAGGGGCTGTTCGACGGCCTCGCCGAGCTCGGCGTGTTCGGCGTCCCCGTCGCCGAGGCGAACGGCGGCGCCGGCATGGGCCTGGTGCCGTTCGTCGCCGCGCTCGAAGCGGTCGGCGCGCACAGCGGTTCGCTGGCCAGGCTGTGGATCGGGCAGGCGATGGCCTCGGCGGCGCTGGAAGCGAGCGGCCACGCCGCGCTCGGCGAGGTGCTTGGCGGGGCGCTCGCCACCTTCGTCGCGGCGGCGGATGGGCTCGTGCTCGCCGGCGGCCGGCTGCAGGGTTCGGCGCCGCTGTGCATCGGCGGCGGCGAGGCGGCGCACTTCGTCGCCATCGCCGACGACGGCGGCAAGTCGGTGCTCGTGCTCGTCGATGGCGCCAAGGTGCAGCGGCAGCCGCTGCGCGCGCTCGGCCTGCACAGCGCGGCCCCGGCGCGGGTGACCTTCGCCGGCGCGGACGTCACCGTGCTCGCCAGCGGCGAGGCGGCGGTCGCGGCCGGCCGGCGCGCGGAGCTCGTGGCCTGGCTCGGCACGGCGGCGGCGGCGGTCGGCGGCGGCCTCGGCGCCTGTGAGCAGGCCAGCAAGCACGCCGGCGAACGTATCGCCTTCGGCAAGCCGCTGCTGGCCCAGGAAGCCGTGCAGCTGAAGCTCGTCGAAGCGCGGCGGCAAATCGCCGGTGCGCGGCAGCTCGCGTTCCACGCCGCGCGGCTCGCCGACCTCGGCCAGGACGCGGTCGAAGCGGCGCTGCAGGCGCGTATCGCCGCGGTCGACGCCATGGTGCTCGCCGCCGACGAGGCGATCCAGATCCAGGGCGGTTTCGGCTACACCGTGGAGTACCACGTCGAGCGCCACTACCGCGATGGCAAGACCCTCGAGGTGCTCGACGGCGGCAACGCGGCGCTGAAGAACCGGCTGGCGGCGCTGCAGTTCGCCTGAGCGGCCGCTCGCCTGGACTCAGCCGGCCGGGACGCGATGGGCCGAGGCCCACTCGCCGGCGCGCTGCTCGGCGCGCCGCAGCAACCGCCGCAGCGGCGGCGCCTGCAGCAGGCGACGGTGCGCGCGCAGGTAGGCGCTGAGGAACCTGCGCAGCGTGGGCAGGCCGCCGGGGCTGCCCGCGCCGCGGAACGCGGCGAGCAGCCGGCCCAGGTCGGCGCCGCGGCCGCGGCTGTCGATGGCGGCGCGGCGGCGCACCCCGTCGAGGTCGACCATGTGCACCGTGCCGCTGCGCGGGTCGCGCACCAGGTTGTCGAGCTTGAGGTCGCGATTGCCGAGGCCGTGGGCGTGCAGGCGGCCGACGCTGTCGCCGACGCTGCGCGCGGCGTGCCGCACCGCGTCGGCGTCGAGGTGCCCGTTCGTGAGCTCTTCGGCCAACGAAGCCCCGAGCCGGCGGCTGAACACGAGGCCCTTGCCGGCGAACAGGCGCAGCGCGAGCGGCGCCGCGGCCGGCACCCGCGCGAAGGTGAGCCAGTAGGCGGCGCGCCAGAGTCGCAGCGCCGCGGCGGCGTCGCGCTGCTTGACGGCGAAGTCCGCGGTGAGCCAGACCGCGCCGCGGCGGCCGCTCTTGTCGGGGGGCGGCGGCTGCTCGGCGAACGCGCAGAGCCGTGCCCGCAGTGCCGGGGCGCCGTCGCCGTCGCCGTCGCGATGGAACAACCAGCGCGGCTGGCCGCGGCGGCGCTGCTCGACCTCGGTGTAGCGGTTGTCGCGCGTGGCGCGACGGCCGAACGACGGCAAGGCCTGGGCGCGCCAGCGCCGCGTCGCCAAGGTCAACTCGTCGCGCCAGCGCTCGGGCAGCGGTGCGCCGGCGTCGAGGTAGCCGCGGTGCAGCCGCGCAGCCGCCGGGTCGAGGGCGCCGCCATCGAGCTCCTGGCAGAAGAAGGCCAGCCCCCGCGCGCGTGCGGCGAGGTCCGGGTGGTCGACGTGGCGCACGCTGGCGAGGTCGAGCAGGCGGAGTTCGCCGGCGTCGGTGACCAGCAGGTTGCCGGGGTGCAGGTCGCCGGGCTCGAGGCCGCGGTCGTGCAGCGTACGCAGCAGCGCGCCGGCGGCCGCGAGCACGGCCGGGCCGGCGGCGAAGGTGAACGGCTGCCCGGCGACCGAGCGCGTCACCACGAAGCTGCCGAGGCGGTCGTCGACGAGGCAGTGGCCGCTGGCCAGCGCTTCGACCACCGGCAGGCCGAGGTCGGCGGCGCGGCGCAGTTGCCGCGCTTCGCGCTCGCCGCGTGGACCGCGCAGAGCGTCGCGGGCGCGGTCGGCGAAGGTGTCCGGGCGGTAGACCTTGATGTGCACGGGCACGCCGTCGAGCTCCCCACGCAGCACCACACGCACCGTGCGCTGCTTGAGGCGCTGCCAACCCGACTGCGGCCAACTCCCGACGTCGTGCTGCAGCAGCGTGGCGAGGCCCGCGGCGATCGCCGACGACGCGGCGGCGCGCGCGCGACCGACGGTCAGCACGACGGAATGCGGCAGCGGGTCATTGCCCGGCGTCGGGCGTTGCGGAACCATGGGCCGGTCGATGTGGAAACTGCACCGATACTACCTCAAGGAACTGGCGATCAACGGCACGATCACCTTCCTCGTGCTGTTCGGCGTCGTGCTGGTCTCCACGATCTACCGCGGCATCAAGATGGCGGACAACGGCGGCGGCAACCTGCTGCACGCGGTGATGTTCATCCTGCTGTGGGCCGCGGACACCTTCCCGCACCTGCTGACGATCTCGTTCCTGATCGCCTCGGTGCTGACGTTCACGCGCGCGGCGCAGGACCGTGAGCTGACGGCGATCCGCGCCGCCGGCATCGCGCCGACGACGCCGCTGCTGGCGGCGATCCTGATCGGCATCCTGCAGTCGGTGCTCGGCTCGCTGCTGCTGCACTACGTCATCCCCGAGGCGCACTACCGCAAGTACCGGGTGCTGGCGACCGTCGCCAAGGCCGCGCTGCGCAACGTCGGCGCCAACAGCGACCGCATCCGCCCCGAGGGCACCGGCGCGGTGCTGACCTTCCGCCAACGCGCCGACCACGGCGAACGGTTCGACTTCCTCGACTGCACGCTCTACCTGCAGCAGCCGCTGTTCGAGCACGGCAGTCCGATCGTCTTCGTCGATCGGGTCAGCGCGCTGGCCAAGGAGGGAGACGACGTCGTCTCGATCGAGCTGAGCGGCATCCGCGACCCGATCAGCGCGATGTCACCGTCGACCTTCCACCTCGGTGTATCGCAGGAGGAGCTGGCCAACATCCGCCGGCGGGACGACCGCGACGACGACATGCGCTCGGACCAGTTGCTGTCGGAGGTGCTGCGCGGCGTGCATCCGAAGCCGTTCGAGGCCATCTACACGCTGTTCCGGCGCTGCTGCTTCTCGCTGATGCCGACGCTGCTGGCGCCGATCGGCTTCTGCATCGCCGAGCTGGCCCGCGAACGTGGCCGCGTCTTCGCCCTGGTGCTGGCGCTGTTGCCGCTCGGCCTGTTCTACCTCGGTGAGGTGCTCGGCGCGCGCTTCCTGCTGTCGACGCAGAATCCGCTGTTCGGCTGGCTGCCGGCCGTCTTCTTGTTGGTGTTGGGAGTGCCGCTGTGCTGGCGGCAGCTGCGTCGATGAGCCGGCTCGATCGTTACGTGACCCGCATCGTGCTCGGCGCGCTGTTCGCGGCGGAGGCGTTCTTCCTGTTCCTGGCGATCCTCGTCGACCTGCTGAACCGGCTGCCGAAGTACGCGGAAGGGGCGCAGGAGGCCGGCTACGGCGGCTTCGACCTGGCCTGGCTGCTGCTGACGCACTACGCCCGGCTGGTGCCGATCCTGTTCACGACCTTCACGCCGCTGGCGATGGCCATCGCGGCGATGTTCACCGTGGCGCGCCTGCAGCACGCCAACGAGGTCGTGCCGATGCTGTTCGTCGGCCGCAGCATCCAGGCGGTGCTGCGGCCGGTGCTGTACGTCGGGGTCGCGGCCGGCCTCGTGATGGCGGCGTGCTGGCAGTGGGTGGTGCCGGTGGCGGGGGCCGGTCTGCTGACCGACCGCGCCGTGCTCGACCGCAACGAGGCCGTGGTCAAGTCGCTCGTGCACGAGGTCGCGGGCGATGTCAGTCAGTATCTCTACGTCGCCGAATACGCGCCGACGACGCAGACGATGCGCGGGGTCAACCTGCTCGCGCAGGGAGTGCTGGCCGGCGATGCCAGCCTGATCGTCGCCGAGAGCGGCGTCTGGGATGCCGAGCTCGGCGATTGGCGGCTCCTGGGCGGCCGGCTCACGCGCGGTCGCGAAGCGGAACCCGTGCTGCGCCTGGGCCGGCCCGACGTGACCCCCGAGGTGCTGCTGCAGGCGGGCCGCGACACGCTCGACCCCGACGCCCTCAGCTACACCGACCTGCTCGACCTCGAGCGCACGCGGCCGAACCGACCCGACGTCAAGTACGCGCTGCACCGGCACATCACGTTCCCGCTGGCGAACGTCATCCTGTTGCTGCTCGTGCTGCCGCTGGCGGTCTACTACGAACGTGGCAGCCGCATCGAACGGGTGCTCGGGGCGATCGCCATGTGTGGCGGATACCTGCTGTTGGACCTGACCTGCCGCAGCCTGAGCCTGAGCCTGGTCGACCCGGTGGTGGCGGCGTGGATCCCGACCATCTTCTTCGGCTCGCTGGGCGCGGTCCTGTATGGCAGCATGCGGACGTGAACGAAACCCATGAACGAAACCCATGAACGCCGCCGCGCCGGTTGGCCGGTGCTGCTGGTCGCAGCGCTGGTGATCGCCACGATCACCGCGGTGATCCTGCTCGGCACGCGCCGCTGACGCGGCGGCCGGCCGCGAATATGCTGGCGCGCTCCCGCAGTCGGAGACCATGCAGCACCTCGCCGCCCCCTCGTGTCGATTCCCCATCCCGCTGCTGTTGGCCAGCGCCCTGGTCACAGCCCTGGTGCCGGCGCAGGACGACGCCCGCCTGCGCTCCTGGCTGCCCGACGGCTACAGCAACATGGCCTCGGTGGACCTGGAGCTGCTGCGCGACCGCGGGATCTGGGAGGAGCTGCAGTTGTCCGTGCTCGGCGCCACGTTCGGCGGCATGGAGAAGGAGCTCGGCTTCCCGCTGGCCGCGCTCGACAAGGTGCTGATGGTGGCGTCGCTGACCGAGTCGTCGGCGAAGGCGCAGGAAGTGCGGCTCTTGGTCGGCAACCGCGAACTGCCCGCCGCGACGCGCAACATGGGGTCCTACCAGCAGGAGCAGGTCGGCAAGCACGAGGTCTGGGTGCGTGATTCCTACCGGCGCGAGTACTTCCTGCTGCCGGAGCCGACGCTGCAGGTGTTCGGCACGGCGTTGGCCCTCGACCCGATCCTGGGCGGGCAGGCGCACGGCGGCCTGCCGTGCCCCGACGTGATGTCGCTGCTGTCGCGCCCGAGCACGACGTTCGCGTGCTTCGTGCTCGACGTGTCGGCCCCGGTCCTGCGCACGCGGATGATGAGAGCGATGTTCCCGGACACGACCTGGCCGGAGGGGCACGAGCCGACGTTCTTCTGCGTGCGCGGCCTCATCACCGGCGACGCCGACGATCCGCACCTCACCGTCGAGGCCACCATGCGCCACGCCAAGGAAGGGGAGGGGCTGCAGGTCACGGCCAAGGCCATCGATGCCTTGCTGGAGCGGCTCGCCGCCGAGCCGACGCAGCGCACGCTGGCATCGCTGCTGAAGAAGGCCGAGCGGCAGCAGCTGCGCAGCGACTACGTGCTGACGCTCGATCTCGGCCGCGCCCGCGCCGCCGCCGGCAACCTGGCGCTGCTGGTGCTGCCGTTGTTCGCGCCGGTGCGGGCCGAGCCGGCGGCGGCGCGCGCCGCGGCGCCGGTGCCCGCCCCGGCGCCGGCCCCCGCGGAGCCGTTGCCGCGCTGAGACTTGCCGCGCTGAGACTTG
The DNA here is from genome assembly GCA_016793265.1 of Planctomycetota bacterium. Classification (GTDB taxonomy): domain Bacteria; phylum Planctomycetota; class UBA1135; order UBA1135; family UBA2386; genus JAEUHT01. The sequence goes on from JAEUHT010000067.1 coordinate 11,537, forward strand.
CCGCGCTGAGCCAAGTGCGCACCCCCGGCCGGGTCGGTGCCCGGCGCGCCCTTCACACCAGGTCGGAGTCCCCGAGCGTGTGGTACCACTGCTCCTTGTAGAAGTGGGTGTCGTGGGTGTCGAACGGGATCACGACCTGGAAGTAGACGGTGCCGTAGACGAGGAAGCCGAGCCGCTGGAAGGTGATGAAGCGCGGGTCGCGGTGCTGGAACAGGGTCGCCAGCGCCGTGGCGCCGACGGCCGAGGCGCGGCGTTCGGCGTGCGCGACCAGCGCCACCGTGCCGTCGTGGTCGTCGGCCGGCATCAGCCAATCGACGATGAAGAACGTGTTCGGCACGACGAGGTCGGCGTGGCGCAGCACGGCGAGGCCGCGCAGGGCGCCGGTGCTGCGTTCGCGGCACTCGACGAGCTCGTAGCGGGCATCGTGGGCGTCGGCGTAGCGCCAGTTCAGGTAACGCTGGTCGCGGATCGTCGCCAGCTGCGTGCTCGGCGCGAACGCGGCCCACAAGGCGTCGACGTCGGGACCGAAGCGCGGCACGGTCTGCACCACGAGCCCCTGGCTGCTCGGGCGCGGCCGGAAACCGCCGGGCACCATCTCGCGGAACAGGAAGTCCCAGTCGCGCACCATCTCGAAGCGCAGGAACTTCTGGCCGATGCGCCAGGTCGCGATCGGCCAACCATGGTGGAACGAGTTCTGGTCGTCGCCTTTGCCGCCCCAGCGCTCGTAGTGGGCGAGCCCGAGGTTGACGAACAGGCCGGGCCGTGGCCCGGCGCGGCGGTGTTCGGGCAGCACCCAGAGGTCGACACACTGGCCGACGAGGCGGCGTCTGCCCTCGATCAGGTAGTGCGTCGGCAGCGTCACGTAGGCGCCGACCAGCCCCGCGCTGGCGTGTTCGGCGACCATGATGTGCACCTGGCCGGTCGGGTTGTCGCGGAACTTCCAGTCCCAGTGGGCGCGTGATCGCGCGGGGAAGATCTGGTTGTGACCACGCAGCAGCTCCGCCTCGTCGCCGGCGTGGAAGGCCCGGATGGTGATCGCGTCGCTCATCACGGCACCTATCGGCCGCCCGGCCGCCGCGCCTGCTGCAGCCGTTCCTGCCACTGGCGCAGCAGCTCGGCGGCCTGCTTCGGCGTCAGGTCGTCGAGGTCGAGGCGGGCGATCTCGTCGAGCACGGGGTCCGGCGGCGGCGCGAACAGCTCCTTCTGCTTCAAGCCCGGCCGCTGCCGTTCGCGGGCGTCGACCAGCGCCGCACGCACCTCGTCGCCTTCATCCTCGAGCTTGCCGAGCACCTGCTGGGCCCGCGCGATGACGGCCTTGGGGATGCCGGCCAGCCGGGCGACGTGCAGGCCGTAGCTGCGATCCGTGCCGCCGACCTCGATGCGGTGCAGGAAGACGATCTCGTCGCCCCATTCGCGCACGGCGACGCGGCAGTTGACGATGCCGCGGCCGGGGCCGGCGAGGTCCATGAGCTGGTGGTAATGGGTGGCGAACAGGGCCCGGCAGCGTACGCGGTCGTGCAGGTCCTCGGCGATCGCCCAGGCCAGCGACAGCCCGTCGTAGGTGCTGGTGCCGCGGCCGACCTCGTCGAGCACGACCAGGCTGCGTGGGGTGGCGTTGTTGAGGATGTTGGCGGTCTCGGTCATCTCGACCATGAAGGTCGAGGCGCCGCGGCTGATGTCGTCGGCGCCGCCGACGCGGGTGAAGACGCGGTCGACGATGCCGAGGTGCGCCGACTTCGCCGGCACGAAGCTGCCGATCTGCGCCAGGATCGTGATCAGCGCGTTCTGCCGGATCCAGGTCGACTTGCCGGCCATGTTGGGCCCGGTCAGCAGCACGAGGCGCCGCGACGGCGGGTCGAGGTCGGTGTCGTTGGCGACGAACGAGCCGGCGGCGTGGGTGGCCTCGATCACCGGGTGGCGGCCGTCCTCGATGCGCAGCGTCAGCGAGTCGTCGACGAGCGGCCGGCAGTAGCCGCGTTCGTGGGCGACGGTGGCGAGGCCGGTGCAGGCGTCGAGCTCGGCGATCGCCGCGGCGGTGCGCTGCAGGCGGTCGACGGCGGCGGCGACCTGGTCGCGCAGCGCGCAGAACAGCTCGTACTCGAGCGCCTTGCCGTTCTCCTCGGCCTTCAGGATCTTGGTCTCGAACTCGCGCAGCTCCTCGGTGACGTAGCGCTCCGCGTTCTTGGTCGTCTGCTTGCGGTGGAACTCGGCCGGCAGCGGCACCTCGCGGTGCGTGTGGGTGACCTCGACGTAGTAGCCGAAGACGCGGTTGAAGCCGATCTTGAGGCTCGGGATGCCGGTGCGTTCGACGAGCTGCTGCTGGTAGCGCGCCATCCACTCGGTGCTGTCGCGCGCCAGCGTGCGCAACTCGTCGAGGCCGCTGTGGTGGCCGGGCCGGATGATGCCGCCGTCGCGCACGGCGAGCGGCGGTTCGTCGACGATGGCGGTGGCGATCGCGGCGACCAGCTCCGGCAACGGATCGAGCCGCGCGGCGGTGTCGCGCAGCAGCTCGCTGCGGCAGTCGGCGAGGCGCCGGCGCAGCGCCGGCAACCGTTCGAGGCTCTGCCGCAGGCCGACGAGGTCCCGGGCGTGGGCGCGGGCGAACGCGGTGCGGGCGCCGAGGCGCTCGAGGTCGAGCACCTGCGCCAGTTCCCCGGCGAGTTGGCCGCGCAGGTCGTGGTCGGCGACCAGCTCGGCCACGGCGTCCTGGCGACGGTGGATCGCGGCGGCGTCGGCGAGCGGCGCCAAGAGCCAGGTGCGCAAGAGCCGCGCCCCCATCGGCGTGTTGCTGCGGTCGATCACCTTCAGCAGCGGGGTGCCTTCGTCGCCGCGCATCGTCGCCACCAGTTCGAGGCTCTGCCGGGTGGTGCGGTCGATGCGCAGGTGACCGCCGTCGTGGTGCACCTCGATGCGGCGCAGGTGCGGCAGCGCACACAGCTGCGTCTCCTGCAGGTAGCCGAGCAAGGCGCCGGCGGCGCCGATGGCGAGCGGCAGATCCTCGACGCCGAAGCCGGACAGCGTGCTGGTGGCGAAGTGCTGCAGCAGCAGGCGGCGCGCCGAGTCGGTGCCGAAGTCGTAGTCGGGACGGAAGGTCGTCGGCACCGTCTCGCCGGTCAGCCACGGGCGTTCGCCGCCGCGCTGGCACTCGGGCAGCAGCAGCTCGGCGGGTTCGACGCGCGCGACCTCGTCTTCGAGGCGGTCGAGCCCACATTCTTGCACGCAGAAGGCGCCGGTCGACAGTTCGACCCAGGCCAGGCCGGCGCGCTGCTTGCCGACGACGACGGCGGTCAGGTGGTTCTGGCGGCGACCGTCGAGCAGGTTGTCCTCGGTCAGCGTGCCGGGCGTGATGACGCGCACGACAGCGCGTTCGACCACCCCCTTGGCCTCCTTCGGGTCCTGCATCTGCTCGCAGATGGCGACCTTGTGGCCCATCTGCACGAGCCGGCGCAGGTAGCCGTCGACGGCGCGCACGGGCACGCCGGCCATCGGGATGGCGCCTTCGCCTTTGCTGCGGCTGGTCAGTGTCAGGCCGAGCGCCCTCGCCGCCGTCTTCGCGTCCTCGAAGAACAGCTCGTAGAAGTCGCCCATGCGGAAGAACAGCAGCGCGTCGGCGTGCTTCTGCTTCTGCGCCATGTACTGCGCCATGGCCGGCGTCGTGGCGACGTCGCTCACCGCGGCCCCGCTGCGCTGCCACGCGGCGCGCTGTCGAGCAGCCGCTGCGCTTCTTCGACCAGGATGTGCGCCGCCGCCTCGGCGTCGTCGCGGCGGGTGTCGCCGGCGAACGAGAGCCGCACGACCTCGCGGGCGGCGCGATCGTCGAGGCCGATGGCGGCCAGCACGCGGTTCGGCGGTCCCTTCGGCTTCGCCTTGCCGTCGCCCGTGTCGCCGTCGTGGCTGTGGCAGGCGGCTCCGGTCGAGAAGGCGACCCCGCGGGCGTCGCAGCGCTGTTGCAGCGTCTGGCCGATCACGCCGGGCAGCCGCAGCGACAGGATGTGCGGCAGACGGCGCTCGGCATGGCCGAGCCGTTCGGCTTGCGGCAGGGCCTGCTGCACGATGCCGAACACCAAGTCGGCGATTTGCCGCGTATGGGGCTCGATGTCGGCCTGGTGCGAGAACGCGTACTCGGCGGCGACGGCGAGGCCGATGGCGCCGGCGACGTTCTCGGTGCCGCCGCGCAGGCCACCCTCCTGGCCGCCCGCCGGCAGCAGCGGCGCGAGCTCGGCGGTGCTCGACAGGGCGAGGAAGCCGGCGCCGCGCGGGCCGTGGAACTTGTGCCCCGACACCGCCACCGAGTCGACGTCCAGGTCGCCGAGCTCGAACGGCAGCTTGCCGTAGGTCTGCACCAGGTCGACGTGCACGTGTGCCTCGGGCGCCGAGCGGCGCACGAGTTCGACCAGTTCCTGCAGGTCGCACAACGTGCCGAGTTCGTTGTGGCCGTGCAGCAGCGCTACCGTGCGCACGTCCTGGCCGAGCGCTTCGAACAACGTCTCCGGCGCGATGTCGCCGTGTCTGGTCACCGGCAGCACCGTGGTGCGGTGGCGCAGGCGGCTCAGCAGCGGCTCGCAGTTGAGGATCGCCGGGTGGTCGCTGGCGGCCATCAGCACGCGGCCGGGCGGCCGCAGCATGGCGCTGCCGACGATGCCGAGGCAGTCCGCCTCGCTGCCTCCCGAAGTGAAGACGACGCGTGCGGCTCCGAGCGTGCCGCGCAGGAACTCGCGGGCGTCTTCGAGTCGGTGGCGGGCGCTCGGGCCGAACGAATGCGAGCTGCTCGGGTTGCCGAACAGATCGCGGGAGGCCTCGGCCATGGTGTGCACCACCTCGGGCAGGGGGCAGGTGGTGGCGGCGTTGTCCAGGTAGATGCGGCGGCTGCCGGTCATCGTCGCATCATTGCCCATGGCGTCGCTCTGGGCCACGGGTTGCTGCCAGGGCGGCTGGGAGGCCGGCAGGCGCGCGCCGGGGCGCTACTCCGCTTGCTGCATGCGCTTCAGCTTCTCGTAGAGCGTCGAGGTGGCGATGCCGAGCAGCTGCGCGGCCTTCTGGCGGTTGCCGCCGGTGCGCTGCATGACGTCGGCGATGTGCGACCGTTCGATCTCCTCGAGCGTGGGGATGGCGAGAGCCGCCGGTTCGGCGGCGCGCACCAGGGCATCGGGCAGGTGGCGCGGCGCGATCGCCTGGTTGCCGGCGTTGGCGGCGGCCGACTCCAGCACGAGGCGCAGTTCGCGCACGTTGCCAGGCCAGGCGTAGGTCACCAGCAGCCGCTTGCCGCGCTCGGTGAGCAGGCGAGGTGAGCCGTCCGGGCAGGTGCCCATCTCCGACAAGAACAGCTCGGCCAGGGCGATGATGTCGCGCGCGTCGCTGCGCAGCGGCGGGATCTCGATCGGCGGCGCCCCGAGGCTCTCCAGCAGCTCGGCGGCCCAACCGCCGTCGGCGTCGGCTGGGTTCGGCGGTGGCGTGGTGTTGGCCAGCACCAGGGCGGTCGCTGGTGCGGTGGCGTCACCGGGGCGGAGCAGGTGCCGCACGAGGCGCTGCTGCAGCGCCAGATCGAGGCTCGTCCACTCGTCGACGAACAGGGTGCCACCGCTGGCGCGCTGCACGGCGCCGGGGTTGCCGCGTTCGTCCCCGAACAGCTCCCGCTCGTGCTGCCACTGGCGCAGACGCGAGGGGTTCCAGGCCACGAACGGTGCCTTCTGGCGCGGGCTCTCGGCGTGCAGGTAGCGGGCGAGGTCCTCGCGCTCGGTGCCCTCCTCGCCGACCAGCACGATCGGCTGCTGTTCGCCGGCCAACGCCCGCAGCGACTGGCGCACCTCCTGCAGGCGTGTGCTCGTCAGCAGCGCGTTGTGGGCGACCGTGCCGTGGAAGCGCAGCCGCTGCAGTTCGGCGCGCAGCCGCTGCCGCTCCGACGTCTCCTGCAGGCGGTGCCAGATCACGGCGCCGAGCGACTGCGCGAGCTGCAGCAGTTCCTGGCCGTTGGGGGCGCCTTCGACCGGTTGTTCGAGCACGACGACGCCCGCAGGTTCCTGGCCGAGCGGAATGACGAGGCGTGTGTGCGGTGCCTGGCCTTCTTGGGTCATCAGCAGGTGGGGGCGGCGCACCCGGCGGATCTCCTCGATCACGGCCGGCGTCAGTTGCAGCGCACTGGAGCCGCCGTCGAGGTCGAGTGAGGCCAGCGGTTCGAGCGGGCCGCTGCCCTCGAAACGGGCGATGAAGCCACGTCGGCGCCGCGTCAGGTTGAGGGCCAGGGAGAGCATCGGCTCGGCCGCATCGCCGAGGTCGCCGAGATCGGCGAAGGTCCACTCGATGCGTTCGAGGATGTCAGCTGCGGCCGTCGGCAGCGACTGGGGAGCCGCGGGGCGCGGCAGCTCGTAGTCGAGCACCTCGCGCGACAGCACGACGGTGGACAGCGGCGAAGTCGTGATCGGTCGTGGCGCTTGCCGACTCTGCAGCAGCAGGCGGGTCAGGCCGATCGTCAGGGTCTGGCCGGGGCAGAGCTGGCCATGTTGGGTCGGGCGACCGTCGAGCATTACTGGATTGGCGCCACCGAGGTCCTTGAAGGTGAAGGTGCTGCCGCGCCGTTCGAGCTGCAGGTGCCGGCGGCTCACGGTCATGTCGCGCAGGATGATGCAACAGTCCTCGGCGCGGCCGATGACCCAACGTTCGCCCTGCAGCGGGATGGTGCGCACCGTGCCATCGCCTACGATCAACAGGCGGAAGAGGCTCGTGTTCTCGACGTCGACGATCTGGTCCCCGATCACGCGGCGCATCTTCCGGAAATCGGAGGGTGGATGCAAGGCCTGCGATTCCCTCTGGAAGTCGGAAGTCTTGGGTTGACAGCTGTGCAACCCCTGTTAGCATCCGCCGCAGAAGGCCATCGGAGTCGAGTTTCTCCCGTCGTTGGCAACCCCGCTTTGGTGCAGCCTGCCCCGCTGCACAAGACCGCAGCTCTAGCCCCCTTGATCTCGCCGGTTACCCGGCAGGGGGTTTGGCACCGGTGTGGTTTGGCACCGGTGTGGTTTCGCGCCGGTGTCGTTTGGCGCCTCGCCGCCGCGACCGCACGCCGCCATTCTACGGTTGCTCCAGGGCTGCCCTGGCTGCTGCCGATAGCGGCTGCGCATGTGGCTCTGGGGCACGCTCGCCTGGGGTGTCGTCACGGTGGCGGCAGTGGCACTGCACCACCGCTTCCGGCGCACCATCGACCGATTCGAGGACGAGGTCCGCGGCTTCATGCTGCGTTTCGAGACCGAGTTGGCGACCGCACACCCGGATGTTGAGTTCCTGGGCATGCTGCCCGATCGATTCGCCTGCCTGCTGCGCATCGACGGTCAGGAGACGCCGGTGGGGTTGCACGAGGCGCACCGGCACGCGCAGGCCTTCCCCGATGCCTTCTCGCGCATGGTGGCGCGGCTGCTCAACGACGTGCGGGAGGTCGGGCTGGACCACGTCGACGACATCGACTTCGCGACCGCCGCGCCCATGTTGCTGCCGCAGGTGCGCAATCGCCAGTGGCTCCAGGAACAGGGCTGCTTCGGCGACTCCGGCCTCGCCTACACGGCGCTCGGCGACGACCTTGCCACCGTCTACGTGCTCGATGGTGGCAGTTGCATGGTCTTCGTCTGCCGGGCCCACTTGCAGCGCTGGCGCAAGACGGTTGCCGAAGTGCACAACCTCGCGATCGCCAATCTGCGGCGGCTCGGCGACGCCGGCCTCGAACAGGCCGCCGCGCGTGGGGAGACCGTGCGGCTGCACTCGGGAGACGGCTTCGACGCCGCGCGCGTGCTGCTGCTGGCCGACTCGCCAGGGCTGCTGGTGGCGATCCCGGACCGCGACACGCTGTGGGTCGGGCCGGAGCAGGCGCAGGACCTCGCCCAGCTGATGGCGACCACCGAAGCGATTGCGGAAACGGCCGCCCACCCGGTGTCGAGTTCGCTCTACCGGCTCAAGGACGGTCGCCTCGAGTCCGTGCCAGGACAGGGCTGACGGCGAGCTGCGTGACTGCCGGCACCTCGAACGGTTGGCTGTTCTGCGGCGACAGCGGGTCGCACAGGCGGTAGCTGCCGCGGCCGAGCAGCACCTGCGTAGCGCGGCCTGGTTGCAGGCAGAGGCCCGAGGAGCCCGTGCTCATCGACAGCCAGGCCGCATCGTCGATGCGTTGCAAACAGAACGGTCCGGCGAAGCTCGCCCCCGGCGGCAGCGTGAAGGTGACTGCCGCTGCCATGGCGTCGATCGTCAGCATCGCGTCACGGTCGCCTGCCGCGACCTCGGCGCGGGCGAGATAGCCATGTCGCGCAAACTCGGGGCCCAGGGCCAGGGTCACGCTGGTTGCGGCCGTGCCGGCCTCGATCGTGACCGTGTGCGTCGTGTCGAGTGTTGGTGTGGCCCCGAGCAGCGGTCGCCATTGCAGGTCGCTGCCGCTCGAGCTCGCGAACGTGGCGACGCCGGCCGCGGCAGAGGCCAGGTCCGGCGGCAGGTGCTCGAATTGCACGGTCAGCCTTCGGCGGCTGGCCGACTTCGTCACCGACGCAGGCAGGATGGGGGCGACGCCGGTGGCGCGCGGCAACGGGGCTGCGGCAGGCAGCCGCGGCGGATCGGTCCAGGTCGGCCTGGCGGCGAGGGCGAGGTCGGCGCGCTGCCACGCCAACAACAGGGAATAGCCGCCGACGGCGAGCGCGACGGCGAGCAGCAAGGCGGTCAGCAGGGTGACGAGTACGCGGATCGGTGGGCTCCTGGTGCAGCGGCCACACCAGCATAGCAGGTGTGGCGCTCACGCCGCGGGCATCAGCCGCCGCCGGGCGGGTTGCCGCCGTTCTGCTGGCGTCCGCCGCGTTGCCGGCCGCCCGGCTGGCCGCTGCCTCCCTGCGCGCCGCCTCCCTGGCCGCGTTGCCGGCCAGCATTGCCGGGATTGGCGTCGCCATTGGCTTCGGCAGTGCCCGGTGGCACCGCCTTGCCGGCCGCGAAGCTCACGGTCTGGTCCCCGCCGAGCACCACGGCTTGGCTCGTGCGTTCGCGGCCGCGCACCGAAGTCACCAGCAGGTAGTTGCCGGGCGGCACCATCTCGAACGTGAACTTGCCCTCGATGATGCGAGCTTCGCGGCTGCTGCCCTCGCGCGCGGCGCGGTTCAGGTCCTCGGGCATCTCCGCGACTCCGGCCAGCAGGGTGGCGCGGCCGTTGACGTCCTTCGCCTCCAGCCCGTCTCCGGCGACGACGATGCCATCGAGCCGGCAGCTGGTGATCATGATGTCGCGCTGCAGCACTGCGTCTCTGGCGACCTGGATCGACTCCCGATACAGCGGCTCGCGCTGTCGCGGCCCGGTGACCCGCAGCTCGTAGCTGCCAGCGGGGATCTTCTCGATCTTGAAGTGCCCGGACGCCGCGACGGTCGCCTGCAGCGCCTGGCCGAAGCCGCGACCGCGACCGCCGGGGCCGCCGCGCATGCCGAACCCGCCGTTGTCCTGGTTGCCCGCGTTGTCGCTGCTGCGCACCAGTTCGACCTGGAAGCCGGCGGCAGCGAGGCCGTTGTTGGTGACCGATCCGGCCACCGTGCCGACCTGCGGTCGCGTGACGGCCAGGTCGAAGCGGGTGGCGGCGCCGCCGCGAACGTCGACATCGGCCGCCAACTGGCCGGCGAAGAACTGCGGCATCATCTCCCGCATCAGGTCTTGGGCATCGCCGACCCAGCTGCGCACGAGATACTGGCCGGGCACGAGATCGCTCAGGCGGTAGCTGCCGTCGGCTTGCACGTTCGCCGTCTGGAACGGGCCGCGTCCGCCACCTTGACCACCGCGGCCGCCCAACATCGCGCCCAGGCCGCCCATGCCGCCGCCGCCGCCGTTGGCGTTTGGCATCGGCACGGCGGCGACGCGCGCCTCTGCGATCTCGTCGGGGCGCAGGCCGGCAACGGCGCCCTCGAGCGAGCCGAGCGTGCCGAGCTTCAGTTCGAAGCCCGAGCGGTCGTTCTGCAGGTCGAAGGTCGCCGACGTCGCGGTGGCGAAGCCGCGCGCTTCGGCGCGCAGCTGCCAGGAGCCACGGGTCGCGTGCTTGATCACGAAGACCCCCTCGGCGTCGGTGGTGGTCTCGAGCGTGACCTGTGCTCCCGATACCTCGCGCACGAACTGCCGCGCGATCTCCTCCAGGCCTGGCGCACGCGGCGCGGTGGCATCGGCCGCGTTGCCGGTGTCGTTCATGCGGCCGCGGCCGCGGCCTTCGAATGCGGACGGCGCCCGCAGCTCGACGCGCGCGCCGCGAATCGGCTCGCCCTGGTCGTCGGTCACCGCGCCGGCGACGAAGACGCCGCCGTCGAGCCGCACCTGCAGTTGGGGCGCGACAGTGCTGGCGCGCAGTTCGATCGTCGGCGAGAGGTAGCGCGCGTGTTCGGGGGACTGCACGTGGAGCTCGTAGACGCCCTCCTGCAGGCCGGCGGCGACGAGCTGGCCCCCGGGATGGATCTCGGCCCGACCGAGGTCGTTGTTGCCGCGGCCGGGGCCGCCTTGGCCCATCGGTCCCTGGCCCGGCGCTCCCGGCCCGCCGCGACCGCGCTGGAGCTGGGCGCCGAACTGGCCACGCAGCGCCTCCGCCTGCTGGCGCAGCTGCGCCATCGTCTCCGGGGCGAGGTTGCCTTCGCGCAGTTGCGTGAAGATCTGCTCGGCGTCGAGGTTCTCGGTGCCAGGCACCGGCAGCGGGCGCAGCCAGACCGCGCGGAAGGCGAACAGCGTCACCGGCGTGCCGTCCTGGTCCTTGACCTCGGCGAGGATCTTCAGCCCGTCCTGCAGCATGATCTGCAGCGGCTGGCCCTGCTTGGTGTCGATGCCAGCCTGCGCATAGTCGAGGAAGCCCTCGGCGTCGACCTCGATGCGCATGCTGACGCCAGGCAGGTGGTCGAGGAAGAACCTGCCTTGGTCGTCGGTGGTGGTCGTGTAATCGCGACCGAAGGCGAAGTTGCGAGCGCCTTGGCCGCCTGGGCCGGCGCGCCCACCGGGCCCCTCGGCGGCGCCGGCCTCGTTGCCGTTCGGCCGGCCGCGCTCATCGCTACGCATGCGCACGTTGGCCTTGGCGATCGGCGTGCCCTGCTGGTTGCGCACGAAGCCGGTCACCTCGAAACCGGGGCCGAGTTGGATGTCGGGGACGTCGACGGCCTGGTCCTCTTCGACCGCAAACGTCGACGAACGACCTTCCTGGTGGCGCGCCGCCGTCGCCGTCAGCGACCAATCGCCGGCGGTGGCGTGGGCGACCACGTAGTAGCCGTTGCGGTCGGTGGTGATCGGCGGCAGCAGGCGGTCCCGGTCGCGCAGGAAGCGCAGGTTGTTGCCGTTCTGCGGCTGCAGGCGCAGTTCGGCGGCGGGGATGGCGTGGCCCTCGAGGTCGGTGACGCGGCCGCGGATCTGGCCGCCGTTCTGCAGCACGAGGTCGCCGAGGTCGGCCGCCTGCTTGACGTCGCCCAGGTCCTTGTCGAACAAGCCCGGGGCGAAACGATCGTGGGCGATCTGCAGCGAGACGCGCAGGTTGCGGAAGGCCTGGCCTTGGAACGCAAAGCGGCCTTCCTTGTCGGTCTGCACCGGCTCCGGTACGCGGCGCTGGCGTGCGTTCATGCCTCCGCGCGGGCCGCCGCGGCTGAAGTCGAGCCAGACGGTGGCGTTGGCGATCGCGGCCTTGAACTTGTCCGTCACCCGGCCGCGGATCAACACCTCGACACGCTCCTCGGCGCCGCTGTCGCCAGCGGCGACGTTCGTGATCGTCGTGCGATCGAAGGTGTCCTCGTTGTCGGTCGTCGTCGCGGGCGCGGCTGGTTCGCTGGCGAGTTCGATCTCGTCGCCGGCCGACCAGCGCCCGATGGGGGCCTGGTCCTCGGTCAACAGCTGGGGCACGACCAGGATGCCGGCGATGGCGGCGACCAGGACGAACACGAGCAACAGGGCTGGCTTCTGCATGCAGTTGGGGGTCGGCGGGGATCCCGCCGACGAGGCGCGCCATTACGGCGCCCGGCAGGCACCGCCGACAGGGGCGCGCTGTAACGACTTCGCACCCTTGCCTACCTGTTGCAACGCGCGCGCAGCCCTGACGGGACGCGGCGGGCGCGGCGAGGTCGTGGCGCTGTGTCCGCGCCCCGGCATCACTGCAGTGTCATCGCCACTTCCCCGCTGCTGCCGATCACACCATCGGTGCTGAAGGTCACCACCTGCGCCAGGGCCGGCACCGGCGTCACGAAGCCCGGGTTGGTGACGAAGATCGCCGCGCGCCCCAGCGGCGACAGCGGCTCGACGACCAACATCGGCGACACCATCAGGCTGGAGTTCCACCACAGCGGCTGCGCGAACCCGGGCAGATTCAACAGCGTCGTCGTGCCGATCGGTGCCAGGTCCAACGCGAACACGGCGACGCCGCCGGCCGGTCCGTCGGCGAGCTTCAGGGCGTGGGAGCCGGCCGCGAGCGGGGCCGGCGCCGGCCCCGACAACTCGGGCCGCCGTGCCTCGAGCGCGCGCGTCTGGCTCACCGAGAACCAATCGGTCTCGTGCACGATCAGCCGGCCGTTCGTCGGCTGGAACGGCTCGAAATGGCCGCTGCCGCTGCCCGGCACGAACTGCAGCGTGGTCGGCCCCGTCCATGACCCGGCGTAGTCGAGCGGCCACGTCGGCAGCGCAGCGCTCGATTGCTCGGCCTCGGCAATCGCACCGATGCGGTTGTTGAACCAGTCGACCAGGTACAGGTCGCCGTCGTCATCGAAGGTGAGGTCGCTGGCGGCATCGAAGCCCCCGGCCGTGATCGTCGCGTCCTGGATGCCGAGCGCAGGGCCACCCGCGATCGCCTGGTCGACCGCGCTGCGCCCGAAGCGCACCACGTTCGCGGCCCCGGCCGGTGGTGGGTAGGTCAGCGCCGCCGTGGCGTAGAACAGGTCGCCGCCCGGGCCGATCTCGACCGGACCGGAGGCTCCCGGAACCTGCGCCACGAGTTGAGCGGCACCGGTCGTCAAATCGAGGCTGAGCAGCTCGTTCACGGCGGCGCCGAAGCCACCGGTTCGTGCCGACACCAGCGCGTGCTGGCTGTCGAGCAGCACGGCGTCGTAGTTCCACGCGATCGTGGTCAGGGGTTGTGCGGGCCGTGGTCCTTGCAGCGGCACCAGCCAGACGGTGCCGGTGCTGTTCTCGCCGAACAACAACTGGTTCGGGCCTGCGGTGATGGTGAAGCTGCCGAAGCTCGGGTTCGGCAGGTGCAGCAGCGAGCGCCGGTGTTGCGGGGTGATGGCGAGCACCAGGTCGGAACCGTCGAACCAGACCACGCCGGCCTGTGTGTGCAGTACGCAGGAGGCTGTGGGCGGCAACTGGGTGACGGACTGGCGGAAGCCGGCGAGCGGGTTCTGGCCGGCGAGCAGACCGACGAGCAACGGGCTCGTCAGCAAGTGCAGACGGGGGGACATGGCATCTCCGTGCACCAGAAAGGCGTGGGTCCTGCGGGACGTCGCGGCGAGAGCCGCAGGCGCCGGTGTACGCAACCAGGCGACGGCGCGGATGACCGCGTCGCCGCCGCGGGGCGCGGGCCCCGTTCGGTCAAGCAGGACTTCACGAACCACCTTCGGCGTCTGGCGCGCCGCAGGGGCAACACGACACCCCGTTCGGGGCGGTCCCACCCGGGTGTTCTGGCTTCCGGCCTCCTACTGGTCCGCCTTCCCAGCGGCGCCGACGCGGCGCCACCAGTGGCGATTGGACGTTCGTTCCGGTGACAGCTGCGGGACAGCGCCGGATTCGCACCGGCTTCCCCGCATGGGACCATCGCAGGGTAGCCGCGCGGTAGCGCTGCTGCAATCGACGATCAGCCCGGGCGGTAGGCGG
>JAEUHT010000098.1 GCA_016793265.1 Planctomycetota bacterium
TGGGGGCGCGGGCGCTGGCCACGGCCGGCCGCGGCGAGGGGGTGGTGCCGCCCCGGGCGCCGGGCCCCGCCGCCATCGACGGCCGCAGCCTGTTGCTGATCGAGGTCGACGCGCCGAACGGCACCGACGGGCTGGCGGCGACGATCGTACGCGCCTGCGGCGACGCCGTGCGGGAGGCCCCCGCCGACAAGGAGCTGCAAGCCGCCAACAGCGTGCTGCAGCAACGCTGGCGCACGCTCGGCGACGACCCGCGCGCGATCGCCACCGCGATGGCGCGCGCCGCCCTCATGTGGCCTTCATCGCCGGTCACGCCCCACTGGCCGGCCCGCATCGACGGCAAGGCGGCAGGGGCCGTGCTCCAACTCGTCTTCACCGACCAACCCGTGATCGTCAGCCGCCCATGACCGCCGCCCCCCGGAGCGCCTTCCTGCTCGCCGGCCTGCTCAGCGCCTGCGCCGGAGCCCCGCCGTCCCCGGTCGTGGCGCCACCGACACCGACGACACCTGGACCGGGCCCCCGGACGCCGCCGCCGCCGACCGCGCCCGCGACGACCCGCGAACCGCGGTTGACGAGGCTCGAGAACGGCGTCGCCGTCGCCATCCGCGAGGCCACCGGTGCCGATGCCCAGCTGCAGCTCGGCTTCTTGTCCGGGGCGTCGTTCGCGGCGCCCGGGCTCGCCGAACTGGCGACCTGGACACTGCTCGAGGACGGCGACGCCAGCCAGGGGCAGGCCAGCCTGCAACAGGCGGTGCGCCGCCTCGGCGGCACGGTGCGCATGCAGGTCGGCCCGCTGACGACGTGGCTGGACCTGCGCGTGCCGGGCGATCGGTGGCAGCAGGCGCTGGCAGCGGTGCAGAACGCCCTGACGCTGCCAAGCCAGTCGCGCCACCAGTTGCTGCGCATGCGCGACGAACTCGTCAGCGCACGAGTGGTCGAGGTGCGGCAACAGCCGCTGCGGGCGATGGCGCGCGCGATGCTGCTCGGCGACCGTTCGACCAGCGACTACCTGCGCGGGCTGCTCGACCGCGATCCGGGTGAGGTGAGCCTGTTCCGGTCGCGGCTGTTCCGTCCGGAGCGTGCCGTGTTGTCGCTCGAGGTGCCCGGCGACCCGGCGGCGACGGCCAAGCTGCTCGAACAGGCTGGCGCGCAGGGCTTCGCCGGCTGGCGGCCGCCTCTGCCGGTGCCCGGCGCGGTGCCGATGCTCGACCGGTTGTCCCCGCGGGGCGCCTACTGGGCACCGAGCGGTCGCGACGAGCCGTGCCAGGTCGGCATCGTGCTGCTGTTGCCCGACCTCGCCACCACTGGCCCGCGCACCCCGAGCCTGCTGCTGCTGCAGTGCTGCCTGACGATGGACGGCACCGGTGGCCGCCTCGAGCAACTCAGCCGCGAGCAGGGCCTCGGCCCAGTACGCTGGCAGAGCGAACTGGTGCAGACGGCCGACGCGGCGGCCCTGCTGCTGACGGCGGAGATGAACGCCGCCGACGCCGCGCGCGTGTGGCCGACGGTGGAGCTCGCGCGCCGTTCGCTGCGCGACGTGCCGCCGTCGGCGTCCGAGCTGGCGCTCGCCGCCCGGCGCGCGCGCCTGACCGCGAGCCTCGGCCAGCTCGAAGCGCGTTCGCGACTGCGGGCCGAGACCGGCATGCAGCTGCGTGGGCAGTCGCCGGCCCAGCTCGAACAAGGGCTCACGGCGTTGACCGCGACCGGCCTCGACCCGCAGGCGGCCGAGGACTTCCTGCACCTGCCAGCGGCCGTCGTCGTCGTCGGTGGCGCCATGCCCGAGGCCCTGCCGGGCGTGGCGACGTTCGACCTGCTGCCGACCGGCTTCGCGCCGGAGGCGGTGGCCACCGGCAGCAAGGCCCCGGCGGCGACCGCGGCGCCGTGGCTCGTGCGCGCCATCGACGCCGCCGGCGGCAAGGACCTGCTGCGCCGCTGCCGCGGCTACCGCGCCGAGGCCCGCATCGTGCAGGAGAAGGCGCCGGCCGCGGTCGATTCCCTCACCTGGGGCGACGACGGCACGCTGCAGCGCAGCCGCAAGCTGCTCGGCCAGGAGATCGTCACCACCCTGACCAAGGACGGCGGCAGCGAATCGCTGGGCAACGAGCGACAGACCCTCGGCGATGCCGAGGTCTCGACGCTGCGCCGCGAGTTCGCGCGCCACCCGTTGGCGCTGCTCGCCGCCGCGGCGCGCGGCGAACTCGAGTTTCGCGCCATCGCCCAGCGTGAGGTCGGCGACCGCCAGTTCGTCGTGCTCGAAGCGCTCGGCGACCGCTTCGATCGCCTGCGCCTGCACCTCGACACCGTGTCGCACCTGGTGCGGGTGGTCGAGTCGTGGGAGACGCTGCCCGACACCACGCTGCAACACGTGCAGGAGCAATGGTCGGACTACCGCAGCGTCGCCGGGCTGCGCGTGCCGTTCCACCGCTTCACGGTGTTCGACGACGGCGAGAACCGCGTCGAGACGGTGTTCGCGAGCTGCCAGCCGCTGCTGCGCGCGCCCTGAACGGGGTCGCCGGCAGCGAGGGCCGGCGGCGAGCCTCAGCGGCGCGTCGCGCCGATGCGCAGCACCATGCCGACGTAGAACATCTGCTGGCCGTGCACGTCCTCGCCGATCTCGACCGAAGCACGGTTCTCGTTGTCGACCCACGAGTACCAGGCATGCGCCGACAGGCTGTCGCTGAAGTGCACGTAGGTCTCGACGCCGGCGCCGAAGAACCACTTCTGGTCGTTGATCGCCGCGGTCTCGTCGAGCGTGCGCGTGTACTGCAGCTCGCCGAACGGCGTCAGCGAGATGCTCTCGCCGAGGTGCAGGCGCAGGCGCAGCTGGCCCTGGCCCCAGATGTTGCCGAGCGGGCGCTGGCCTTCGGTGTTCTGCACCCGGTCCTTCTCGTCCTGCCAGCCGCCGTGCGCGTAGATCTCCCACGTCGCCTGGTCGCTGGCCGGCACGTACCACTCCAGGCGGCCGCGCGCGCGCCACACCGCGTCGGGCAGCTCGGTGGCGAACCCGCCGGCGCCGAAGGCTGGGCCGCTGTCGTTCCACTCCCGCTCGCCCATGACGGTGACGACGAAGCCCTCCTGCGGCAGACCGCGGCGGCGGTCCATCTGCAGCGTGTTCTGCTCGACGTGGATGCGGGCGCCGTAGGCCGAGTAGTCCTCCGGCAGCGTGAACGACGGCGGCGTCAGCTCCGAGCCGCGGAAGCGCAGCTTGCGGTAGAACGGGCCGAGCTCGATGTAGAGGCCCTGCTGCGCTTCGCGACCGAAGCCGAGGTAGCCCTCGTAGTCGCTGCCCTCGTAGAAGCCGTTCCGCACCAGGGTGTCGCCGCGGTAGAAGCCATCGCGATAGAACAGCCACGGCCGCGCCCGCAGCTCGAAGCGTGTGACGGTGTCGTCGCCGACGATCTTGCCGTCCTGGAAGCCCGCGAACAGCCCGTCGCGGCCGGCGTAGGCCTCGACCGTGCTGCGCCGCGAACCGAACGCCTCGTCGTAGTAGTAGGCGCTGCCGTCCCAGCTGATGGTGTCGTCGAGCCCGACCGTGCTGTCCTTGCTGTCCGCCAGCGTGCCGATCGCGCCGGCCTCGATCTGCAGCAGCGACGAGTACGGGTGCGAGCCGCGGCGCGCCTCGGCGAGGTCGACGAACGACTGCGCGAACGCCGGCGCAGCGACGGCCAACATGCCGACTCCGATCAGGTGCTTCACTTGACTTCCTCGCGCTTCTTCGAGCGCTCGACTGCGACGACGGCCAACGGGTGGGCCTGGTCGAGCACGATCACCGAGTACGGATGGTCCGCGTACTGGTTCTCGCGCTCCTCGATGCGGATGACGTTGCGGTGGCGCAGCTCGTTGACGAGCGCGCGGCGTTCGGGGTGCACGAGGCCGCTGAAGTGCTGGCTCATCGGCCCCTTCAGGAACGGCGACAGCCAGACCTCGGCGCTGCCGTGGCGCACCTGCGCCCGCAGGATCAGCTCGACGACCTGCAGCAGGCGCTCTTCGAGCGCGGCGTCCTGGGCCGGCGCCTCACCGGTGCGCCAGGTCACCGGGATGTGACCGACGATGGCAGCGCGCGGCCGCTCGGCCGCAGCGCCCTTGCCGTTGCTCGACGTCGTTTCGGCGACGCCATGGCCGTTGCTGCCGCCGTTGCCATTGCCGTTGCCGCCCGCCGCCGGCACCGGCGCCGCAGCCGGGGCCCCGGCCAGGGCCTCGGGCCCGGCGCCGGCCGACGGCAGCCGTTCGACCTCGCGCAGCCGCTTGTCGCGGCCGTCGCGATCGATCAGCTCGAGCGCGTTCCAAAAGCGCTCGGCACCGACGCGCATGCGCAGGTCGCCGCTGGTGCTGTCGGGGATCGCCACGACGCGCAGTTCGCGGTTCTCCTCGAGCACCTGGCGGGCGATCGGGATGAAGTCGCGGTCGCCACTGACGATCACGATCGCGTCGATGTCGGGGCGACGGTAGAGCACGCGGCAGACGTCACAGGCCAGCTGCACGTCGGCCGAGTTCTTGCCCGCATGACCGGTGAGCACGTACTGCGGGTCGAAGCCCATCAGCGCCAGGTCGTGCGCCACCTCCATGCCCGGGTAGGTGTCGAACGCCGCATACGAACGCCCGAGCACCATCGGCGCCTTGTCGACCTGCAGCCGCTCCTTGAGGTGCTCGAGGATGCCGAGGCAGAGATCGCGGATGCGCTGGCCGGTCAGCTCCTCGCGGTTCTTGAGCGACAGGAACAGGTTCTCGAAATCGACGAAGACTGCTGCATGCATGCCGACATTCCATTCTGCGCCGCGGTGGCGTGCAGACGTCGAGGCGACCGCGGCGGTCCGGAGAATGCACCTCGAGATCGGGGCCGACGTCAGGACGACGCCGGGCCGGGCAGGGTCGCAGGGTCGCCGCCGCCGTTGCCGGGTCCGACCGGGAAGCTGGCGACGGACGAAGGGGAGGTCAAGGAACTGGCGGCGACCGCCGGCAGCACGTCGTTGCCGCCGAGGATGGCGTCGTCGTCGGTCAGGTAGGTGTAGGCGGCGAGGCCCTCTTCGTAGCGACGCATCAGCAGCGCCGACTCGCGCATGTTGACCCGGCCGGCGCGCACCGCCTGCTCGAGGCGGCCACGCATGCGGCGGATCAGGTCCTGCTTGTCGTACTGCACGTAGCTGAGCACCTCGGCCACCGAGTCCCCTTCGATCACGCGCTCGATGCGGTAGCCGTGCTGCTCGTCCATCGAGATGTGGATCGCGTTGGTGTCGCCGAACAGGTTGTGCAGGTCGCCGAGGATCTCCTGGTAGGCGCCGACCAGGAACATGCCGACGTAGTAGGGCACGCCGGCGGTGACCGGGTGCAGCTCGAGCACGCTCTTGACGTCGCGCAGATCGATGAACTTGTCGACCTTGCCGTCGCTGTCGCAGGTCAGGTCGGCGAGGATCGCGCGCCGCGTCGGCCGTTCGTTGAGCCGGTGGATCGGCATCGTCGGGAACAACTGCTTGACCGCCCAGTGGTCGGGCGCCGACTGGAACACCGAGAAGTTGCAGTAGTAGGTGTCGGCCAGCGCGCGCTCGAGCCCCGACAACTCGTCGGGCACGTAGTCGAGCGTGTTGACGATCAGGCGGATGCGGTCGCAGATGGCCCAGAACAGGTTCTCGGCGATGGCGCGGCCCTTGAGGTCCAGGTAGCCGAGGTTGAACAGGCTGATCGCCTCTTCCTTGAGCTGCAGCGCGTCGTGGTAGCTCTCCTGGAAGTTCTTCAGCGAGATGTCCTTCAGGATGCCCACCATGTTGGCGATGGTGGTGTCCTCGTGCTTGTGCGCGTCCGCCGGCACGTCGACCCGCTGGCGCGAGATGCCGAGCACGTCGAACACCAGGATGGCGTGGTGCGCGGTCAGCGCGCGGCCCGACTCGCTGATGATGTTCGGGTGCTGGATGCCCTTCTCGTCGCACGCCTGCTGCACGGCGAAGACGACGTCGTTGGCGTATTCCTGCAGCGAGTAGTTGGCCGAGCTGTGGAAGTTAGTCTGCGAGCCGTCGTAGTCGACCGCGAGGCCGCCGCCGACGTCGAGGAACTTGAGGCCGGCGCCGAGGTCGTGCAGCTCGGTGTAGAAGCGGGTCGCCTCCTTGAGCGCGTCCTTGATGGCGCGGATCGCGGTGATCTGGCTGCCGATGTGGAAGTGCAGCAGCTCGAGGCAGTCGAGCATGTTGACCTCGCGCAGCCGTTCGACGACCTGCACCAGCTCGGCCGAGGTCAGGCCGAACTTCGACTTCTCACCGCCCGACTCCTGCCACTTGCCGGCGCCGCGGCTGGCGAGCTTGGCGCGCACGCCGATGTGCGGCCGCAGGTCGAAGCGCTTGCTGACCTCGAGCACCGTCTCCAGCTCCTCGAAGCGGTCGACGACGATGATGGTGTAGAGGCCCATCTTCTGGGCCAGCATCGCCGTCTCGATGAAGCTGACGTCCTTGTAGCCGTTGCAGATGACCAGTCCTTCCGGGTTGGTCATGTGCGCGAGCACGACGAGCAGCTCCGGCTTGCTGCCGGCCTCGAGGCCGAGCGCGTGGTCCATGCCGAAGTCGACGAGCTCCTCGACGACGTCGCGCTGCTGGTTGACCTTGACCGGGAACACCGGCCGGTAGCGCCCCTTGTAGCCACACTCCTCGATCGCCTTCTTGAAGGCCCCCGCCAGCGCCTGCACGCGCAGCTGCAGGATGTCGGAGATGCGCAGCAGCACCGGCAGCTCGATGCCGCGGTTGCGCAGGTCCTCGACCAGTTCGGGCAGCGAGAACTTCGGCCCGTCCTTGCCGCGGGGCTGCACGACCAGGTCACCACGGTCGTTGATCGTGTAGCTGTCCCCGCCCCAGGCGGCGATCTGGTACAGCTCGATGCTGTCGCGGGGGGTCCAGGCGCGGAGGTCGGTCTGCGGTGTGCTCAATTCGGGAGCTCCAGGGCGAGTGCCGGGCAGGAAGGCACCACACCACGTGGTCCGATCCTGGGGCGAAGTCGCGCGCGGATTGAACACCACCGGAGGCGCCGACGGCAGGAGCCTCCGCGACATTTTCTGCGCCGGGAACACGCGCCGCATCCGCTCCTTCGCCCCGCGGACTACGCACGAGGTCCGGCGCGCGGGACTGGTGGCCGCCGCACCGGCTTCGTAAGGTCACTGCGTGAGCACCGTCGAGCACTCCGTCAGTCCCCTGCGTCAACATGACCCCGAGGTCGCCGCCTGGCTGCAGCGCGAAGACCGCCGCCAAGGCAATACGCTGACCCTGATCGCCTCCGAGAACCACTGTTCGGCGGCGGTGCGCGAGGCGAGCGCGAGCCGCATCACCGACAAGTACGCGGAGGGTTACCCCAACCGGCGCTACTACGGCGGCTGCGAGATCGCCGACGGCATCGAGGAGCTGGCGCGGCAGCGCGCGATGCAGCTGTTCGCCGGCGCCGAGAGCGCCAACGTGCAGCCGCACTCGGGTACGACCGCCAACCTCGCCACGCTGCTGGCGCTCGCCGGCCCCAACGGCCGCATCGTCGGCATGGCGCTCAAGGCCGGCGGGCACCTGAGCCACGGCCACGACAAGAGCCACACCGGCATGATCTTCCAGGCGCGCCAGTACGGCGTCGACCCGCGTGGCCGCATCGACCTCGACGAGGTGCGCAAGCTCTGCAAGGAACACCAGCCCAAGGTGCTGATCGCCGGCGGCAGCAGCTACTCGCGCAACATCGACTACGCCGCGTTCGCGGCCATCGCCAAGGAGGTCGGCGCCTTCCTGATGGCGGACATCGCCCACCCGGCCGGCCTGATGGCCGCCGGCGTCGTGCCCGGTCCGATCGGCGTCGCCGACGTGGTGACGATGACCACGCACAAGACCCTGCGCGGCCCGCGCGGCGGCATGGTGCTGGCGAAGAACGAGGTGCTGAAGCAGGTCAACTCGGCGGTGTTCCCCGGCTCGCAGGGCGGCCCGCTGGTGCAGCAGATCGCGGCCAAGGCGGTGGCGTTCGGCGAGGCGCTGCGGCCCGAGTTCCGCAGCTACGCCCTGCGCGTCAAGGAGAACGCGGCGTTCCTGGCCGAGCGCCTGCTGGCGGCCGGCCTCGACCTGGTGACCGGCGGCACCGACAACCACATCGTGCTGGTCGACCTGCAGAAGGCGAACGTCACCGGCGCCGAGGTCGAGGAGCGGGCGCTCGCGGCCGGGCTGTCGGTCAACAAGAACGCGGTGCCCGGCGACCCGCGACCGCCGATGGTCACTTCGGGCCTGCGCCTCGGCACGGCCGCGGTCACCACCCGCGGCTTCGGCCGCGACGAGATCGCCACCATCGCCGATGTCATCATCGGCCTCGTGCGCGGCAATGATCCCGAGCGCTTCCGGCCGACGGTGCAGGCGCTTTGTGAAGGCTTCCCGCTGCCGTGACCCCGGCTGGACGGAACGGCGGGGCCGTGGTCTGATCCTGCCCTCCCTGCCCTGCGCCGCTTGAGCCCGTTCGACCAATCCGCCCGCGATGCCGTGACCTTGTCGCTGCTGCACGCGGGCGACCCCGTGGGGCTCGACCGCCTGCTGGCCGACCACGGTGGTGTCGTGCTCGCCAGCCTGCGGCAGCGCTTCGCCGAGGAGCTCGACGAAGGCGACCTCGAGGAGGTTCTGACGCGTGCCAGCGCCATCGCCTGGGGAGCCGGCGGCCGCCACGGCGGCAGCGAAGCGCTGCGGGCCTGGTTCTCCCTGCTCGCCCACAACTGCGCCCAGGCCATGTCGCGCGAGCGCCGGCGCGACCCGATGGTCTACCTGGCCGACCTCGACGTGGCATCGGCGCCGGGCCACCGCAGCACCTCGGACGACGACTCCACCAGCGCCCGGAGCAGCTTGCTGCTCGACGTGCACAAGTGCCTGCAGGAGCTGACCGATCAGCAGCAGGCCGTGCTGCGCGCCGACCTCGAGCACGGTGGTCGAGCTCCGGCCGAACGGCTGGCCCAGGAACTCGCCTGCAGCCTCGACGCCGTCTATGCCGCTCGCACGCGCGGCCGCCGGCGGCTGTGCCAGTTGCTCGAGGGACTCGGCCACCGTGTACCGAGCAGCCGCCACCAGCGGCCAGGGCCCCGCGGGCCCGGGCTCCCTGATACGGAAGCGACACACGATGGCGCATTGCCCGACGCCAACCTCCGCGCGCAGAAAGCCGCGCCTTCGCGACTGCTGCCGTCGCAAACGAGGAGGAGCACGTGAGGGAACAGGACCAGGACCCCCTCTGGCGCGAGGCCGTGGCGGCGCACCACATGACCCCGGAGCAGGTCGCTGCGGCAACCGCGGCGATGCAGGCCCACGTTGGCGCCCCACCCCTGACGGCGGCGATGCGCCAACGCATCGCCGACCGCGCCATCAGCCGGTCCGGGCGCGCCAGCGTTCCGCCGCGGCGCCGTTCCCACCGGCTCTGGACGATGGCCGCCGCCACAGCCGTGCTGTCGACGAGCCTGGTGTTGGGCGCCTGGTTCCACGATGGCTCGTTGTGGCCCGAGTTCAACCTCGCCCGCTACAAGGAGGAGACCAACTACGCGAAGGCGCTGCTCGACGTGCACGGTGAGAACAAGACCTACGCCGTCGGCGCCTGGGGCAACATCGACACGCTGCTGCGCGAGCTCGCGGACGCCATGGATCGCGCCTTGCCCGGCAGTGAGTCCGGCGTCGCCGCCGGCGAACTGCGTTGCCGCCTGCTCGCTGACCTGGCCATGGCGCCGCTACCGCCAGCGCTGCCGCCGGCCGACGATCAGCCGGGCTTCGAAGACCTGCTGGCGACGATCGCCGACCCCGCGCAGAGCGACCACGAACGCGCCGCGGCGCTGCGGCGCATCAGCCCGTTGGCGCGGGCGGGCGTCGTCGCCGTGCAGTTCGTGGCGGCGTCGCGGCCCGACCAGAAGGCGCTGACCCGCGTGGTCGGCAAGCTGGGGCGTCGGTTCGCGGCGGTGGAGGCGACTACTCGATATCGCGCTCTGCTGCGCCCACCTGAGGCGCGGTCACCGTGACGTGCTCCCAGTTCGGCACGGTCCACTCCGTAGCGCCGTGACCGGCCCCGTCGAGCGTGATCTCGATGGACTGCACCTGCCCCGGCGCCTTGCCAGTGAAGGTGATGGTGACCTTCTTGCCGGCTTGCGCCGCGTCGTCGTAGGTCACACTGGCCGTGCCACCGACCGTCAGCGTCGTCTCGGGAGCGACCGTCATCGACTGGGCGAGCAGGCAAGGAACGAGCAGGAAGGGGAGCGCCACGAGGCGGCGCAGGAAGTGGGTGTTCATGGGCTTTGTCTCCAAGCACCCACCGGCAAGGACGCGCCGCTCGCCGATTCCGGACTTCACCAACGCCGCGCGGCGATGGCCTCGTGTGCGCCGCGCCTTACCATCCCCGCCGCATGATGCACTCCGCCCTGCTGCTGCTCGCCGCGATCTGCTGGCCCCAACAACCGCCGCCGGCAGCGACGCCGGCGCCGCCGCCGCAGATCGAATGGCAACGCACGCTGGCGGACGCGCTGGCGGTGCAGAAGGAGAGCGGCCAGCCGCTGCTGGTCGTCGCCAACATGGACGGCGAGACCTTCAACGACGCGTTCGCCAGGCGCGTCTACCACGATCCGGCCTTCATCGAGGCCACGCGCGGCTACGTCTGCGTGCTGGCGTCGATGGACGACCACGGCGACCGCGACTACGACGAACACGGCGAACGCGTCGACTGCAAGCGCTTCCCCGGCCTCTTGTGCAGCGAGCACAAGAACATCGAACCGTTGCTGTTCGCGCGCTTCTTCCGCGGCACGCGCAACGCCCCGCGCCACATCGGCGTCGCCGCCGACGGCAAGTTCCTGTTCGACCGCTATCTCGACAACAGCATGCAGACCGCGATCGACGCCGTCGTCGAGCACGCGAGCCCGAAGCGCCGGCCGCCGCCGCCGCAGGACCTCGACCAGCTGCTGCAGCGGCGCGACGCCGCCGCGCGATCGGCGGCGGAAGACCGCTACCGGCGGGGCGACAAGGCCCAGCGGGCGGCGCTGCTGGAGGCGCTCGCCAAGGCCCAGAACGAGCCGTTCGACCTGCTGCGCATGGGGCTGCGCGAGCCCGACGACGAGCTGTTCGGCCTCGCCGCCCTGGCGCTGTCGAAGATCGGCACCAAGGACGCGCTGATCGACCTCGAGGACGCCCTAGCGCGCGTCGACGACGCGGCGATCTCGGCGGTGCTGGTGGCGCGCATCGGCGAACTCGGCCAGACCGACAAGTCCGCCTCACGACTCGCCGCCTACCTCGGCCGCAGCCGCCCCGCGCCGCTGCCGCAGCCGTGGAGCAACGCCCCCGGCCGCGCCGCCTTCGACGGCGACGATCGGGCCGGCATCGAACGCGAACTCGACCGCTGCGAGGCGGCGCTGAAGAAGGAGAACCGCGAGACGACACGGCTCGAACTGGCCACGGCCCAGGCGGCGCTCGCGTTCGTGATCGCGCGCGACGGCGGCAAGGGCACCGAGCTGTGGTTCGAGGACGCCCAGCGCAACGCCGCGCGCATCGGCAACACCACGCTGCAGTTCGAGGCCAAGGCGCTGGTCGCGATCACGGCCTGGCAACGCGGCGACGGCGCCACCGCGGGACAGGCGGCCACGCTGGCGCTGGCGGGCACACGGTCGGACCGGGCACCGCAGCCGTGGCTCGTGCGCACCTTCCTCGACGTATTGGTGCCGATCACCGCGCAGACCGCCTACGCCCGCGTGCAGCAGGACGCCGAAGCCAACCTGATCGCCGAGCTGCGCCGCACCGACGCCGCCTTCGAGCTGCTCGCCGCGCACGGTGGCGCCGCCGAAGCGACCGCGCTCGCCGGCATCGGCCTCTACGAGTACGCCGGCCTGCGGCGCGAGGCGCGCCTGCGCCTCGACGACCTGCTGGGCCGCTTCCCGGCCTCGGCCGCGGTGCACGAACGCTGGCGCAACCGCCGCTTGATCGACTTCGGCGCCGCCCGCATGCGGCAGGCCTACGACGACTGGGCCGACCACGCCGCCGACCCTGGCACGGCGATGTGGTTCGCCGGTTACGGCGCGCTCGTCGCCGCCGAACAGCACGTCAAGGACGACCACCACCCGGCCGCGATCGTGGCCTATGGCGACGCCGTCGAACGCTTCGCCAAGAGCGCCGCCAGCAACGCCGACTTCGCCGACTCGGCCAACCACTTCGCCGTGCTCGCGCTCGCCGGTCGCGCCACCCTGCGTCCCGCGAGCGACGCCGCCGCGGCCGTCGACGACCTGCTGCGCGCGGCGGCGCTGCGGCCCGAGAGCCTCGACGACAGCGACGGCCTGCAGCAGAAGCCGCGCGCGATCGCCGATCGCCTGGCCCGCGCGCTGACCGCCGCCGGCAACACCGAACTGGCCGCGAAGTTGAAGCCGCTGCTGTTGTGACGTCAACCGCCGCCGACCGCCCGCTGCCGTTCGTCACGCTGCTGGTGCTGTTCGTCGGCTACGCCTGCAGCTACTTCCACCGCGCCGACCTGCCGACGCTGGCGCCGCTGTGGCTGACCAGCGGCGACCACCAGGCCCTCGCCGCGGCGCTGCCCGACATCGCCGCGCTCGGCATGTTCGTCTACGGGCTCGGCAAGTTCGCCGGCGGCCTGCTGGCGCGACGCTTCGGTGGCCGCCGCCTGTTCGTGCTGGCCCTGACCGCGGCATCGATCGCCGAGTTCGCGGCCGCAGGCTGCCTGACGCCAGGGTCGTTCGCCGCCTGCCGCGTATTCGGCATGGCCTGCCTCGCGCTGGCGTGGCCGTCGCTCGGCCACGTGGTGTCCTCGGTGACGCCGCGCCGCCGGCTCGCCACCGTGATGGCGCTGTTCGCGCAGAGTTACCTGCTCGGCGACGCCGCCGTGCGCGCGCTGCTCGCACACGTAGTCGCCGGCGGCGGCACGGGACCGGACGTGCTGCGCACGTCGGGAACTGGGCTCGCGATCGCCGCCGCCGGCCTCGCCATCGTGCTGCTGGCGAGCCACCGGCGCGAACGCACGCGCACCGCCATCGCGCCGCCGGCCGCCACGGTTGCCGCCGCTGCCGGACCTCGGCCACGCACCCGACGCACGCCGCTGCTCTGGCTCGCCGCCATGAACGCCGCGCTGGCGATGGCGCGCGAGAGCATCTCGTTCTGGGCGCCGCTGCTGCTGGTCGAGTGGTGCGCGCTCGGCGCCGACGAAGCCGTGCGCGCCACCGCGCTGCTGCCGCTGGCCAGCAGCGTCGGCGCGCTCGGCGCCGGCTTGTTCGCCGACCGCAGCCACCGCGCCACCACCTTGGTCATGGTGCCGCCGATCGTGATCGCCGCCGGCCTGCTCGCGACCCTGGCCTTCGCCCACGGCAGCGCCCCGCTCGTGCTGCTGCTGTTCGCCGGCACCTGCGCCACCACGGCGATGCCGCAGTCGCTGGCCAGCGGCGTGCTGCCGCTGCGCGCCGGCCACGGCAGCGGCGCCGCGCGGCTCGGCTTCGTCGACGGCATGGGCACGCTCGGCAGCGTGTTCGCCACCGGCGGCCTCGCCCGCCTGCGTGCCCACGGCGACAGCGCCACCGCCCTCTTGGCGGTCGCCGGCGTGCTGTTGCTGGCCGCCATCGCCGCGGTCGGCTTCGTG
This sequence comes from Planctomycetota bacterium, assembly GCA_016793265.1. GTDB lineage: Bacteria > Planctomycetota > UBA1135 > UBA1135 > UBA2386 > JAEUHT01. Next base: position 13,573 of record JAEUHT010000098.1, read on the forward strand.
CGCTGCGTGCGCAGCCCCGAACCCGGGGCCGGCTGACCCGGCTGCCCTGGATCGGTCGCGGGTGCTGCCGCGCCGCCGACTCCAGGCGGCGGTCTCGCGGTGGTGCCGGCTGCTCAGGCCGCTTGTCAGGCGGTCGCGGCGGCGCTCGTCGTGAACGACGTCATCATGCGACGCAGGGCGTCGAGGTCGTCGCGAGTCGTCGCCATCGACGCGGCGAGCTCCTCGGCGCTGCTCGCGTTCGTCTGCGTCGCCGAGTCGAGCGTGGCGACGGCGCGGGCGACGACGCCGAGGCCCTCGGTTTCCTGCGCCACGGTCCGCGTGACATTCCTCAGCAGATCCGACACCTGCTGCGCGCTGAGTCGGATGCCCGCGAACAGCGCGTTGACCTCCGTCGTCAACTGCACGCCAGCCTGCGTGCGCGTGGACGATTCGGCGACCAGGGCGCCGATCTCCTTCGCCGCCGCGGCGCAGCGGTGCGCCAGCGTGCGCACTTCCTCGGCGACGACCGCGAAGCCCTTGCCGGCCTCGCCGGCGCGCGCCGCCTCGACCGCGGCGTTGAGCGCGAGCAGGTTGGTCTGGAACGCGATCGCGTCGATCGCCTGCAGGATCTTGGCGACGGCGTCACTCGACTCGTGGATGCGCTGCATCGCGGCGCCGAGCCGTTCGGTCGTCGTCTGGCCCTCGCCGACGAGCTCGCTGGCCTCGGTCGAAGCCGTGCCAGCGGCCGTGATGCTCTGCGCGATGCTCTGCCCCTGCTGATCGACCTCTTCGAGCGTGGCGTGGATCTCCTCGATGTTGGCGGCCTGCGTCGAGGCGGCGCCGGCGATCACGTTGCCCGCCGTCGCCACTTGGCAAGCCGCCTCCTGGACACGCACGCTGGTCGCGACCGCCCTGCCGACGGCCGCGTCGAGCGCGGCGATGCTGCGGTCGAACGCGTGCATCATCTCGCCGAACTCGTCGCCGCCGTGCCGGCCGAGCCGCACCGTCAGGTCGCCGGCGGCGAGCTGGTCCATCGCCGAATGCAGCAGCATGCAGCGGCGCAGCAGCGAGCGCGTGATGCGGGCGGCGAGCAACGCGGTGGCGAACAAGACGCCGAGACCGATCGCGGCGGAGCGCAGTTGCGCCTGCTGCGCAGCAGCGACCGTCGCCGCGCAGCGTGCGTCGATGCCACTGGCGAGTTCGTCTTCGAGGGCCTTGAGCTGGTCGATGCGCCCGGTCATCGCCGTCCACCATTCGGCGGCGACGACGCCGAGTCGGCCCTGGCCGCCGCTGTCGAGCGCCTGCTGGCGCATCGCGCCGGCCGCGGCGACGACGGGATCCCGCTGCAGTTGCGCATAGCGCTCGGCCGACCACGGCTCCGCGGTGCGCACGAACTCGGCGAGCCAGGCTTCTTCGCCGGCGATCGCCGCGACGAACCGCTCGTAGATGCCCGGCGCGAAGCCGTCGCGCGCGAAGGCGTTGTTGCCGGTGGCGCGTTCGACGCCGGCTAGCTCCTTGCCGCGCAGCAAGGCGAGGTAGTTGCGCAACACCACGAGCAGGCTGCCGTCCTTGCACGAGATCGAGCCGATGCCGTCCAGCAGCCGGCCGTTCATCGTCGTGTAGTAGCCGATCGCCTCGGACGACGGGATCGCCAGCGCGTCGACGCGCTGGCGCACGTTCAGCAGCTTGCCGGCCTCCGCGAGCGCCGGCTCGAACGGCGGCAGCTTCGCCTTCGTCGCCGCCTCGCCGCCCAAGGCCTTCACGGTGCCGAGCAACTCGGCGAGCCGGGTGTCGGTCAACGTGCGCTGCTTGCCGAGCTCGGCGCGGAACTTCTCGCCCTTGCTGGCCAGGAAGCCCGAGCTGAGGCCGCGTTCCTTCTGCGTCTCGTGCAGCAGGTTGCCGCAGCGCACGGCGAGCCCGCCCATCTTCTGGTTCGTCGCGGCGGCAGCGGCTTCGTCGCCGGTGTCGAGCTGCTCGACCGCCGACAGCGCCAATACGACGGTCAATGGCAGGCCGGCGAGCAGCCAGAGAGTGGCGCGCAGCTTCATTCGGGTCCCCCTTCGGCGGTCGGTATCGTCGCACAGCCCACCGGACCTTAGTGTCCATTATCGTAGGGTGTCCCCCCATTGCCCTTTGCCAGGGCAGCGGGCTCGGCAACGGCGTCGCTGGCGGCTGGGGGCCTGCAGTCAAGCGGACCCTCCGCCTGCACGAAGACGACAGGCTCGGTGGCTCCCGAGCCCCGCGCCGCAGTGCTCGCGCGGTCCGGCTTCTGGCCGTCGAACGGCCAGGGTCTCGACGTGCTGGTGCTCTACCCGGCCCTCGCGTGGTTGCCCGCGATGCTGTTCGGTCACGTGGTCGGGGAACGGCTCGCCACCGGCCGCTGGTCCCCGCGCGCCTGGCTGTTCACGGCAACGTCCCTGCTCGTCGTATTCCTGGTACTGCGGTGCCTCGATGGTCCCGGCAACGCCTGGCCGCGTCGGCGTTCCCCTCGAGCGCGCGGTGGGCGCGCAGCTCAGAAACGAAGCGACCGCAGCAGCTCTGGAGAGGCTGCTGCGGTCGTTTCGCCGCCCGGCGCCGAGCAGTCGGCGTCGCCAGCATCGTGAGCTCGGTCGCGGTCAGCCGCTCGGGCTCACGCCATCGCGGCTCAGAGGTCGCCGACCGTGGCCTTGATGGTGTTGCTGGTGATCAGGCCCAGCGCGTTCGTGCCCGGGGTGGCGAAGGCCGCCGAGGTCGCGAACACTTCCGCACCGACCAGCGAGGGGCTGGCCGGGATGGCGAGCGACCGACCCTGGGTCGAGCTGCCGGTGACGGCCGGACCGCCGATGAAGTCGAAGGTGCCGCGCAGGCCACAGCCCGGGGCGCCGAGGAAGAACAGGTCCGGGACGTTCGGGTCAGCCAGGCCGAGCAACTCGAGGTTGACGTGCAGGCCGCCGAGGTTGGGGATGTTCAGGGTGTTCAGATCCCAGCTCGTGCCGATGATCGGACGGGTTACCGCGGCGAGCGACAGATCGAGCACCTCGAACCCGGTGGTGATCACGAGCGGCAGGGCCGTCGAGAGGTCGGCGTTGCCAGGGTCCGTCGCGGCGACGCCGGTGCTGAAGCCGACGAGGCCGTCCAGCAGGGCGAGGGCGCCGTACTTGACCTCGATGTTGCCGTTCGGCCACAGCGAGACCTGCACGTTGTTCTGGTTCGTCGTGGAGTACTCGGGCACGTTCGTGAACGTGATCTGGTAGACACCGCCGCCGTCGAGCTCGGCGTTGATGGTGCCGCCCGCGTTGGTGTTCAGGTCATCCCACAGGAAGGCCAGGCGCGTGCCGTTGGCGAGCAATTCGGCGACGGACTCGCTCAAGTCGGTGCTGGTCGTCGACTGGAAGCTCAGCCAGCCGTTCGTGCACAGCCAAGCCTGGGTGATGTTGCCGCGCGGGCACGGGAAGCTGAACGGCAGCGTCAACGCGAAGGTGACGTCGTCGCCACTCGTCAGCGGAGTGCCGGTCGGCGGCACGAGCGCCGAGGCGCCCGGGATCACCGCGTAGCCAGTGCCGGTCCAGTTCAGCGTGAACGACGTGTTGGCGAGGTCGTTGACCGAGCTCGTGCCGTTGAACAGCTCGTAGAAGGAGCCGTCGCCCAGCGGGGAGCCGCCGCAGCCGAAGCCGAGCGAGGTGTTGGCGGCGAGGGTGCCGACCGCCATGTCCCACGTGTAGGTCAGGCCGTTCGGGATGACGTTGGCCGGGGCCACGTTGTTGAACAGCATGCCCTGGGCGTTGGTGGTGCCGGCGTTCGACAGGCTCCAGTCGTCGTTGGTGCCCTTGACGTTCGCGCGCAGGTTGAGGTCCGTTGCGAACACATTGGTCGGACCACGCAGACCGACCTGATGCAG
>JAEUHT010000139.1 GCA_016793265.1 Planctomycetota bacterium
AGCCACCAGCGCCCCGGACGCGCCCTTGTCGCCGCCGCCGAGCATGCGCTCGCCGAACACGCCCGGCACCTCGCGCACCACTTCACACATCGCCTCCAGCTCGGGCCCCGAGATCCGGTAGCGATCCCGCAGGCCGTAGCCATCCAGCCGGAACACCGAGCCCACCGCCGCATAGTCGCCGCGCCGCCAGGCGTCGAGCAGCAGCGGCAGCCGCGACTGGGCCTCGTAGACGTACACCAGCCGGTCGGCGAGGTCCGGCGAGAACGCGCGCAGCTGCGGTTCCAGGCGCGCGAACAGCTCCGGCTCACGCACGTCGGCCAACGAACGGATCGGCGCCAGCTGCTGCAGGAAGGCCACGGCTGCCGCGCATTCCCGCACGCGGATCGGGTACGTCGAGCGTTCGAGGCCGGCGCGGGTCGTGCCGGTGTCGAGCGAGACGAAGCGCAGCGTGCCGTCGCCGCCGAGCGGCACGTGCGACACGCTGCCGTCGGCCGGGTGGTAGAGCGTGCCCATGCCGGCGCGCGCATGGCAGATCATCACCATGTCGAGCTTGCCGCAGGGTGAGCCGATGTAGTCGTTCTCGACCGCCTGCGTGAGATCGACGAGGCGCGCCGGGTCCGGCCGCGGCAGGTCGTTGTGGGCGAAGCAGGCCAGCATCAGGTTGATGCCGAGCGAGGCCGAACGCGACATGCCGCCGCCCGGGATGTTGCCGTAGACCACCGCGTCGAAGCCGCGCTGCGTCGGGAGGCCGGCGCGCTGCAGCACCCAGTCGACCCCACACGGAAAGCGCCCCCAGGAGTCGCCGAGCGAGCGCGGCGGCGGCGGCTGCCCGGGCGTGAACTCGATCAAGCCGTCGCCTTCGAAGTTGGCGCTGACGAGCCGCACCTTCTTGCGGTCGTTGGGCTTGCTGGCGAGCCAGAGGAAACGGTCGGTGCCGACCCCGAACAGGTCGGTGCCGTTGTAGTCGCCGTGCTCGACCCCGAGGCAGAAGCGCGACGAGGTGCGACAGAGCCGGCCGCGCGCGACGTCGAGCCCGTGGCGGGCGGCGAGGCGGCGCAGTTCTTCGCGGGCGAACAGGTCGGCTGGGTGGGCGGTCACGGCGGGCGGGGCAGGTGGCTCGCGGCCACCATATCCGGCGTCGCCGATGGCCAGGAAGCGTGCTGGCCTCGGCCATTCCCACGATCCCGCTGCCGACGCTCGCCGCTGGGCCACCGCCGCGGCAGCATGGCGCCACCTCGCGGCGACCCGCCGCCCTCTCTCACCAAGCAGGCCGCTCCATGTCGCATGTCACCCGCGCCGCCGACCTCACGTCGCGCGAACGCAGCCTCCTGTTCTGGGCCAGCTTCCTGGCGCTGACCGCCGCCGGCACCGGCTTCGCCTTCCGCGTCGCCATGGGCGAGGCCTATGGCAGCGAACTGCAGCTCACCCAGCAGCAGGTCGGCGAGGTGTTCGGTGCCTCGTTGTGGCCGATCGCGCTGACCATGATCCTGTTCAGCCTCGTCGTCGATCGCACCGGCTACAAGCTGCCGATGCTGCTCGCGTTCGTGCTGCAGGCGGCGTCGGGCCTCGGCACCTGGCTGGCGAACGGCTACCTCGGCCTCTACTTCGCGGCGCTCGCGGCCGGCCTCGGCCACGGCATCGTCGAGGCCGTCATCAACCCGGTGTGCGCCGCCGTGCACCCGCGCGAGAAGACCAAGCGGCTGGCGATCCTGCACGCGGCGTGGCCGGCCGGGCTCGTGCTCGGCACCCTGCTCGTGCTCGGCGGCGACGCGCTGCTCGGGGCCTTGTCGTGGCGCGCGCACGCGTTGTGGATCCTGGTGCCGGCGGTGCCGTACGTGCTGATGTTCCTGCCGTGCCGCTTCCCCACCGACGAACGGGTGCTCGCCGGCGTGTCGTTCCGCGAGATGCTGCAGCAGGTCGGCTTCCTGACCGCGTTCCTGACCTGTGGCCTGATGAGCTACGAGATCGGCAACCAGCTCTTCAACCTGACCGGCTGGAGCCGGCCCGAATCGTGGTTCGAGATCAGCCTCGGCATCGGCGCCGTCATCGGCCTCGGCTTCGGCCTCGTCGTCCGCAGCGTCGGCCGACCGCTGTTCTTCGTGATGTGCCTGTTGATGATCCCGGTCGCGACGGCCGAGCTCGGCACCGACGGCTGGATCAAGGGCCTGATGACGCCAGTGCTCGAACACCACGCCATCAACCCGGCGATGGCGCTGGTGTTCTCGGCGAGCATCATGCTCGTGCTGCGCGTGTTCGCCGGCAGCATCCTGCGCCACGCCAGCCCGCCGACCGTGCTGGCGCTGAGCGGCATCCTGTCCGCGGCCGGCTTGTGGTGGTTGTCGAGCGCCGCCGGCGTCGCCATCTTCGTCGCCTTCGTGCTCTATGCGCTCGGCCAGACCTACTACTGGCCGTGCGTGCTCGGCTTCACCTCCGAACGGTATCCACAGGGTGGCGCGCTGACGCTCAACACCGTGTCGGCGATCGGGCTGTTGTCGGCCGGCATCGTCGGCACGCCGATCCTCGGCGCCGCCTTCGACCGGTCGATCCACCACACGGTGCAGGCGGAGGCGCCGGCGCTGGCGCAGGCCGCCCACGGCGAAGGCCGCTTCATGTGGATGCGGCACACGCTGGTCGAGCCGCAGCGGGCAAAGCAGTTCGTGGCCGGCCTGCCCGCCAGCGAACGCGCGGCAGTGCTGGCCGTCTATCACGAGGACAGCCCGAAGGGCAGGGCCCAGATGCAGGCCGGGCGCGACGTGCTCGCCTACGCGGTGCGCTTCCCGGCGATGCTGGTGGTCGTGTTCGGCGCCATCGCCTTGTGGTTCCGGGCCCGCGGCGGCTACCGGCCGATCCACCTCGACCACCACTGACCGCGCGGCGGCCTCAGCGCTGCGTGTCGCCGCCCTTCGCCGCCTCGCGCGCGGCCTTCTTGCGTTCGGCCTCGGCCTTCTCACGCTCGCGGTTGTCGTCGAGGCTCTTGGCCAGCGTCTGGATGTCGGCGTCGCTGAGGTTCACCTTGGCCGCCTGCAGCATGGTGACGAAGTGCTGCACCTCCTCGGGCTGGTACGGGAAGCCCGTGTTGCCCTTCGGCCCGGTGCTGTGCGCGAGCTGCTTCTGGTCCTGGTCGAGGAAGACGAACCACGGGATGCCAAGGGCCTGCTGCCCGGCCGCCGCCAGCTGCGCCGCGTAGACCGCCTGGGCGCCGGTCATGCGGTCGTTGTCGATCTTGACGTCGACGAAGTCCTTGGCGAGCAGCGCCGCGATCTCGGGCTTCGCCATCCAATCCTCGAGCCGATGGCACCAGCCGCACCACGGCGCGCCGAAGTGCAGGAACACGCGCTTCTGCTGCTGCTTCGCCGACGCCATCGCCGCCGCCAGCACGTCGGCGGCGACCTGCGGCGCGGCCTCGTGCTGCTTCAGGAACGCCAGCAGCTTGGCCGGATCGTGGCCCTGCTTGCCGCCGTTCTCGACCTCGAACGGCTCGGTGTTCTGCTGCACCAGCGCCTTGCCGTCGCCGTCGAGCACGGTCAGGAACGGGATCGCCCGGAACTCGGCGCCGAGCTCCTTGGCGAGGTCCATGTGCTTGTCGAAGCGGCCGACGTCGACGTGCACCACCTGGTACTCGTAGAGCAGCTCACGCGCGACCTTGCCGTCGCTCTGCATCGTGCCGGCGAGCCACTTGCACCAGCCGCACCAGTTGGCGCCCCACTGGATCAGCACCCGCTGGTTCTCCTGCTTGGCCTTCTTGACGGCGGCCGCGACGACGACGCGGGCATCGGCGGCCTCGTCGTAGACGGGCTTCTCGAAGCCCTGCTTGAGCCGCACCGGCGCCGCCGGGGCGATCGGAGCGGCGGGCGCCGGTCGCTGCGGCTCCTGGGCCAGGGCCGACAGGCAGAGCGAGAGACAGAACCACGGGACGACGGCAAGTGGGATGTGACGCATGCAGAGCCTCCTCGGTGCGGCAGGATAGGCGAGACACGGCCGGCCGCACCCACGGAAAGCCGCCGACCTCGCCGACCGCGGCCCGGCTCCGTATCCTGCGCCACCTCGATGCCGACCCTCCCCCCCGCTCCCGCTGGCCAGCGCCGGCACTCCCTGCATCTCGTCGGCGCCATGGCCCTCGCCGCGGCCGCGCTCGCGGCCCAGGACGACGGCTACGCCCGCGCCCCGAAGCTGCGCCAGGACGTGACGATCTTCAGCCCGCTCGACCTGCCGACGCCGAACCGCCTACGCACCGCGTCGGGCGCGCCGGGCCCCGACTACTGGCAGCAGCGTGTCGACTACCGCATCGCCGCCACGCTCGACCCGGAGGCGCGCACGGTGACCGGCAAGGAGCGCATCACCTACCACAACCACTCGCCCGAGGCGCTCGACTACCTGTGGGTGCACCTCGAGCAGAACATCCTGCGCAAGGACAGCATCGGCGCGCAGATCGGCGGCGGCGCCGCGGTCGGCGGCGACAGCGACTACAACGACGGCGTCCAGTTGGGCAAGGTCGCGGCCGGCGCCACCACGCTCGCCTACCACGTCTACGACACCATGATGCGCGTCGACCTGCCGCAGCCGATCGCGGCCGGCGGCACGTTCGAGTTCGACATCGAATGGTCGTTCGCGGTGCCGCAGCGCGTGTTCCGCCGCTACGGCACGATGGAGACGCCGAAGGGCACCATCTGGGAGCTCGCGCAGTGGTTCCCCGCGGTCGCCGTCTATGACGACGTGCACGGCTGGAACACGCTGCCGTACATCGGCACCGGCGAGTTCTACATGAACTTCGGCGACGTCGAGCTCGCACTGACCGTGCCGCGCGACCACCTCGTCGTCGCCAGCGGCGTGCTGCAGAACCCCGAGCAGGTCTACACCACGACCCAGCTCGAGCGCTTCGCCGCGGCGCAGAAGTCGCGCGACACCGTCGTCATCCGCGGCCAGGACGAGGTCGGCGACCCGGCGACGCGGCCGGCCGGCGAAGGGCCGCTGACCTGGCGCTTCCGCGCCGAGAACGTGCGCACGGTGGCGTGGGCATCGTCGCCGGCCTTCCTGCTCGACGCCTGCACCGCCGACGGCGTGCTGGTGCAATCGGCCTACAGCGAGGCGTCGCTGCCGGTCTGGGGCCAATCGACGGCGATGCTGGCGACCGCGATCGAGGGCTACAACAAGCGCTGGTTCCCGTACCCGTATCCGGTCGCCACCAACGTCGCCGGCATCGAAGGTGGCATGGAGTACCCGATGCTCATCTTCTGCAGCGGCCGCAACCGGCGCAGCGAGGGTGGCCTCTACGGCGTCACCACGCACGAGATCGGACACAACTGGTTCCCGATGCTCGTCAATACCGACGAACGGCGCCACGCCTGGATGGACGAGGGCTTCAACACCTTCATCAACAAGTACTCGACCGCCGACTGGTTCAAGGACCAGTCGCCCAACAAGCCCAGCGCCTACGCCGGCATGCTGCGCGCTCCAGGCATCCCGGTCGTGACCCGCGCCGATCGCCTCAACGGCATGCAGCTCGGCATCCTGCAGTACGAGAAGACCGGCGTCGGCCTGCAGATCCTGCGTGAGTACATCCTCGGCCCCGAGCGCTTCGACCACGCCTTCCGCACCTACATCCGCCGCTGGGCGTTCAAGTCGCCGCAGCCGGCCGACTTCTTCCGCACCATGGAGGACGCCGCCGGCATGGACCTGGCGTGGTTCTGGCGCGGCTGGTTCCTCGAAGACGCGATGTTCGACCAGGCGATCGAACGCGTGCGCCAGCCGACGAGCCGGATCGGCGCGCGCGTCGTCGTCGTCAACAAGGAGCGCCAGGTGATGCCGCTGACGCTGCGCGCGACCTTCGCGGACGGCAGCACCGAGACCCGCCGGCTGCCGGTCGAACTGTGGTTCCAGTCCGATCGGGTCAGCGTCACGCTGGAGAGCCTCGACAAGGTCAAGGAGGTGCGCCTCGACCCCGACCAGATGCTGCCCGACGTCGACCGCAGCAACAACGTCTGGACCGCCGAGGCCGACGGCAAGTGACGTCGCGGCCAGACCGCACCCCGATCGTGCTGCTGCCGGGCATGGACGGCACCACGATCCTGCTCGAACCGCTGATGGCGGCGCTGCCGCCGGAGTTGCCGCCGTACGCCGTCAGCTATCCGATCGACGGCGACAACGGCTACGAGGCCCTGCTGCCGCGCGTGCTGGCTGCGATCGACGCCCACCCACGCTGCCACCTGCTCGGCTGGTCCTTCTCGGGGCCGCTGGCGCTGCGCGCGGCGCGGGCGCGACCGGACGTGGTGCGTTCGGTGACGCTGGTGGCGACGTTCGTACAGGCCCCGCAACCGCTCTTGCGCGTGCTCGGGCCGCTGCTCGTCACGCCGGTGGTCGGCCTCGTGCGCACGCTGCGGCGCCTGCCGATCTGGCTGTTGCGACCGCCGCACGACCCACTGCGCCGCGCCAAGGCCCGGGTCTGGCAGACGGTGCCGGCGCGCACGCTGGCGGCGCGCACACGCGCGATCCGCGGCGTCGATGCGCGCGCCGACCTCACCGCGGTGCGGACGCCGCTGCTCTACCTGCGGTCGAGCGCCGACCGCGTGGTGCCCGACCACAACCTGGCGCAGGTGCAGCAGCTGCGGCCCGACGTCGAAGTGGCGACGCTGCCGGGTGATCACTTCGCGCTGTTCGGCGCAGCGGCAACCGGCGCCCGCGCCATCGCCGAGTTCGTGGCCCGCCGGGCGCCGTGACCGCGGGCTTCGGCGCCCCGGGTCCGCTATCCTCGCCGCCGTGTCCGCCACTCCCATCGGCCACGACCCCGACGAAGAACGGCTCGCCGAGGCGCTGCTGGCGCTCGAGCAGCGGGGCGAAGAGGGACTGCAGGAGTTCCTGACCGCGCACGGTGCCCACGCGGCGGCGATCCGCGACGGCATCGAACGGCTGCGTCGTTCGGGAGTGCTGGCGCCACCGCCGGCGCGACCGGGCGAAGCGCGGCAGTTCGGCGAGTTCCGTGTGCTGCGGCGGCTGGCGACCGGCGGCATGGGCGTCGTCTACCTCGCCGAGCACCTGACCCTGCAGCGCCAGGTGGCCCTGAAGGCGGTGCGACCCGAGCTGCTGCAATCGCCGACCGCGCGCCACCGCTTCCAGCGTGAAGTCGAAGCCGTGGCCCGACTGCACCACCCTGGCATCGTGCCGATCGTCGCCGTCGGCGACGAGGCCGGCCAGCCGTGGTTCGCGATGGAGTACATCGACGGGCGCACGCTCGAGCAGCTGTTGCAGTCGGTGCCACCCGACGCCGCGATGCGCAGCGGCGGCGGCGTGCTGCGGCGCGCGTTCGGCGATCACGAGGGCAGCGGCAGCGGCCACGGCGGCGCCTTCGCCGGCAGCTACTGGGAGGCTTGTGTGCGGCTCGTGCTGCAAGTGGCGCAGACGATGACCTACGTGCACGCGCGCGGCATCGTGCACCGCGACCTCAAGCCGTCGAACGTCGTCGTCACGCCGCACGGTCAGGCGCTCGTGCTCGACTTCGGCCTCGCCCACGTCGACGACCTGTCGCGCATGACACGCAGCGAGAGCCGGGTCGGCTCGCCGGCCTACATGTCGCCCGAACAGGTGCGCGGCGAGGCGATCGACGAGCGCGTCGACGTCTATGGCCTCGCCGTCACGCTCTACCAGCTGCTGACGACGAAGCTGCCGTTCACCGGCGCCACCGACGCGGCGCTGGAGACGGCGATCCAGAACGGCGCGGCGACGCCGCTGCGGGCGCACCAGCGTTCGCTGCCGCGCGATCTGGAGGTCGTCGTCGCCGTGGCGATGGACCGCGACCGCGCCCGCCGCTACGGCTCGATGGCGGCGTTCGCGGCCGACCTCGAGGCCCTGCTGGCGCGGGAGCCGATCACGGCGCGGCCGGCGGGGCCGTGGCGGCGCTTGCTGCGCCTCGCCCAACGGCACCCGCTGTCGAGCACGGCGGCGGCGGCGCTGCTGCTGCTGGCGCTGCAGTTCCCGCTGGTGCTGTGGCGAATGCAGGCGGCCTCCAACCGCGAACTGGCGGCCCTCAACGCGGAGCTCGTGCGCCAGCGTGGCATCGCCGAACACGAACGCGCGCTCGCCGAAGCCGACTACCACGACGCCCTGACGACGATCGAGACCATGCTCGTGCGCACCGGCCACGACGACCTGGTGACGACGCCCGGCAGCGAGCCGCTGCGCCTCGAGCTGCTCGAACGCGCCGCGGCGCTGTACGAACGGCTGGGGCACCGACGCGCCGATGCCACGCTGGCGATCGAACACGCCCGCACCCTGCAGTACCTCGGTGCCATGCAGCAGCTGGTCGGCGACGCGACCGCGGCCGAGGCTTCGTGGCGCCTGGCCCTGCAGCGCATCGCGGCCTGCGACACCCCCGAGGCCACCTTCATCGACGCGGTCGCGCACAAGCTGCTCGGTCAATCCGCGCTCGCCCGCGGCGCCATCGACGTCGCCGACGGCCTGCTGCGTTTGGGGCTCTGCCGCGCCCAGGAGCTCGCGGACGCGCCCGGCGCGAGCCGCGAGGTGCGCCGCCAGACCGCCGAACTGCAGAACAGCCTGGCGAGCGCCCGCCAGAAGGCCGGCGACCGCGCCGAGTGGCGTTCGCTGCTGCTGGCCGCGCAGGCCACCAAGACCACGATGCTGCAAGAGGCGCCCGCCGACCTCGCCACCGTGCTGGCGTTCAGCATCGGCTGCCTGAACCTCGCCGACGTCTACGTGCTCGACGGCGACCACGGCGCGGCCATCACGCTGCTGACGGGCGCCATCGACCGCCTGCAGCAACTGCGGCCCGACACCTCCCGCGCCCAGTTGTTCCGCTCCCAGCTCGCCAGCCTGTTCAACGAACGTGGGGTCCTCCTGCAGCGGCTCGGCCGGCTGAAAGAGGCCGAACACGACCTCGGCGTCGCCTACGCGCTGCGCGAGGAGCTGCGCCGCGAGTTCCCCGACACCGCAGAGTACACGAACCGCGCCGCCGGCAGCCTGCACAACCTCGCGCGCACGCTGGCGCTGGCGCGGCGACCGCAAGAGGCGCTGCCGCTCGAACGGGAGGGCGTGGCGCTGCACCGGGAAGCGGTGCGCATGGCCCCGCACCGACGGCTGTACGCGCAGCACCTCGAGTACGCGCTGGTGATGGTGTGTTCCCTGCACATCGAGCAGGACGACTGGGCGGCGCTGGCCCGGGCCGTCGACGAGCTCGAGGCGGGCACGCAGTCGGGCGAAGGCCGGCTCAACGCCGCGCGCATCCGCGTGGTGCTCGCCGACAAGTTGGCCACGGCCGCCGCGGCCGACCAACGCGACCGTGCGGCACACGACGTCGCCGCGGCCATCGACCTCGGCTTCGCCGACCTGAACCACTTCACGACCGAGCCCTTCGCCCGCTACTACCGGCAGATCGAAGGCCTGCCCGCCTACGAGGCGGCGCTGGCCAAGCTGCGCGCACGCCGCTGACCGGGCTCAGCGCCCGGCGCCGACCTGCCCCACCACCTCGCCGATCAGCTCCACGGCGTCGATCTCGTTCCAACCGGCGACGCGGGCCGTGTCGAGCACGAGGCGCAGACGCGCCACCGGCGCCACCGAGGCGGCGAGCGGTGCCTCCAACACGGCGATCTTCGACGGCGGGTAGACGGTGGGATCGGGCCCGGTCCACAACACCGCGGCGGCGCCATCGTCGGTGATGGCCTCGATGCGTACGATCGCCCCAGGGCCGCAGTTCTGCACGACGCGCAACTGCTTCGGTTGCACCGGCTGCGCGAACGTCACGTCGAGCCACTGTTCGCCGTCGTCGGCCTGCTTCGGCGCCCACGCCTTGGCGCTGTCGCCGGCCTTCGCCACGTCGGGCGCGCCGACCGCCTGCGCCGCCGAGTAGTCGGTGCTGCGGTACTGCGAGCTGGCCCGCGCCGCACTGGCCCACTGCCGCAGCACGCCGTCGGCCGTGGGCTCGGGCGCCGCAGTAGGCGCCTTCGCCAGGGCCAACCGCAGGTACGGCAGCACACGCACCGACACCGCGGCGCGCCCGGCTTCGATCGCCGCAGCCAGCGAACGCAGCTCCGGGGGCGGCGCCGGAGCCGGCTGTTCGCCATCGACGGGTGGTGGCTGCCAGAGGCCGAGCGCCACGCGCGCGAACGCACCGGCGGCGTCGTGGTCGTCGAGGCGCCAGCAGATCTCGGCCAACGTGGCGGCGGCGCCGGCGTCCTGCGGCGAGGCGGCGAAGGCGGCCAGCGCCGCACGCTCGGCGGTGCGCAGCAACCCCACGGCCGCTGCGGTCTGCCGTTCCATCTCGGCGCTGTTGCCCACCTCGGCGCACCACAACCGCGCCTGCGCCGCCGCCAGCAGCACGGCCGCGCCAGCGGGCTCCACCGACGTCCCCACCGCCCCCACCACGTGGCAGGCGAGGTGACCGCGGCGCAACGACGGCGCGCTGCCGTGTTCGACTTCGAGCGCGTAGTCGCCGGCGGCGAGCGTGGCGGTGACGGCGGCCGGGAACACCACCAACACCGGCCCGAAGCCGGCTTCGCGGCGTTCGCTCGCGTCGTCGGTCGGCGGCATG
>JAEUHT010000212.1 GCA_016793265.1 Planctomycetota bacterium
CGCGATGACGCAGCCCAGCACGTCGTCGCGGTGGATCATGTTCAGCAGCCGGCGCCCTTCGCCCTCGATGCGCGCTTCGCCAGCCAAGAACTGCCGCAGCCACCAGCCGCGACCCGGTCCGTAGATTCCCGCGACGCGGAGCACGACCGCAGGGAACTGCCGTTCGCGCACCGCCGCCAGGTACACCTGCTCAGCCGCCATCAGCACGCGGCCGCTGTCCGTGGTCGGCTGGACCGGTGCACTCTCGTCCACGCGAGAACCGTCGTCCTGGGCGTAGACGCCGGTGCTGCTGGTGTACACACACATGGCTGGTGGCGCCCCTGACAGCCATCCGATGAGATTCCGTGCGCCCTCCAGATAAACCCGCCGGTACTCCTCCGGCCCGCCATGGGTGGCGGCGGCGCAGTTCACGACCCAGTCGAACGCTGCGGGCAGCACTGCGAGCGACTCGGGACGGGTGAGGTCCCCGATCAACGGGTGCAAGCCCGAACCGCGCAGGGCGCCGGCGGCGTCGGCACTTCGGCGCAAGCCGTAGACCTCGTGCCCCTGTCGGGCGAGTTCCGCTCCCAGCGGCAGACCGACGTAGCCGGGACCCACGATCAGGACGCGCATGGCTGCAACCGATCGTATCGGCACCGTTCCAGCAGCGGCGCGGGTGCGTGCACGTGCCTCACGCCATCAGCTCCCGCCGCACCACGCCGTGCACGTCCGTCAGCCGGAACGCGCGGCCCTGGAACTTCCACGTCAGCCGCTCGTGGTCGAGCCCGAGCAGATACAGCAGCGTCGCCTGCAGGTCGTGCACGTGGATCGGCGTGTCGGTGACGCGGTAACCGAGCTCGTCGGTGGCGCCGACCACCGCGCCGCGCTTGGTGCCGCCGCCGGCCAGCAGCATCGAGAAGCAGTGCGGGTGGTGATCGCGGCCGAGGAACGTGCTGCCGTTGCGCGCCTCGTTCATCGGCGTACGGCCGAACTCGCCGCCCCACACCACCAGCGTGTCCTCCAGCATGCCGCGGCGGCGCAGGTCGACCAGCAGCGCCGAGAGCGCGCGATCGAGCTGCCGCGCCTTCTTCGGGAACTGCGTCATCAGGTCGTCGCCCGGTCCGGTGCCGTGCATGTCCCACCCGGAGTCGAACAGCTGCACGAAGCGCACGCCGCGTTCGACCAGCCGCCGCGCCAGCAGGCAGTTGTTGGCCAGCGACGCCTGCCCCGGCGTGGAGCCGTAGAGCGTGTGCACCTCGGCCGGTTCGCTGGCGAGGTCGACCGCAGCGGGCACCGAGGCCTGCATGCGGAACGCGAGTTCGTTCTGGGCGATACGCGCCGTCGTCTCCGGATCGCCGTGGTTTGCCTCGTGTTCGTGGTTGAGGTCGTTGAGCGCGGCGACGAAGCGCGCGCGGCGACGGCGGTCGAAGCCCGGCGCGTCCTCTAGGTAGGCCACCGGATCACCGACCGTGCGGAACTCGACGCCCTGGTGGCGCGACGGCAAGAAGCCCGCGCTCCACAGCGCCTTGCCTGCGCTCGGCAGACTGCCGCCGCTGAGCAGGACCACGAACGCGGGCAGGTTCTGGTTCTCGCTGCCGAGCCCGTACGACAGCCACGCCCCCATCGACGGCCGCCCGGGCCGCGGCGCCCCCGAGAACAACAGGTGCTCTGCCGGCGCGTGGTTGAACTGGTCGGTGACCATCGACCGCACCAGCGTGCAATCGCCGAGCTGCTGAGCCAGGTGCGGGAACAGCTCGCAGACCTCGATGCCGTTCTGGCCGCGGATCCAGCCGTGTTGGTGGCCGAGCAGCAGCGGGTGGCCCTTGATGAACGCGAAGCGCTCGCGCTGCAGGAACTCGTCCGGGCACGGCTTCTTGTCGAAGCGGTCGAGCTGCGGCTTGCGATCGAACATGTCGAGCGTCGGCGGGGCGCCCTCCATGTGCAGGTAGATGACGTTCTTGGCCCGCGGCGCCAGCGGCCGCGTCGGCAGGTCGCCGTGCAGCTGGCGCAGCGTGATGGCGCCGAGCGAGAGGCCGGAGCCGGCGAGGAAGCGGCGGCGGCAGAGGGCATGGAACGGGTCGCGCATCACTCAGGTCCTCGTCACGAACTCGTCGAGCGACAACACCACGCTGGCGAGCACGGTCCAAGCGGCGCGCCCGGGGTCGCCGCCGGCCAGCGCGGCGGCCGCCTTCGTATCGCTGGCAAGCTGTCCGCGTTCGCTGGCCAGCAGTTCGAGCAGGCGCGCGGTCTCACGCGCCGTCGGCTGCCGCAGCAGGCACTGCCGCCACAACCAGGCGACGCGCGCGGCGTCGTCGGCGAGGCCGGGTTCGGCGAGCACGCGCCGCGCCAGTTCGGCCGCCGGCTCCAGGAACTGCGGGTCGTTCCACAACACCAACGACTGCAGCGGTGTATTGGTGCGCTGCCGCCGCAGCACACACGCTTCGCGGCTCTGCGCATCGAACACGAGCATCGCCGGGTGCGGGCTCGTGCGCCGCCAGAAGGTGTAGAGCGAGCGCCGCCAGCGATCGGGACCGGTGGCCGTCTGCCAACGTTCGCCGCTGTAGATCTGCATCCAGACGCCGTCGGGCTGCGGCGGCATCACGCTCGGCCCGCCGACGGTGCGCGTCAGCAAGCCGGCGACGGCGAGCGCCTGGTCGCGCACCATCTCGGCGCCGAGGCGGAACGACGGCCCGCGCCCGAGCCAGCGGTTGTCGGGGTCGTGTTCGCGCGCCGCAGCGCTGGCCGCCGAGCTCTGGCCGTAGGTCGCCGACAGCACGATGGTGCGCAGCAGGTGGCGCAGCGACCAACCGCTGTCGACGAGCTCTGCCGCCAGCCAATCGAGCAGCGCCGGGTCACTCGGCGGTTCGCCTTGCGTGCCGAAGTCCTCGAGCGTGGTGACGATGCCGGCGCCGAACAGCTCGCTCCAGAGGCGATTGCCGATCACGCGCGCGGTCAGCGGGTTGTCGCGCGACACCAGCCAGCGGGCGAACGTGAGGCGATCGTGCGGCGCACCTGCCGGCAACGGCGGCCACACCTTCGGCACGTCGGCGGTGACGACCTCACCGGGGTCGCGGAAGTTGCCGCGGCGGTGCACGTGGGTGACGCGGCGGCGATCGGCCGGCAGCTCCTGCAGCACCGGCACCTCGGGGCCGACCTGCGCGTCGAGCTCACGCTCGGCCGCGGCGATCGCCTCACGCACGGCCGCCAGGGCCGGCGCCGTCGCCAGGTACTGCTGCTGCAGCGCCAGGAGCCCGGTCCCTGCGGGCGCACCCTCGACAGCCAACGCCGCGACCGCGCCGCCGGCCAGCGCCGTAGCGCGCAGCCCGAACCAATAGCCGCTCGGCCCGTTGCCGTTGGTGATCTTGAGCAGCAGCGTGTTGTCGCCCTCGCGCAGCGAGACCGGCACACGCTCCTGGTCGGGCAACGCCGCGCGGCCCACTTCGTGGTCGAGCACGAGTTCGCCGTTCCACCACACCTTGATCGCGTCGTCGCTGCCGAACGAGAGCAGGGCCTGGGCCGCGCTCGCGGCGTGCAGCGTGCGATGCAGGTAGACCACGCTGTTGTCGCCGCGCCATTCGTGCACGACACCGTCCTGGTCGTCGCGCCGCTGCCAGCGCTGCCCTTCCTGCTCGTTGTCGAGCCGCACGCCCTCACGTTCCGGGGCGAACGCCGCCGTGTGCGCGGTGTGGAAGTCGCCCACCACGATCGGACCGAGCGCGTGCCACGGACCGAGCCGTGGCGCCGCCGCGGCGAAGTCCGCCTGCGCCCGCCGCTGCTGCGCGCACCACGCCGCGAACGGCTCCGCCTCGACCACGAGCTGCTGGCGCAGCCTGGTGAGCTCCAACTCCAGCACCTTCGCCATCGCCTGCTGTCGCAGCGTCGGCGCCCTGAGCAGCGGCGCATCGTCGTCGCGATCGGCGTCGGCGGTCTGATCGAAGAACGCGAACAGCTCGTAGAACTCGCGGTGCGGGAACGGGTCGTACTTGTGTTCGTGGCACTGCACGCAGCCGATCGTGGTGCCCATCCACACCGACATGGTGGTGTCGACGCGGTCGATCACGGCGGCGACGCGGAACTCCTCGTCGTCGGTGCCGCCTTCGGTGTTGCCCATCGTCTGGCGGTGGAACGCCGTCGCCACGCGCTGATCGACAGTCGCCTGCGGCAGCAGGTCGCCGGCGAGTTGCTCGATGGTGAACTGGTCGAACGGCAGGTCGCGGCGGAACGCATCGATGACCCAGTCGCGATAGCGCCACATGGTCGGCCGCAGCAGGTCCTTCTCGTAGCCCTGGCTGTCGGCATAACGCGCGAGGTCGAGCCACCACATCGCCCACCGTTCGGCGGCCGCATCGCTCGCCAGCAGGCGATCGACGACGCGCGCCGCGGCGGCGGCAGACGGGTCGGCGACATACGCCTCGACCTCGGCCGGCGTCGGCGGCAAGCCGGTCAGGTCCAGCGTCACGCGGCGCAGCCACGCCGCGGGCGCCACCGCCGGCGCCGGCGTCAGCCCGTGCTGCTGTTGCGTGCGCCGCACGAAGGCGTCGAGCGGCGAGCGGTCCCAGCCGTCATCGCGCGCCGGTGGCGTCGGCCGTTCGAGGCGCTGGTACGACCAGTGTGGCGCGCGCGCCGCGGCCGGAGCCTGCGCCGGCGAAGCGGCGGCCAGCGCGAACGGGACCACGCAACGGGCGATCGGGTAGGGTCGGAGCACGGCGGCGACGATGGGACGGGGCGGCGGCATTGTCAGCCGGCGCGGCGTTCCCACAACGGGGTGCGGCACGAAGCTGCGGGCCTGGGCGGCCCAGGATGCTCGGCCTTGCCACCTCCGTCCTTCTGCCGGGGCCAGCCATCGCGACCGGGCGCAGCGCGGACGAGGGGCAGGAAATGCTGCGAACGCCTGCAACCCTGGTCGCCGGTGCGGACGCCCATCGCTGCCGCCGGCACCTTCCGCCGGCCCTTCCTGACCCGATGAGGCAAACCATGAACCCCCGTCACCGTCCCTGCTCCCGCTCCTGCTCCGGCACCGTCGCCGGCCTGCTCTCCGTGGCCGCGTTGTGCGCCCACGCCGACGCCCAGATCTCGGTCAAGTACACCATCGACACCGGCATCCCGTCCGCGAGCCATCTCGCGCTCGCGCGGCACGCTTCGGTCAACGGCGGGGACGTGCCCGAACTGCTGGTCGGAGTTCCCGACATCGGCAGCGTCCTGATCATCAACGGCCGCAACGGCGCCGAGCTGAGCCGCATCACCGTGCCTGGCTCGGGGTTCGGCCGTGCGATCGCGTCGGTGCCGAACCTGGACGACGATCCCAACGACGAGATCCTCGTCGGCGACCCGAACAACGACACGGTCTCGCTGTGGTCGCCGCGCGCAGACAACACCAACGTGCTGATCGCGGCGTGGAGTTCGTTCGGCTTCCCTGCCGGCGGCACCGCCTACGGGATGTCGGTTGCCGCCAAGGACCTGGACGGCGACGGCCGCGCCGAGTTGCTGATCGGCGACCCGCTCGCCAACACCGTCGAGGTCGTCAGCATCACGGCTGGCACCCTCGCGCCAACGCTGGTCTCGACCATTCAGGGCCCCCCCGGCGACTACTTCGGCTGGTGCGTCAACACACTCTCCGACCAGGACAACGATGGCGTCGCCGAGATCGTGGTCGGTTCGCCGCGCGCTTACATCGCGGCGGCACCCGGCACCGCGCGCATCTTCAGCGGCGGGGCGCTCACTGCCACGGTGCTGTCGAGCTCAGCTCTCGTGACGCTGAACGGCGTCACCAACAACGACCATTACGGGTGGGCTCTGACCGGAGTCGGCGATCAGGACGGCGACGGCCGTGAGGACCTCGCGATCGGCGCCCCCAGCGACAACCAGCCCGCGAACTCACACGTGGACGTCTTCGGCTTCACGGTCGCGGGCCAGCTGCTGCAGCCTCACGTCGTCTACGTGATCCCCTTCAGCGCCCCCCACGCCGTTGGCAAGGGGTTGGCCCCCTGCGAGGACTACGACGGCAACGGCGTCGACGACTTCCTCGTCGGCACGCACGTCGACTACAGCAACCCCAACTTCAACCTCTACTCCGGCAGGGTCGACATCTGGTCGACGACGCGCTCGTTGTGGCTGCCAGGGACGCCCCTGGGCCCGACTGCCAGCCCCTATTTCGGCGAGTCCGTCACCTCGCTCGGCATCGTGCTCGGCAGGCGCCTCGCCGCCGTCGCCGATCGCGGGACGGGCAAGGTCCACGTGTTCTGAGCGCGGCTCCTCATTCGCGCCGCCCGCCATCATCCCTGGGAGAAGATGGACTTTCGTGCAACCGGGACAGCGGGTCGCAACGCCCACGCGGGGCGGACCTCCCACCGCAGGAGGGACCCGCTAGGCTTCCCCCGTTCCCGCTCGAGTCCTCCGCACGAATGAACCTCTCACCCACCGTGGGTGGCGCGCTGCTGTTCGCCGTCAGCGTCGCCGCATTGCCCAGCCAGTCGCCCTACCCACTTGCCGGCACGGTCCTGCCGTTCACCCCTGGGAACTGGACCACCGGCCGTTCGGTGATCGCCAACATCTCCGGTCACGGCCTGCCCGACCTCGTCGTGCTGGCCAGTCAACCAGGGCGGTCGACCGCCTTCGTGGCAGCGGCCCCCGCCATGCATTGCACCACCCACGTGCTGCCGGGAACCGCCGACCTGACGATCCGCGATGTCGCGGTCCTGCCGAACGCCGACCCACGCAGCGCCCGGGACGCGCTGGCCCTGCTCACCGACGGCGGGCTGTGGTTCTGGACCTACGGCGGCAGCAAGCAGCACCTCGGCAACTCGACCTGGAACAGCGCGACCAGGATCCGCACCGGGCTCGCCGACGCCGATGACACACCAGACGTCGTCGGCCGGATGGGCAATGCCCGCAACCTGCGCTGCCACCCGCTCGGCGCTGGCATGACGACCTGGTTCGTCGACACCGGCGCCGAGGTCGTCGACTTCCTGCTCACCGATTGGTGCGCCAGTGCCGGCGAGCCGCACGACGAGATCGTGGTGGCCCAGGCCGATCGCCTGCGCTTCGTCGTTGATGGTCATGTCGATGCCGCGCGCGACGTGCCGCT
>JAEUHT010000244.1 GCA_016793265.1 Planctomycetota bacterium
GAACCGGGCCGCACACACTGCTGCCATGCTGACCCTTGCGGCGGATGAACGGGCGGCGCTGCAGTTCGAGGACGTGGCTTCTGCGCTCGACGCCGGCCTGCCGCTGAGCGCGCTCGGCGGCGATGCCGGCCGCGGCGAGGCGACGCTGGCGGCTCTGCTGCAGCAGCGGGGTGTGCGGCTCAGCCCGACCGAGCACCAGGTGCTGCAGGCGTCGTGGCAGGCCGGACGCGCCGGCGCCACCATGCGCTCGTGCGCCGCCGCGCGCCGCCAGCGGGCCGAGTTCCAGCGCCAGCTCTGGGCTGGCCTGCGCTACCCGCTGACCCTGCTGGCGGTGACGACGCTGGCGTCGCTGACGACCATGCGCGTCGTTGGCCACGCCTGGTTCTTCCTGCTGGCGGCGAGCCTGCTGGCCGCCTGCCTCGCCGTGCCGCTGTGGATCCGCCATGCGCTGCGCACCGGCAACGACCTGGTCACCCGCCTGCCGCGCATCGGCGGCCTCGTGCTGCAGTTCGCCGAGCTGCCCTACCTGGAGACGCTGCAGTCGCTCTACGCCAGCGGCGTACCGCTGGCCGCGGCGCACCGTTCGGCCATGGCCACCGTCAACCTGCATGGCCTGCGGCAACGCCTCGCCATCGCCGACCATGTCGTACAGGAGGGCCGCCCGCTCGCCGACGGCCTGATGCAGGCGGTGGCGCTGCACGCCGAGACCCGCACCCTGCTGGCCACCGGCGAACGCACCGGCACCCTCGAAGAAGCGCTCGGCCGCGCCCTCACCCGCCGCCGCGAGGTCACCAGCCGCGGCATCACCGACCTCGCCCGCCACACCGGCCACACCATCTACGTCGTCGCCGCCGGCATCGCCGCCTGGATCGTCGTGCAGTTCTGGGGCGGCTACTACGCGGCCATGCGCCTCTGAGCATGGCCGAGCCCGACCTTACGCCGAGCCAGCCAACGGGGTCCAAGCCCGAGCCGATGGACCTCCGCTTGGGCGAACGACCTGATGCCAGCCGCCTCGATGGTGCCGAGGCGCAGTTGCTGCAGCGCTGCCAGGCAGGCGACGCCGCCGCGTTCCAACCGCTCGTGCGGCCCCACCTGACCGGCCTGCTGGCACTGGCGCGCCGCCACTGCGCCGACCCGCACTGGGCCGAGGATCTGGTACAGGAGACGCTCGTGCGCGCCTTCCGCGGCCTGCCGGGCTTCCGCGGCGACGCCGCGCTGCGCACGTGGTTGTTCCGCATCCTGGTGCGCCTCGCCGCCGAACCGTCGCGCTGGCGCCGCGGCCAACAGGCCGAGTCGCTCGGCGAACTCGATGTCCCCGACGCACTCGGTGGCAAGGTCGAGGACCAGGCCGTCAGCCGCGAACTGCAGGACCGCCTCGACGAGGCCATGGAACGGCTGACGACGCGCCAACGCACGGCGCTGCACCTGCGCGCGGTCGAGGGCCTCGACTACGCCGCGATCGGCGCCGTGCTCGCCTGCACCGCCGTCGCCGCGCGCATGCACGTGCTGGAAGCCCGCCGCAAGGTCATGGCCCGTCTGCAGGAGCACCTCGAGCCATGAGCCAGGCCCCTGCACCACTGCCGCCTGCTTGCCCACGCACCGCGGCGATGCTGGCCTTGCACCTCGACGGCGACCTCGCCCCTGACTTCGCCGCGGGCGGCGACGACGACCACGGCTACGCCTTCGCCTGCGGCGACTCGCTGCGCGAACACCTGCGCGACTGTCCGCGGTGCCAGACCGCCTTGCGCCGCGCCCGCCGCCTCGACGCAGCGTTGGCGCAGGCGGCTGGCGCAACAGCAGCTTCGAGGTGGGGGCTGGCCGCGCACGGCGCCGCCGAGGCCCGCGAACGGCTCGAACAGCGCTGGTTCGCGGCGGTGTCGGCGGCGGCGGCGGCGGCGGCGGCGGCGGCGGTGCCGCCAGCAGGACCGCCGCCGGCGGCACTCCCGGCAGCAGGGGGCGGCGCCAGGTCCCTGGTTTTGGGAGCTCGCGCGGCCGCCGATGACCGGGCGGCGCGGCGCCGACTGCTGGCGCGCGGCGTGCTGCCCCTCACTTTCGCCGCAGCCGTGACGTTTGCGCTCGCTGCGGTGCTGCTGCAGCCGATGCCGCGCCCGTTGGTCGGGCTGCCACCGCTCGAGATCGCAGACGTGCACCTGCCGCCGGCGGCGACGCCGATCGCACCCGCCCCGGCGGCCCCTGCGCCAGCCCCGACCCAGTACACGGCCGCGGCGATCCAGCACCTGCGCGCGGCGGATCGGCGATTGGGTGAACGACGACAGAATGAGCACGCAGTGGGCACACCACACCCGGACGAGCGGCCCGCAGCCGCCCCGGAGGAGCTCGGCCGACGGTTCACCGACGGCCGCCTGGATCCAGCCGAACGGCTGCGCGCCTTCGACCGCCTGCTCGAGGTGGCGCGCGGCGCCGGCGCCGACGCGCTGTTGGCGCGCACCGCCTGCATCGAGCAGCTCGCCGGCGGCGGCGACGGCGGCGATGGCCTGCTGCGCGGGGAAGCCTACACCCGCCTGCGCACCAGCCCGGGCATGCTCGGCGAACTGCGCTCGCGACTGATCCGGCTCGACGCCGACCCCGACGGCGGTGGCCAACCGTTCCGCGCCGCGATGGCGACGGTCTTCGTCGCCAGCAACATCGCCGACCGCGAACTCGACCAGTGGCTGCGCCGCGTCGTGCGGCACCGGCCCGATCTCGTCACCGGCGTGCTCGCCGCCGCGCGCTCCGGCCTGCGACCGCACGGCACCGCCACCTTGCTGCTCGACCTGTGGGCGCTGCTCGACGCCCGCGGCGCGGTCGCCGACGAAGCCACGTTCGCCGCCACCTGGTTCGTCGGCCAGCCGGCGGTGGTGCTCGCCGAGGTCGGCGAACTGCTGCGCACCAGCCGCTCGGCGCCGACCCGCCAGCGTTGCCTGCTGGCACTCGGCCACGCCGCCGACGACACCACGGTGCCGGTGCTGCTGCGCACGATGCGCACGGCAGCACGCGGCGAAGCGCTGACCGCCGCGTTCGCCCTCGGCACCCTGCCCCACCCGGTGCTGGCGCCGCTCGCCGACGACGCGGCGGACGACGACTGGCTGCTGCACGCGGCGCTTGCCCGCGCCGGGCTGCCGGCCGCGCGCGCTTGGCTCGAGGCCCTCGACCTGCGGCCACACGAACTCGCGCGCTTCGCCCGCGCCACGCTCGCCGACTGGCCCGGCGTCGCGCCCTGGTTCCGCGACCGCGCCCCGCAGCTCGGCGACTGAACTCCCAAGGAAATCCCATCATGAAACCGATCGCGCTACCCTTCTGCCTGCTGTTCGCCGGTGTCGCCCTGGCCCAGGCCCCCACCTCGAAGCTGCTGTCTTTGCAGCAGCTCTGCGGCGCACGGCCGCTGCCGCGCCTGCCGCAGTGGAGCACCCTGCTCGACGCCGCCACGCCGGGCAGCGAAGACGGCAACGCCGATCTGCTCTCCGTCGCCGATGGCGGCAACCAGGCGCGCTTCGAGGTCGGCACCGTGCACGACCTGCTCACCGAGCTCAACCTGCAGGCCATCGACGACAACAAGCTCCACCTCGAAGCCACCGGCCTGGCACTGCATGCGGTCGGCGATGCCGCCGCGGTCGCCAGGGTGGAAGCCCAGCTGCGCTTTGCCAGCGAGGTGATCGCGCGCCCGGTCGAGATCGAGTTCGCCGCCTGGGACGCGACCGACCGCGAGACGCCGCCCGCGGTGATGAACGCAGCGGACTTCCAGCGCTTCGCCACCAATCGCATGCAGCTCTGGCGCAGCAATACCGCCACCAGCGTCGGCGCCCCGGCCACGCTCGGCCGCGAACGCTGGACCCGCTACGTCAAGGCCGTCAACGTCGAGGTCGCGCAGAAGCAGAGCATCAGCAACCCGGTGATGGCGACCTTCGGCGAAGGTGGCCGCGCCGTCGTGCTGCCGCTGCCGCTGCTCGGCGACGAGTTCGTGCTGCAGGCCCAGTTCCTCACCGGCCAACGCCGCGGCGTCGTCCGGTCGGTGGCCTGCGGCGTGCCGGGCGCCCCCGACATCGAGCTGCCGACGCTGGAGACCGGCTA
Source organism: Planctomycetota bacterium (assembly GCA_016793265.1). Lineage (GTDB taxonomy): Bacteria > Planctomycetota > UBA1135 > UBA1135 > UBA2386 > JAEUHT01. The sequence continues at coordinate 4,069 of JAEUHT010000244.1, forward strand.
CGGCGCCTGCTCGGCGCGCGTGGCGAACGGCGGGGCGATGGCGATCACGCTGCGCGGCAACGCGGCCGGCGGCGGCCAGGTCGTCTTGACCTTCCGCGTCACGGCGAAGCAGCCACCCGCCGGCAACGTGCAGGACGGGGTCGCCGTGCTGCCGTGCGCCGCGCTCACCGCCGACGGCCTGCGGCAGCGCCACGCGGTGCCGTCGCCTTGCCGCAGCGACGCCGCCCGCGATGCCCTCGACGAAGATCAGTACGGGCGCATCGACGGCCAGCAGCTGCAGGTCCTGCTCGCCGCCAACCACCTCGAGCAACTGGAGACGAACGGCGGCTTCCTGCGCGTCGGCGGCGGCTTCGTGTTCGCGAAGTGTGATGCGCCCACGCTGGCCCGCATCGAGAACACGCTGCGGGCCCTGCAGGACGAGGTCGTGCGCAACGTCACCATCAGCCAGCTCGGCACGCTCACGGCCGCGGACGGCAAGGCCGACGCCAGCCCGCTGCTGCACGAACTGGCCATGCCGTCGCTGCTCGGCCGCGAAGCCATCGTCGCCCGCCTGCTGGAGATGCCGTTCCTGCGCTCGATCGAGTGTGAGATCGCCCAGGAGGCCAGCACGCTGAGCCCGTTCGTCGATACGCTGCAGACCGGCACCTGGCTGCGGCTGCGCGCGGCGCCCGACGGCGAGACGATGCAACTCGACCTCGATCTGCAGTGTGCGCACGCGCCCCTGCCGACCTCGCGCCCCGTCATGCCGGGTGGCATCGTCATGCCCACGGAGGTGCAGACCGCGACCGTCATCGGCAACACGCGCGTCGGCAACGGTCAGGCACTCGACCAGGGTGACGGCCCGACCCTGACGATCGACGGCCGCACCTGCCGCTCCACGCTGACGACGACGCTGCGATGGTAGCGCCCGCACGGCACGGGCCGCGACTTTGCTGAAGCTCGGCCCGTGACCGGCCGCGACGCAATCGCTACAAGGAGCGTATGCGTCTTGGCCTGACCCAGTCCCTGCGAGCCGAACAGCGGCTCGTGCAATCGCCGCAGATGATCCAGGCGATGCAGGTGCTGCAGCAGCCCCTGCTGGAGCTCAAGGACCAGATCGAGCAGGAGCTGCAGGAGAACGTCTTCCTCGAGCGCAAGGACG
>JAEUHT010000052.1 GCA_016793265.1 Planctomycetota bacterium
CTGCGCCAACGAGACTTCATCGACCACCCGCCGCCGGAAGTAGTCCAGGGTGAAGGTGCCGGTGACCGGATCCTGCACGGCCAGACGCTGCAACTGCGAGCGCTCGAACGCTGAAGCCGCCTGGGCGACGACGGTGCTGAGCAGCTCGAGGTCGACCACCATCGGCTCCGGGCGTTCGAAGCCGAGCAGCAGCAGACCACGCACACGACCGCCGAAGGTGATCGGCAACGCCAGCAACGAACGGCAGCCCGGCAGCGCCTCGCGCCACGGCGACGGCAGCGCCCCGCGCCTGCCCGAGCACGAGAACGCGCCGCGCACGGGCGACAGGTCGAGGCTCGGCACGCCGACGCCTGCACCACCGGGGTGCAACTCGATCTGTTGGCCGGCGAGGTCGCCGAGCGCGATCCGCAGCGAATCGGCCGCGGTGTGGCTCTGGCAGAACCGGCGCAGCACGTCGATCGTGGCGCCCTCGTCCTGTTCCGCCGCGAGTTCACCCATCGCCCGGTTCAGCGCCTGCAGATCGAGCAGGCGCCCCTGCAGGTCCGCGGCCATCTGGTTGAAGGTGCGCGTCAGCCGGCCGATCTGGCCGCCCTCGTCGATCGTGACCCGCGTCTCCAGCACGCCGCGCGACAGGGCCTGGGCGCCGTGTTCGAGCCGTTCGATCGGCCGGCTGATGCGGCCCGAGACGACGAACGACAAGAACGCCGACAGCACGACGAGCGAGCCCGCGACCAGCAGGAAGAAGGCGCGCACGGGGATGCGGCCGATGGCGAGGTCGAGCGTCGCGCGCTGGTCTGGTGCCGCGACCAACAGCAGGCCACGCGGCGTGTCCTGCAGGTCGCGCAGCACCTCGCTGCCGAAGACGAAGTCGCCGAACGCGGTCGACGCGTGCTCGACGATCGGCCGCCGTTGCTCGATGCCGGCGGCGAGCGCCCGCTCGCGCCGGCCCATCGTGCGGGGATGCTCGGCGTCGTGCAGCAGCAGCGTGGTCTCGCTGCGCTCGGCGCTGGCGGCGATCGGGTAGCCGCGCACGTCGGTCAGCAGCAGGTCGTGGCCGGGCGCCAAGGCGCCGAGCAGGTTGCCATCGAGCGGCCGCGCCGCGGTCAGCGCCAGCGTGCCGCCACGCACCGCGGTCTCGGCGCGCACGCCGAGCAGCAGCGCCCCCCACTGCATGAACAGACCGGGATCGAGGCGCGCCGGCGTCTCGACGTTGGCCATGCGCTCGTCGCCACTGACGAGCACCTGGGTGGCCGCCGTCGTCTTGCCCAGGTTCGGCTGCCACTCCAACCGCAAGAACCCGCCGCGCCATTCGGGAGGCAACTGGCCGGCGAGCAGCTTCTGCAGTTCGGCGCCGACCACGGGCACCGCCTCGCGCAACTGCGGCTCGCCGACGCCCTTGAGCTTGCTCTCGGCGAGTGCCGCCAGGTCGCGCAACCACTGCTGGGCCGACTTCTGCACCTTCGCCTTCTGGCTGTCCATCTGCGCCAGCGTGCTCTGCACCGCCGCGCGCATGTTCGCCTCGACGTCGGCGGCATGACCGCCTTCGAGCACCTGCACGAGCACCAGGGACAACACGCCGAGCGGCGCCAGCGACGCCAGCGACATGACCGCCATGAGCCGGAACCGCAGGTTGGCGACCACCGTCAGCAACTCGCTGATCAGCACCAGCAGGATGGGCGTGCCGAGCAGGCACAACAGGAAGCCTGAGCGGCTCGCATCCTGGCCGGCGACCGTCCAGTTCTCGTCGGTCGACGACACCGCGACCACGGCGCCGTCCCAGTACTCACCACGCAGGGGCGCGTAGAGAGCCACCCGCCGGCCGCCGCCCGGAACCAACGCCTCGATCGTCGTGCGCTCGCTGCCGCTGCCGGTTCGCGGCAGGCTGCTCATGTCCTGACGCTGGTCCGCCGGCAACGTCGACTCGCTGAGCCGGCCGCCGCGATAGAGCGAGACGTTGACTCCGGCGAGGCTGCTGAGCCACGCCGCCGGCAGCCAGCGCTCGGGGCCTTCGCCGACCAGCGGCGAATCCGATGCATCCTGCGGCGCGGCGACGCGTTCGTTGACGAACACCACCGAGCGGAACCGCATGCGGTACTCGGCGACGTTGCGGAACTCGATCGCCTCGAGCTCGGCGTCGGGCGGCAGGCCGGTCACTTGGTAGCCGAGATTGACGTGCCGCTCCTGAGCCTCGTCCACCCACGACAGCGCGATGGACGCCGGCGACCCCTCCGGTGGATCGTCGCGCGTGTTGTGCACCGCCAGCTCGTAGAACATGCTGACTTGGTGCTCGAGCGGGATGCTGCGCTTCTGCTTGCCACCCGCGAAGTGCAGCACGATCTCGGCGACGTGCGCGCCCGGGTGGGCGACCGGCAGGCCGGGGTAGAACGCCTGGTAGAAGAACCACAGGCTCTGCGGCGACTCGGTGCCCGGCGGCACCGCGACCTTGGTCGTCGCCCCGGAGGCGAGTTCGACGCCAGCGTCGCGCGGATACGGCCCACGCAGATCCGTCAGCACACCGTCGCGTGAGGGCGCGCCCAGCAGCAGCGGCGTCACCTGCCCGGGCTGCGCCCCTTCGAGCGAGATGCCGACGAGGCGCAGGTCCGCACCGCCGTGCACCTGCACGGTGAGTGCACGCAGGTCCCGATCGAGGTTGATCGGCACCACACACGCTTCCCAGAACTCGCGGCCCAGCGACGACCCATCGGCGAACGGGCGATCGAGCTCGATCGACTGGGTGCGCTTGTTGTCGCCGCCGAAGTCGAGCTCGACGCCGAGCCGCGGTGCTCCCTGCGGGCGCGCCGGAAAGGTGAAGGTCGGCGTGAATGGCCGGCTCAGCACCATGTGCACGCGGGCGCCGTGCAGCGGCGGGTCGAACTGGAAGCTCTCTGGGCGTTCGGCACCGACCGGGATCCAGTAGGGCCGCACCGGCAGACCGTCGAACTCGCGCGGGGGCGGCCCGAACGACGTCGGCGCGATCTGCGCCAGCGGACGATAGCTCGTGAACTTCTGCCGCGCGACCGACTTGCCGGCGAGCAGGTCCATCACCGCGCGGTCGCGGCTGGCGCCTCGATAGCTGGTCAGCGTGCCCGGATCGAACCTCGCAAACGAGCTCTCGATGCGGTCCATCGCCGCAGTCAGGGTGGCGCGTTGCGCGTCCCCGCGCGCCGAGATGCGCAGCGATGGCAGCATGAGACCAAGCAGGAAGCAGGCGACGCCGCCGACGATCAGCAGCGGCCGCAGCCACCGGGCCCGCGATCGCAAGCGCGGCCACCCGCGGCCCAGGAAGAGCAGGCCGAGCAGCGTGACCAGCGGCACCAACAGGTATGGGAGGTCGGCGAGCAGTTCATTCGACAGCAGCGGCCCGCCCGGTGCCGCTGACCCCAACGCTCCCGGCTCGGGCAGCCGCAGCAGGCCGAGCCCCTTGTTGCCGGTCGGATCGCGGCCGTTCCAGGACAAGACCGTGGCCCGACCGCCGTCGTCCGGGTCGGCGTCGCGCAGCAGCAGGCCGAAGCCAATCGTGCGCATACCGGGCTGCAGCGACGGGAAGTGGTGGAACGGAATCGCCGCTTCGAACTGATAGCTCTGGTCGTCGACGCGCCGCCCCATGACCTCGATTCCAGCGAGTTGGGAGACTGAGCCACGCCCTGAGTCCTGGCTGTTTGCCCAACTCCACGGACGACGGGTCTGCAGGGGTTTCAGGTAGAGGGCCGTGTCTTCACGCAACATCGAGGCGGCACCGGCTTCGATACCGAACCCCAGGTAGAGCTCGATGCGGTCGCCCCGATCGTAGAGCCCTGGTTCTCCCGAGAAATGGTCGTCCGTGATGACACCACCCAGAAACAGGTGGTTTGCGTCGAAGGCGATCCTGAGGCTGCCACCGAGGTCGGCCTCACCGGACAAAAACTCTCTCCCCTCAATGACTTGCGGCCCATCACCAACAATGGTCAACAGGGCGGCGTCTGCAGGCCAATCGGCCAGATCACCATCGATTACCGGGGCCGCTGGCCGAATGACCAATTCCTGCGGCGGCTGCGCCAGGATGGGCAACGCCAGGAGCAGCCAGAGCAGGCGAGCAAGGCGCATGGAGCGCACATGCTAAGCAGCGACCGCTTGCCGGCCAACCCCGGCCGGGCTTCGGCCGGGTTTGAGGGGCTGCCCCTGGTTGTTGGCCAGGGGTCTTGCGGGCGCCAGCAGCCGGCGCCCGCGGTGGAAGGAGCGCACGCGAACTCAAGCCCAGCTTGGCTCAGCGGCGCGCTCCGCGGTGCGGCTCAGCGGCGACGGCCACGCCGACCGCCGTCGCGGCGCGGCGGGCGATCGCCGAGCACGGCATCGAGCGACTCGAGCTCACCGACATCGTTGCCAGCGCGGGGCGCCGGCGCTTCATCGTCGAACTCGGCCATCGGCATCGCACTGCGCGGACCACGGGGGCGGTCGTCGCGCCCACCACGATCGGCCGGGCGTTCCCGACGCTCACCACCAACCGGCGGCCGAGCGGCCTCCCGCTGCGGACGGCGCTCCTCGCTGTCGAAGCTGACCGGCTCCACCGGCTCGGCGGGGCCGCGGCCACGCGGCTCCCGGGCCCCGCGAGGCTCGGCGCCGCGTTCCCGGTTCTCGCCGACGTCGCGGAACCCGCGCTCCGGGCGGCGCTCGCTGCGCTCGGCAGGCTCGGCGCGCTCCCCACGGTCGAAGCGTGGCTCGTCCCGGCCGCTCGGACGACGCGGCTCGCGCTCACCTTCGCTGCGCTCGCGGCGCGGCGCCCCCTCATCGGCGAACGGCGGGCGACCACGCTCACGCCGGTCGTCGTCGCGCGCACGCGATTCGCGCGGTTCGCGTTGGCCACGCTCTGCCGGTTCAGCGCCCCAATCGCGCTCGCGACGCTCGCCGCGTTCGTGACGGTCGCGACCAGGCGTCGGACGTTCGCTGCGCTCCTCGCGCATCGGACGATCCTCACGCGGATCACGCTCCTCGCGCATCGGGCGATCCGCACGCGGTCCACGCTCTTCGCGCATCGGGCGGTCCTCACGCGGACCACGCTCTTCACGCATCGGGCGATCCTCACGCGGTCCTCGCTCTTCGCGCATCGGGCGGTCCGCACGCGGACCACGCTCCTCGCGCATCGGGCGATCCTCACGCGGACCACGCTCTTCGCGCATCGGGCGATCCTCACGCGGACCACGCTCCTCACGCATCGGGCGATCCGCACGCGGACCACGCTCTTCGCGCATCGGGTGATCCGCACGCGGACCACGCTCCTCGCGCATCGGGCGATCCTCACGCGGACCACGCTCTTCGCGCATCGGGTGATCCGCACGCGGACCACGCTCCTCACGCATCGGACGATCCTCGCGCGGACCACGCTCCTCGCGCATCGGACGATCCTCGCGCGGACCACGCTCCTCGCGCATCGGACGATCTCGCCGCTCGCCGTGCTCGGCGGGCGGTGCATCCGCAGCCGGTGAGGCCGGGGCCGCCGCCGCACCGCCAGCCTCGGCCAGCAGGATGGCCTTGCGGCTCAGCTTGACCTTGCCGAAGTCGTCGATCGCGATGACCTTGACCTTCAGCGAGTCGCCAATGCGCACGACGTCGGTGACCGCGCGGATGAAGCCATCCGACAGCTCCGAGACGTGCACCAGACCTTCCTGGCCCGGCAGGATCTCGACGAACGCGCCGAACTCCTTGATCGCCGTGACGCGCCCTTCGTAGACCGCGCCGAGCTCGATCTCGGCCGTCATCGAGCGAATGTGCTCGAGGCACGCCTTGACCTTCTCGGAGTTGAGGCCAGCGATCGTGCAACGACCGCCGTCCTCGATCGAGATCTTGCACTCGAACTGCTCCTGCAGCGAGCGGATGTTCTTGCCGCCAGGGCCGATGATGAGGCCGATCTTCTCGCTCGGCACCTGCACCGATTCGAGTCGCGGGGCGTTGGGGCTGATGTCCTGGCGCGGCGAACGCAGCGCCTTGAGCATCTCGCGCAGGATGTGCAGACGGCCCTGCTTCGCCTGTTCGAGCGCCTCCGACATGATCGCGCGCGTCAGGCCATCACACTTGATGTCCATCTGCAGCGCGGTGATGCCGCGACCGGTGCCGACGACCTTGAAGTCCATGTCGCCGCAGGCGTCCTCGCTGCCGAGGATGTCCGACAGGATCGAGTAGCGCTTGCCCTCCATGACCAAGCCCATGGCGATGCCCGCCACCGGCTGCTTGATCTTGACGCCGGCATCCATCATCGCCAGCGTGCCCGCGCAGGCCGTCGCCATCGACGAGCTGCCGTTCGACTCCAGGATCTCGCTGGTGATGCGGATCGTGTAGGGGAACTCCTCGCGGTTCGGCAGCACGGCCTCGAGGCCTCGCTCGGCGAGCGCCCCGTGGCCGATCTCGCGACGGCCTGGCGCCAGCATCTTCTTGACCTCCCCCACCGAGAACGGCGGGAAGGCGTAGTGCAGCAGGAAACGCTTCTTGCCCTCGGGCATCAGGCCGTCGACCGTCTGCTGGTCGTCCGGGCTGCCGAGCGTGACGACGCCGAGCGCCTGCGTCTCACCGCGCGTGAACAGCACCGAGCCGTGCACGCGGGGCAGTACGCCGACCTCGATCGTGATCGGGCGCACGGTCTTGGTGTCGCGGCCGTCGGCGCGGCGACCGGCGAGGATCGAATCACGTTCACTGCCCTTGACGATGTCGTCGAGCAGGCCGGCGAGCTTCTTCTCCCACGCCTTGGCCTCGTCGGGCGTCGCGTTGGCCGGCGCCTTGAAGCGGTTGACAACCCTCTCCTTGGCGGCCTTGGTCGCCGCGCTGCGCACCTGCTTGGTGCCCGGCGTCAACGGCGCCGCACGCAGTTCGTCCCCGAACTCGGCGTCGATCGCCTCGAACAGCTGCTCGTCGCGGGCCGGTGGCGTGTACGCCATCTTCGGCTTGCCGGCCTTCTGCGCCAGCTCCTCGACCATCTCGACGATCTCCTTGACCGTGCGGTGGGCGAGGTCGAGCGCTTCGACCATCGTCTCTTCGCTGATCTCCTTGGCGCCGGCCTCGACCATCACGATCGCGTCCTTGTGGCCGGCGACGGTCAGGTTCAGGCGATTGTCGGCGCTCTGCAACTCGCTCCACAGCGGGTTGATCGTCAGCTTGTCGCCGAGGCAGCCGATGCGAACCATGCCGAGCGACATGCCGTGCGGCAGCGAGCTCAGCGCGAGCGCGGCGAAGCTGGCGATCGCAGCGACGACGTCGGGGTCGTTCTCACGATCCGTCGACAGCACCTGCGACAGCACCTGCACATCGCGGCGGAAGCCGTCCGGGAACATCGGCCGGATCGAACGATCGATCAGGCGCGAGCCGAGGATCTCCTTGGTGGTCGGCCGGCCTTCACGCTTGAAGAAACCGCCCGGGATCATGCCGGCGGCGGACGTCTTCTCGCGGTAGTCGACCGTCAGCGGGAAGAAGTCGATGTTGTCGGGCGCCTTGGCGCTGTTGACCGCCGCCAGCACCATGGTGTCGCCGTAGCGAGCGACGACGGCGCCGTCGGAGAGTTTGGCCATGCGGCCGGTCTCGAGCGACAGCGTGCGACCGCCGATCTGCCGTTCGACGACGACCTTGCCGGTGGGCGCCGGCACAACGGGCGCTGTGACCGGCTGGTCCTCGCGCGCGGGGTCGTGGTGTTCGCCGCGCTTGCCGGCGGCCTTCGCGCGCGGGGCGCGCGTCTTCGGCGCGCCCTTCGGCGCACCCGTATCTTCTGCCTTCTTCTTGCTAGCCATGTCTTTCTCTTTCTTCTGTCTCTCGGTCGATTGCCACGCGGGCTCACCGCCCTTCAGGCTGCCCCCACTTGGGGCTCGCGCCTTGGCGGCGTCGGCGGTGGGAACCGCCTCGGCGTCGGCCACCACTCCGGGCGGCCGCCGCAGTCCCGGACGCGCACTGCGCCGGGCTGGGTTGCATCACGCTGGCCGCCCCGGAACGAACGTTCGCCGGGCCGGCGGCGCGAATCAGTCGGCTCGCGCCTACAGGGCGGGGAGCCGTCGGATCTGCGAATCCTGTCTGGTTATCAAAGTCCGCACGGGCCTCATTGCCCTTCGGACCCAATCGGCCTGAAAGCCGGTTCCAACCGGCGCTCCAGGCGGTGGCGATGGCGCCCCTTCGGGCCTCCTGCCCGATCGAGGGAACGCCACCAGACTTCACGCCGACTCCCTCTTCGTCACTTGCGCAGGCCGAGCTTGGCGGCCAGTTCCGCGTACTTCGCGGAGTTCGTGCGGCGCAGATAGGCACAGAGCCGGTTGCGCCGGTTGACCTTCTTCAGCAGGCCGTGGCGACTGTGGTAGTCCTTGCTGTGGCGCTGCATGTGTTCGGTCAACTCGATGATCTGGGCCGTCAGCACCGCGATCTGGACTTCGGGCGAGCCGCTGTCCGTGGGGTGGCGACGGTTGTCGGTGATGATCTGTTTCTTGGTATCGGCTGCGATGGTCATCCCTGATTCCTTGCTTGGTTGCTGGCCATGGCACCCGAACAGGGCTTCCGGTGCCTAGGTCGGCCCACGAAGGGGCTGCTTGCTTGGGTAAAAGGGTGGGGAGGATACCGACGGCGCCGGCCATGAAGCAAGCACCCACTTACCAGAACCGGAACTGATCCCTCGATTGTGGTCGGCCCTGCCGGGGTCGGCTGTTCTGCGGGCCTCTTGCGGTCCGCTGGCGTCAGGCCACGCCCGTCAGGCCATCGCGGATACGCCAGCTGCCATCGGTGCTGAGTGGGTGGATGCTG
>JAEUHT010000063.1 GCA_016793265.1 Planctomycetota bacterium
CGAGGCCGGCGCCGAGCGCGTAGACCTGACCCTGCAGCAGCGAGAACCCCTTCGACGTCTGCGTGATGGCGAGGAACAGGATCGCGCAGTTGGTGGTGATCAGCGGCAGGAAGATGCCGAGCGCCTTGAACAGCACCGGGCTGACCTTCTTGATGAACATCTCGACCAGCTGCACGGTCGAGGCGATCGCGGCGATGAAGGCGAGCAGCTGCAGGTACTCGGCGCCGATGGCGACGAGCAGCGCGTGGATGCCATAGGCGCACAGCGAGCAGACCATCAACACGAACGTCACCGCGGCGCCCATGCGCGTCGCTGTCTCCATCTTGCCGGAGACGCCGAGGAACGGGCAGATACCGAGGAAGCTCGCCAGGACGAAGTTGTTGATCAGGCAGGTGTTGATGAACAGCGTCAGCAGGTTGTCGTTCATCGGGCCACCTCCGGCGCGGCGGCGGCCGCGGCGCGGGCCCGCCGCTGCGCCCGCCAGTTGAAGAACTGCAGCCAGGCGGCGAGCGTGAAGAAGCCGCCGGCCGGCAGGATCATGATCACCCAGCCCTGGTAGTGGCTGCCGAACAGAGACAGACCGAACAGCGAGCCCTTGCCGACCAGTTCGCGCACGCTGCCGAGGCAGAACAGCGCGATCGTGAAGCCGACGCCCATGCCGGCGCCGTCGAGCACCGAGCGCTTGACGTTGTTCTTGGACGCGAACGCCTCGGCGCGGCCGAGGATGATGCAGTTGACGACGATCAGCGCGATGAAGGCGCCGAGCGCCTTGTAGAGGTCGAGGCTGATCGCCTGGATCAGGTAGTCGACGACGGTGACGAACGTCGAGATGACCAGGATGTAGCTGACGATGCGCACCTGCTTCGGCACGAAGTTGCGGATCGCGCTGACGGCCGCGTTCGACATCACCAGCACGAACGTCGTCGCCAGCCCCATCGCCAGCGCGTTGGTCGCCGAGTTGGTGACGGCGAGCGTCGGGCACGTGCCGAGCACCTGCACGAACACCGGGTTCTGCGCAAAGAGCCCCTTCAGGAACTCGTCGGTGTCGCTGGTGGTTTGCTGGTCGGTGGCCATGGTCACTTGCTCGGCAGGCGGAAGTCGTGCACGCGGGCCTGCAGGCTCGGCGCGGTGGCGGCGACGCTCTTGCTCACCATCGTGGCGATGCCGCGCGTCGTGATCGTGGCGCCGGTGATGCCGTCGATCTGCCACGGCTGCTGCTTCTGGCCCTGCTTGACGAACTCGACCGGGTGCGCCAGCGCCTTCTGGTCGGCACCGAGCGCCACGTCGAGCTGGCGGTAGTTCGCGCTGTAGCCGGGGTCGGTGTCGACGTCGGCGCCGAGGCCAGGCGTCTCGTGCGTCTCGATCACCTTGAGGCCGACGATCGCCTGCTGCTGGAACGAGTAGGCGTAGAGCACACGCAGGTCGTCGCCGTAGCCGGAGCCGCGCGCCTCGATCGCGACGCCGAGCAGCTGCTGCTGGGCGTCGAAGCCCGCGAAGACGAGGCCATCCCCTTCGCTGTCGTCGGCGACGAGCGTGTAGCTGCCGTCGGCGGCGCGCTGGAACGTGCCGACCTGGGTGGCGCCGGGGATCACCTGCAGCACCGCCCGCTGGCGCGCAACCACCTTGTTGCGGCGGATCGGGTCCTTGGTGAACGAATAGGCGGCGACGATCAAGAGGCCACAGAACACGCCGATGCCGACCAACGTGCGATAGAGCGGCCACACCGGCGTCGGCGGCGCCGGCGGCAGGGTCGCCGGGGGCCGGGTCGCCGGGGACTTGTTCGCGGGCGCGTTCATGCCTTGGCCCCCTTGCCGGCCCGCGTGCCGTAGACGCGCGGCCGCAGCAGGTTGTCGAGGTGCGGCACCAGCGCGTTGCCGATCAGGATCGCGTACATCACACCTTCGGGCATGCCGCCGAAGACGCGGATCAGCACCACCAGCACGCCGATCACGACCCCGTAGATGACGCTGCCGAGGTGCGTCAGCGGCGAGCCGACCATGTCGGTCGCCATGAACACCGCGCCGAGCATCAGGCCGCCGCTGAACAGGTGGAACAGCGGGCCGGCGAAGCGCGCCGGGTCGCTCAGGTGCAGGATGCCGGCGAACAGCGCGACCGTGGCGAGGATCGCCACCGGGATGCGCCAGTTCAGCATGCGCCGCGCGGCGAGGTAGAGGCCGCCGAGCCCGATCAGCAGCGCGCAGGTCTCGCCGAGCGAGCCGCCGGTGAAGCCCAGCGCGAGGTCGCTGGTGCCGGCGAGGTGATGGTCGAACTTCCAGGCCGACAGCGGCGTCGCCGCGGTGACGCCGTCGTAACGCGGCGTCAGGAACGGCAGCGTCAGCAGCGAGCTCGGCAGGCCCGAGAAGCGCCCTTCGGCCATCGCCACCGGCCAGGTCGTCATCGCCACCGGGAACGCCGCCTGCAGGATGGCGCGGCCGACCAGCGCCGGGTTGAACGGGTTCTGCCCGAGCCCGCCGAACACGAGCTTGCCGACGACGATCGCGATCCCGCCGCCGATCGCCACCATCCACAGCGGCAGCCCGGGCGGCAGCGTCAGGCCGTAGAGCAGCCCGGTGATGACGGCGGACCAGTCGCCGACGGTGCTCGGCTTCCGGTTGGCGACGCACAACACGTGCTCGATGCCGACGCAGGCGCCGACGGCGACCAGCAGCGTCAGCACGGCGGTCAGGCCGAACGCGAAGCAGGCGAACGCGGCCGCCGGCAGCAGCGCCAGCACCACGTGGAACATGATGTGGTCGACGCTGTTGCCGCTCAGGATGTGCGGCGAGCTGCGGATCTGCAGGGTCTTGTCGAAGGCGCTCATTTCGCCGCCGCCTTGGCCTTGCGCACCGCGCGCTTGGCGATCCGGAAGTGCTGCACGAGCGGGATGTGGGCCGGGCACACGAACGTGCAGCTGCCGCACTCGAAGCAGTCCATCAGGTGGAACTCGTCGGCCATGCGCTGATGCTCGCCGTTCTTGCCGAGCAGGCCGAGCATCGACGGATTGAGGAAGATCGGGCAGGCGTCGAGGCAGTAGCCGCAGCGGATGCACGGATACTCCCGCTGCTGCTCGACGTTGCCGGTCTGCCGCGCGGTGAAGGCGATGACGGCGGTGGTGCCCTTGGTGACCGGGATGTCGAGGCTGCTGACGGCGTTGCCCATCATCGGGCCGCCGAGGAACACGCGCGTGATGTCGCGCTCGAAGCCGACCGTCTCCAGCAGGAAGCGCAGCGGCGTGCCGATCGGCACGCGGTAGTTGCCCTTCTTGACGATGCCCGGGCCACCGAGCGTCAGCACCCGTTCGTGGATGCCGGCGCCACGCGGCAGCAGGTGGCCGATCTCCGCCGTCGTCGCCACGTTGACGCACAACGCACCGACGTCGATCGGCAGGCCGCCCGACGGCACCTCGCGGCCGAGCATCGCCGTGATCAGCATCTTCTCGGCGCCTTGCGGGTACTTGACCGGCAGCACCGCGACCTCGACCGGCAGGCCGGGCGGGATCGCCTGCCGCATCGTCGCCGCGGCGTCCTGCTTGTTGGCCTCGATGCAGACGATCGCGCGGCCGACGCCGGTCGCCTTGAGCAGGAACGGAATGCCGGCCATCACGTCCGCCGCGTGCTCGAGCATGACGCGGTGGTCGGTGGTCAGGTAGGGCTCACACTCGGCGCCGTTGATCAGCAGCGTGTCGGCCCGCTTGCCGTCGGGGATCTTGAGCTTGGCGTGGGTCGGGAAGGCGGCGCCGCCGAGGCCGACGACACCGGCCTCCTGGATCGCGCTGAGGATCTGCGCCGGCGTCGCCGTGCCGGCGTCGAGCGGCGCGCCCTGCAGCGGCTCCTGCGTCGAACCGGGGAACGGGCGGATGAAGATGGCCGGCTCCATGCGGCCGGAGATCGCCGGCGCCAGCGCGATGCGCTCGACGACGCCGGTGACGGGCGCGTGCATCGCCACCGACATGAAGCCGTCGGGCCGGGCGATGCGCTGCCCGCGCGTCACCTCCTGGCCTTCCTGCACCTCGGCGATCGCCGGCTTGCCGAGATGCTGCAACAACGGCACCACCTGCACCGGCGCGAACGGGAACTGCCGGATCGGCAGCGCCGCGGTGTTGTCCTTGCACTCCGGCGGATGCACGCCGTGCGCGAAGGTCCTGTCGTGGCCGGAGGTGCTCATCTTGGGGTGGCGCGGCTCAGTTGTACTTCTTGGCCCGCGCGATCAGCTTGTCGACGTCCTTCTCGCTGCGGTCCTTCGGCAGACCCGGGTGGATCACGCGTGCGGTGCAGCGCTCGGCCGCCTTGACGAGGTCCTTGTAGGGACCGCCGAGTGGGTTCTTGATCACGGCCTTCTTCTGCGCGTTGTAGGCGAAGATCTGCGGGTTGATCTTGGTGCACTCGTCGCACGCCGTGCACTGCTCGGTGTCGATCCACGGCGCCATGTAGTCGCCGCCGCCGGCCGCCGCGGCGCTCGCAGCCCCACCGGCGACCGCCGGTGCACCCGCGGGCGCCGCACCGACGAGCCCCTGCAGGCTCACCGGGCCGCCGCCGCTGGCGAGCTGCAGCAGGCCCTGCGTCAGCTTGACCGCCATGTCGTTGCGCGCCGCGGTCTCGATCTCGCTGCGGGTCGGCTCGGCCAGCCGCGCCAGCGAGCGCAGCATGGTCCAGAAGTCGCGGCGGTCTTCACAGCTCTTGACGATCGGCGCCGCGACCAGGAGCCGCGACAGCCGCTGCTTGCGATCGACGCTCCACAAGAACGGGAACTTGCCTTCGCGTTCGTCGGGCGCCAGCTCGAGGAACTCGGCCAGCGGCACCATGTTCTCGTTCCAGGTGTCCGGCGGCGCCTGGCGGAAGTGCTTGCGGAAGCGCGCCTCGCTGACCGCGAAGTCGGCGAACGTCAACGGCAGCTCCATCGACTTCGACGCGTCGCCGTCCTTGTACTTGAGCGTGTAGGTCGGCCAGGTCTGCTCGATCGCCGGGTTGCCTTCGAGGTCGAAGCACTCCTGCGGCGTCTTGCCGGCGTCCGGGTCGTAGCGGAACAGCGGGTAGGCGCGCGACTCGACCGCCAGCTTGGCCTGCGCGTGGCTCATGTCGTCGCCGATGCCGTGCTCCGGCTGGCAGGACGAGTAGAGGTTGAACAGCGCCGGCCGCCGCGCCTTCAGACCCTTGATGAAGCCCTCGATCATGTGGCTCGAGTGCGCGATGCTGCTCTGCATCACGAACGTCGTGCGGTGCGCCATGCCGATCAGGCCGATCTCCTTGCGCACCTCTTCCTTGCCGGCCGTCGCCTTGCCGTACTGGGCCATGTCGGAGACCTGGCCGAAGAAGCCCGACGTGCAGGCCTGGCCGCCGGTGTTGCTGTAGACCTGGGTGTCGACGACGAGCACCTTGATCGGCTTGCCCGACATCAAGGCGCGCGACAGGTTCTGGAAGCCGATGTCGTACATCGCGCCGTCGCCGCCGACCGCGACCACCGGCGGGCAGAGCTCCCATTCCTCGGTGGTGAACTGCTCCCAGTCGAAGTAGGTGAAGAACGGCTCGTGCTTGGCCGCGTCCCACTTGCCGGCGAGCTCGAGCTCGGCCATGCGGATGACGCGGAAGCCGTCCGCCATCTTGCGCATGTGGCCCTCGAACAGGCCCATCGCCATCGACGGCGAGTCCTGGAACAGGTGGTTGGTCCAGGGGAACGGATACGGGTTGAACGGATAGGTGCTGGCCCACACCGACGTGCAGCCGGTCGAGTTGACCATGCCCATGCGCGAACGGCCGCGGCCGGTGGTGCCTTCGGTGTAGCACCAGCGCAGGTGCTTGAGCTTCTGCACCAGCGCGGTGCAGCGCCGCAGCCACTCCTGGTCGATCGGCTCGCCGCCGTCGTGGCCTTCGAGCTTCTCGAACAAGGTCGCCGCGGTGACGTCGCCGTGACCGATCTCGCCGACGATGCGCGTGATCGCGTCGGCGTTGCCGACGTCGACGCCCTTGACGAGCTGCAGGCGGATGTGCTGTTCGAGCCGGCCGATCAGGTCGCTCAGGTACTCGACGTGCTTGTGCACACGGCGCTGCATCAGCGCTTCGACGGTCGCCGTGAACAGGTGCACGACGGTCTTCTCGCTGCAGCCGAGGCAGGCGCCGTCGCCGCTGGTGAAGCCGAGGTAGTTCTGCTTGTCGAGCAGCAGCGTCTCCAGCGCGCCGATGCCGGCCTCGAGGTCCTCGATGCGCAGGTAGCGCTGCGGCGTCGTCGGCAGGTCGAGGTAGAGGTCCCAGTGCTTGCGCATCGACTCGACCGAACGGTCGGTCTGCGTCGCCGTGCGCAGCGCGTCGTCCTCGCAGACGCGCACGCATTCCATGCAGCCCTTGCAGGTCTGCGGGTTGACGGTGATCGACAACAGGCCGCCGCTGCCCTGCTGGTCCTTCTCGCAGTTGTCGAAGTACGGCCGCGTGGCGGCGAGCTTGAAGCCGGCCAGCTCGTTCTTGAACGCCACGAACTCGGCCGCCAGCGCCGCCCGCGTCGCCGCCTCGGACTCCTGCAGCACGGCTTCGATGCCGGCCGCGATGGCGGCGCCGACGTCGCGCTTGCCGGTCGCCGCGGCGAGCTGCTCGCGCAGCTTGCGCTCGAGGCTGCGCACGGCGCGCGGCAGGTGCTCGGTCTTGCCGCCGGCCTTGCGCACCTTCTTGACCACGGTGTCGAACACCGCCACGAAGTCGCTGACCAGGCCCGGGATGGCCGTGTCGGGGCACACCGTGTAGCACTTGCCGCAGGCGGTGCAGTTCTCCGGCACCCATTCGGGATGCGTGAAGCGGATGCCGGTCATGTCGCGGAACAGCGCGGTGACCGCCGGCATCACGCCGAGCCCGATGAACGGATCGGTCAGGTTGTCGTTGCCCATGCCGCGGGCGTAGAAGCTGCCGGTCTGCTCCCAGAAGCGGTGGATGTCGCTCTGCGGCGAACGGCTCTGCGGCAGCAGCTTGATCATCGTCGGCAGCGGCGGCTCCTTGCTGACCGGCTTGCCGTGTTTGCCGGCGTCGGTGACCGGGCCGTGCGGGACCTCGCGCACGATGTCGAAGCCGCGCTTGACGACGCGCATGTTGTCCTGCACGACGCGCGCGCCCTTCTGGCCGAACTTGTGCTGCAGCTGGCTCTCGATCGCCGCCAGCAGCTTCGCCTCGTCGAGACCGGCCTGCGCCATCACCGGCGAGGCGTTGAAGAACGCGCCCTGGAAGGCGATGCCCTGCATGCGCAGCTGCAGCTCGGGGTCGCTCGCCTCCTCGCGCGCGATCTTGAACGCGTCGAGGTAGAACAACCGGATCTTCTGGTCGACGATCACCTGCCGGTAGTGCGACGGGATGTTGGCCCAGACCTCCTCGGGCGTGGCCTGGTCGGCCTGCAGGATGAACACGCCGCCTTGCTTGAGCCCGGCCAGCGCGTTGGTGTGGTGCAGCACGTTCGGGTCGGGCGACAGCACGACGTCGACGTAGAAGTACTCGCAGTTGACCTTGATCGGCTCCGGCGCCGCCGACAGGTAGTAGGTCGTCGGCTGGCCCTTCTTCTCCGACCCGTACTTCGGGTTGGCCTTGATGTGGTAGCCGAGCAGGTCGAACAGCGTCATCGCCAGGTTCTTGCCGGTCGTGATCGCGCCCCAGCCGCCGATCGAGTGGAAGCGCACCGTGATGGCGCCCGTCGGCATCAGGTTGGGGTTCTCGCTGCCCTTCAGCGCCAGCTCGCGGATCTTCGGGTAGCCGGCCTCGATCTGCTCCTGGTGCAGGCGTTGCTTCGGCGTGTGCGGCTGGTCGCGCAGGAAGTCGATCGACAGGTAGTAGAACTTCCGCTGCGCGCCGTTCGGCAGCATGTTCTCGACCGCGGCGATCAGGCCTTCGGGCTGCAGATCGCGGCTGCCCATGCCGAACGAGCCCGAGTACAGCGGCGGCGCGTCGCCCTCGCGGTAGCTCTCGAGGCCCGGGAACACCGGCTGCTTGTGGCGGCCGTTCTCCAGGCACTTGCTGATCGCCGCGCGCACCTCGCGCATCAGCGGCAGGTCGACGGCGAGCGGCTGGTCGAGGCGCTCCAGGATGGCGACGCCCTTCTTGCCGCGCAGCACCTTGCCGATCAGGTCGGCCGGGAACGGCCGGAACATCACCATGTCGACGACGCCGACCTTGAGGCCGCGCGTCTTGCGCAGGTAGTCGGCGACCGCCTCGGCGGACGACACCATGCTGCCCATGCCGAGGATCACGTACTCGGCGTCGTCACACAGGTACGTCATCACGCGGTCGTACCGGCGACCGGTCAGCGCCGTGAACTCGGCCAGCGCCTGGTTGGTCAGCTGCGGGATGTGATCGAAGAAGTACGGCCGCTGCGCCGCCACGCTCTGCATGTAGGCGTCCTGGTTCTGCACCAGGCCGACCATCACCGGGTTGTCGACGGTCCACAGCTCCGGGATGCGGCGCCGCTGCTCGCCGAAGATGATCTTCTGCGCCGGCGTCGGCGTCGCGATCATGTCCTCCGGCTTGCCGAGGTACTCGGCGATCAGCTCGCGCTCCGGCAGCAGCATCGACTCGATCAGGTGCGTGGTCAGGAAGCCGTCCTGCGCGATGATGCCGGGCGTCAGCGCCAGCTCGGCGACGCGGTGGGCGACGATGTTGAGGTCGGCCGCCGCCTGGGCGTTCTTCGCGAACAGCTGGAAGAAGCCGGTGTCGTCGATGCAGTGGTAGTCGTCGTGCCCGGCGTGCACGTTGAGCGTCGACTTGGTCATCGCCCGGGCGCCGATGTTGAGCACGTAGGTCAGCCGCTTGCCGACCGCCGCGTAGAGCGACTCGTGCATGTAGGCGATGCCCTGGCCCGACGAGAAGTTCGACGCGCGCAGGCCGGTCATCGACAGGCCGGCGGTCACCGCCGCGGCGGCGTGTTCGCCCTCGGGCTCGATGAAGATCAGCGGCCGGCCGGAGATGTTGAGGTGCCCCGCCGCGGCGTTCTCGGCCCAATACTCGCCCATCTGCGTCGACGGGGTGATCGGGTAGGCGCCGGCGCCGTCGCTCGACTCACGCTCGCACATGATGACGGCGGTGTTGCCGTCCATGGCCTCGCGCACGCCGGGGTACTTGAAGCCACGCTTGTCGGAAGAGGCCTGCTCGGCCTTCTTGTCTGCGGTGCGGATCGACATCGGAGTCTCCCTTCTCAGGTTGGCGCGTCCCTGCGAACGCCCTTGCGGATGATCTTCTTGGCCGCCGGCCCCTTCTGCGGGCCGTCGGGGTCGAGCCAGACGATGGCCCCGGTGGGGCAGCGCTGGATCGGTGTCCTGGTCTGGTGGTTCTTCGTGTAGTCGACCACCGGCAGGTTGCCCTGCATCGTGATGAGTCCCGGCGCGTCCATCGCGCAGCGGCCGCAGGCGGTGCAGCCGACCTGACAGTCCTCGAGCATGCCGTCGCCGGCTGCCTGCGACTTGCACGCGACCCACAGCCGATGGCTGATCGTGTGCAGCGAGAACAGGTCCTTCGGACACGCCACCACACAATCGCCACACGCCGTGCACTTCGCCTCGTCGACGACGGGCAGGCCGTGCTCGTTCATGTGAATCGCGTCGAAGGTGCAGGCGCGCGCGCAGTCGGCGAGGCCGAGGCACCCCCAGAAGCAGCCCTTGCCGCCGCCGGCGACCAACGCCGCGGCCGCGCAGGACTCCAGACCCTGGTAGCGGGCGTGATCGCGCGCCACGTTGCTGCCGCCGGCGCAGGCCAGCCGCGCCACCCGCTTCTCCTCGGCCCCGACGTCGACGCCGAGGTAGTTGGCGATCGCCGCCCGGCCCGCGTCGGAGCTGACCGAGCACTTGCCCGGCTTCGCCACCCCCGTCACCACCGCCTCCGCGAACGGCCGGCAGCCCGGGAAGCCGCAGGCGCCGCAGTTGGCGTGCGGCAGCATGTCCTCGACGGCATCGATGCGAGGGTCTTCCTGGACCGCGAGCTTGCGGTTCGCCACCGCCAGCAGCGTCGCGAGCACGACGGCCAAGCCACCGATCGCAGCAACCGCAGTCAGGAAGAGCATGTCGTTCTGATCCGGCAGGTTGGAGACGATCGCTGGAAGGCTGGAAATGCGGTGACTGCGAGGAAGGTAGCGATGCGGTCGGCGGGCTCTCTACGGTCAACGGCGTAAGCCGGGGGGAAGGTGGGGTACCGCGGGCGGAAGTCCGGGGCGGGCGCGGGGCGGAGGGCGCAGGTGCCCCGGCTGGGGCAGGACCGCGCAGCCAGCTACAATCCCGCCGCGAGCTGTCACGAACGGAACGTCGGAGCGCTTCGGGGCCGCTCGCGCGGGTGCTTCCCCTCAGCATCCCGTTCCTCCTGAGGTGCCCAACATGTTCGACCACACGTCCGTGTCGAAACACGCCTGCAGCCGCGCCCGCCACCGCGGCATCCCCGACGCCGCCATCGATGCCGCCATCGAGTTCGGCCAGTATCGCAGCCGCCGCGGCGCCGACGTCTACACGATCGGCTGGCGCAACGTGCGCTACTGGCAGGTGCGCGGCGTCGACCTGAGCCGCTGGCTCGGCATCGAGGTCGTCTGCTCGCGCAGCGGGCTGGTGGTCACCGTCTATCGCAACCACAACCCGGCGGCGATGCGCGATCGGCGGCCGCGCGACGCGGCCTGAGGCCGGCGGCGTCAGGCCAGGGGTCTTGGCAGTTCTCTCTGCACGTGTTGCTGCAAGCCAACTGGCCGAGGGAGTTGGTCGGAGCGAGAAGATTTGAACTTCCGACCCCCTGCACCCCATCGCCTTCCGGCTGTCGTTGTGCAGGGTCACTAACTCACGCTGCAAACCGCCACTAGCCCCTCGAAATCAAGCGATGCGGCCCAAGCTAGACGTTTCTCGCCACGTTGCAAGGGGTCATAGTGCCGATCGTGGTCTGATGGCAGACTGTCGCGGGAAGTCGGCGTGCTTCCGCGACAGTTCCGGTGCGACAGTCCGCACCGGCTGCAGGCTGATGCCCTCCGGGTACCCAGGGTGGAGCGGCCTTCATTGAACCGCCGACCCCATGCTGCAACAGCAGCGGGTCGGGTGTCGGCGGCTCCGGTCACTGGTCACCACCTGCAGCGCGCAGCTGCTCGGCCAGGTCGATCGCGGCGGCGACGGCGGCGCAGAGCCGATCGACGGCCAGCTTGCCGGCGTCGCCGAGCACGTCGTCGGCGTCGTTCGGGGCGAACTGTGCAACCTCGTCGTGCGCCGCGTCGAGCTGCAGCACGGCGTCGAGCAGCGCGGCACGGTCCCGGCGATCGCGGCCGGCGAGGCGCAGGGCCTCCGCGCAGGTGGCATCGGCGGCGTCTTCCTGCACGGCAAGCACACGCTGCAGGGCCCGCAGCTCGGCGCGGGTCGCGGCGGCGATGCGGCGCAAGGACTCGGCCTTGACCGTTGCCGGCACGAGGGGCGCGTCGGCGCTCACGACAGCACCGCCAGCGCGATCAGCGCGCCGAACAGGGAGCCGAAAGCGAACACGGTCAGCCGGTGCCGGATGACTGCCAGGAGCCACGGGTACGGGACACGTTCGCAGATCATGATGCACCCCCTTCGCGCAGGGCGCGAGCGATCGTGGCTTCGGTGTGACCCTCGGCGAGCATGCGCCGGATGATACGGGCGGCCTCGGCCGGCACGTCGCCGAACCACCGTTCAACACCAAGCGGGGCCGTGGCGGTCGCGGAGAAGGCGAGCACGTCGCCGAAGAGCACCTGCACGCACACTTCGCACCGGTGCCGCTCGGCGAACGACGGGGCGACGAGGCGCGCGTGGTGGCAGGCATCGGCCACGCTTGCGAAGTCGTACGAGCGGCCGACGACGTGCACGGCATCGTTGCTGTCGACGCGAACGGCGACGACGGCCAGGCGGGGGGAATCAGCGCCAACGGCAGCGACGTTGCCGGAGCGCACGCGAGACGGTAGACCAGCGGGCATCGGAGCACCTACTTAGATAGGGGTTTCGACAGGGCCGGCGGGGCGTTACAGCGCCTCGTCGGCCCGCTTCATCGGGACAGGGAAAGAGCTACTTCGGCCGGCGCTTGGTGGCGCGCTGCTGCTTCTGCTCGGTCAGCTTCTGCAGCAGCTCCAGGGGCACCACCGCGCAGCGGTCGGCACCCCGGACGGTCAGCACGAACACGGCGCCGTCGGCGGCCTGCTGCACGAGCGAGGGCAGCACGGCCCTTGCCTCGCGGATGCCGATTCGGGTCGCGTCGTTCGCCATGGCTGACAGTGTGTACACTTGCTCGTCGGGAGTCAAGGGCCTCGTCGCCGAAGCAGAAGGCGACAGGTTCTGGAGGTAGGCTTGGTCCCATCGGCGGCGTGCGAACAGGGCGCGGCCGTAGGCCCGCCGGCACTTCGTCGGCGGGCCTCGTTCCTCGCGCCATGGCGACAGTCTGCACGCGACAGTCGGCGCCGTGCGCCGGCATGCCTGGCGACCGTCAGGCGACAACCGCTGGTCCTTCGGTGCCTTGCGTCTGCATGGTCTCTGCGGTTGAACGGGTGACCGCATCCGTAGGTAGCAGCGGGTCGTGTTTGTTCGGGCCTACACGTAGCCGGCGAACAAACGAACGAACGAACGAACCCCCTACCGGCGCCGCTCGGCTCGGCGCGCCGCGACGGTCAACACGGCGGCGATGGCGAGAAGCAGGCCGGCGATCATGCGCGGCCCTCGACGAGGAAGCGCAGGTCGCGTTCGGCGTAGATGCGGGCGGATCGGGAACCGAGCTTGCGCACTTCGGCGCGCAGCGACGGCAGCCAAGCCGCGACGACGCCGATGGCGTGCGCGCAGTCGGCGCGGTCGGCAGGCTCGGCGAGCAGCGGCAGCAGCCGGCGGTACCGCGCCAACAGCGCGCAGGCCGAGCGGAGCCGCGTGCGCGGATCGTCGTCGGCGACGGGGCCGCGCGAGTCGCGGTAGGGCGACCGGTGCGCCTCCGGGTCGTAGGCCCGTTGTCGACGACGAAGCTGCGCGCCAGTAGTGGTCACGCCAATGCGCCCGCGAGGTCGGTTGAGCCGTGGCGCGCCGAGCGCACAGCGAGCAACACGCCCGCGAACGTCGGCCGCGTGTGCGCGGTGTCGCGAAGCGCCTGCTGCCCGGCGGTGCCGGCCGATCGTGCGGCGTCGAGCGCGGCGAGCCAGGCGCTGTTGGCGTCGCCGCCGAGAGCGAGGAAGCAGGCCTCCTCAGCGTCGAGAACCGCAGCGCGCAGGTCGGCGTCGGCCGGCAGCTCCAAATGGTCGATGAGGTCGCGCAGGGTAGCGTCGAGCAGGTCGCGGTCGAGCGCGGCAGTCGTGGCGGAGCGGGTGGCGATGGCGGCGAGACGGGCGGAGGTGGTGGTGGTCATGCGAAGCGGTCGGTTTCGTGAACTGGCAACAGTCGGATGCGCTCGCCGACGATGGCGAGCAGCGGTAGTAGGGCGGGGTCGACAGCGTGCGACTCGTCGCCGAAGCGCGGGTCGTGCAGCGCGGCGCGCTGGAACTCGGCGATCGTGCCGCCGCGACAGAAGCCGCCGTCGATCGCGGCGCGCACCGTGTACAGCACTTCGCGCGCAAGGTCGCAGTCGCCGTCCGGCAGCGGCGCGGTGCCGCAGCAGGCGGCGCGGGCGAGGCGCTGCGCGGTGGTCGGTGGCGGGTCGACGTCGTCGAGGCGTCGAAGAAGAGCACGGGTGCGATGGTGGGTCATGCGGTGGTCCTTGCCGCCTCGATGGCGGCGATGCGGTCCTCAAGCTGTCGCACAACGGTGGCGTCGAGCACCTGCGCGAGGATGCCGGCGACCCGGCTCGCGTCGGAGCTGTCGATCTCGCCTGCAGCAGCAGCACGGCCAAGTGTCGCAAGGCCGTCGGCGATGCCGGCCGCAGTGTCGAGCGGCGGAAGGTCAACGCGGGCTCCGGGTGCCTCGCGCGGGCGGCCGACGGCATGCGACAGCAGCAGCGACGCGGCCTGCACGTCGCCACGCTCGGACAGGTCGACGAGCTTGCGCAGCACGCGCTGCAGGTCGTCTGGCCCGACAGCCTGGCGCACCGCCTGCTGCAGCGCGTGCTGCCGCCGCAGCGACGGGTTGCCGCGGCCGGCGCGGTTGCCGGG
>JAEUHT010000105.1 GCA_016793265.1 Planctomycetota bacterium
GTGCGCTTCCACAAGGACGGCTACACCGACCTGCGCGGACGCTTCGACTACGCCTCGGTCTCCGACGACCCCGACAGCAACGCCACCAGATACGCCGTGCTCGTGCTGCACGACCAACGCGGCGCCGCCATCCGCGAAGTCAACCCGCCGACCAAGTGAGCCAGGAGAGAACCACCATGCGTGCGCCGAACCACCGTGCCGTCAAGAGCCTGCTGACCCTCGCCGCGCTCACCGCCGCCCTGCACGCGCAGGGCACGCCGATCGGCTTCGAAGAGACCTGGGCGCTGGCCCAGGACCGCGCCAAGGTCGTCAACACGCTGATCCCCGGCACCGACGACTTCTACTACTACCACTGCCGCGAACGGCTCGACGCCCGCGACTTCGCCACCGTGCGCAAGGTGCTGCCGACGTGGATCGAGCGCCACGGCGAGAACCTGCGCGTCGTCGAGGTGCAGAACCGCCTCAACCTGCTCGCCATCGAGGACGATCCGCGGGCCACCTTCGACCTGCTGCGCCGGCGCCTCGGCGTCACCTTCGATCACCAACCGGTGGTGCCCGGCGCCAAGTCGGACCTGCCGACCGCGCTCGATGCGGCGCGGCTGTCGGCCGAGACCCGCACCACGCAGCTGCTCGCCGCGTCGCCCGACGACGTCGACGGCTTCACCGACGCCGCCCTGCCCGCGCTGGCGGCGCGCTCGCTGACGCCCGGCCAACTGCACTCGCTGCTGCGGCGGCTCACCTGCCCCGACCTGCCCAACCTGCCGGCGCTCGTCATGCGCGACCTCGAGGATCCGCGCCGGGGCAGCTTCGGCAAGCTGCGCATCCACCTGGAACTGCGCACGAACCAGCTCGAGGAGTGTGCACGCCTGCGGCCGGCGCTGCTGCAGGAGCCCGCGTTCGTCAACGCCTGGCTCACTCGCCTGCAGCCCAATGCCGACAGCGACTGGCGCACGGACCCCACCGCGCGAGAAGCGCAGCTGCAGCGGCTGTGGGCCTTCGCCCAGCGGCTGTCGCCGTCGTTCAACTCGCTGAAGGCGCACGTGCTGCACCACTGGCTGCGACTCGACCTCGAACGCGGCGCGCCCGACAAGCAGCGCTTCCTGGCCTACCTGCAGCTGCCGCGCCGCGGCAACCACGCGCCGCGCGAAGTGCCGCGCGCCCTGCGCGCCGACAACTACGTCGACCCGATGGCGCAGTTCGCCACCGGCCTGCCCCAGGTCGGCGACGACGAAACCGTGCTGCGCCCGTGCCTGGAGCACTTCTTCGCCACCGAGGACGACCACACGCCCTACGCGGCCTGGCTCGACGCCGGCTGGCTCAAGGTCGTGCTCGCCGAGACCAAGCTGCTGCTCGGTCAAGGCGACCAGGCGCGCTGGTACACGCTGCTCGACGACGCGAGCGCCGGGAAGCAGCTCGAACAGCGCGTCGAGATCACGTTCGCGCGCTCCCAGCGCACGCACTTCGCCGCCGGCGACGCCGTGTCGCTGCTCGTCGACGTCAAGAACGTGCCGTCGCTGCAGATCAAGATCTACGAGGTCGACAGCTACCGCTACCTGATCGAGCGCCAGCGCCCGGTCGACGCCTCGATCGAGCTCGACGGCGTGGTGGCGAACCACGAACAGACCCGCACCTTCACCACACCGCCGCTGCGCCGCGTGCGCACGACGATCGATCTGCCCGAACTGCGGCAGCCCGGCACCTACGTGGTCGAGCTGGTCGGCAACGGCATCTCCAGCCGCGCCGTGATCCGGAAGGGCGACCTGCGCCTCGGCGCCCGCACCACCGCCGCCGGCCAGGCCATCAGCGTATTCGACGAGACCGGGGCCTGGTGCCGCGACGCCAAGGTCTGGTTCGGCGGCCGTGAGTACGGCGCCGACGAGCAGGGCGAGATCCTGCTGCCGTTCTCGACCGCTCCGGGCAACCACCTGCTCGTGCTGCAGCAGGGTCCGCGTGCCGCCCTGGCGCGGTTCCCGCACCTCGCAGAGTCCTACACGCTGACGACGCGGGTCGCCGTCGCGCGCGAGGCGCTGATCGCCGGTCAGGATGCCACCATCGTGCTGCGGCCCCAGCTGCGCCTCGCCGACCGCGAACTGGCGTTGCAGCTGCTGCAGGACCCGGTGCTGACCATCGTCGCCACCGACCTCGACGGTCGCACGATGCCGCAGGAGGTGCGCAACCCGACGCTGCGGGACGACGGCGAGTTCGTGCACACGCTGCGGGTGCCGGAACGCCTGCAATCGCTGACCGTCTCGCTCGCGGGCCGCGTGAAGACGCTGGCCGGAGAAGACCAGCAGCTCACCGCCGGCACGACGACGATGGTGGTCAACGGCATGGACCTGACCGCGGCGACCGCCGGGCTCGAGCTGGTGCGCACGCGGGACGGCTACGCGCTCGAGGTGCGCGGCAAGAACGGCGAACCGCGCGGCGGCCGCAGCCTCGCCCTGACACTGCACCACCGTGAGTTCGTGACGCCGTTCGAGGTCGTGCTGCAGACGGCGGCCGACGGCCGGGCCCGGCTCGGCGACCTCGTCGGCATCACCGGCGTCAGCGCGGCTTCGATCGACACCAGCCAGAACTTCGACCTCACCAGCTGGCGTGGACCGCTGCCCGAACTGCTGCAGGGACTCGCCGGTGAGACGCTGCGGCTGCCGTGCCCGGTGGCGACGACGACGCCGTCGCGGCGCGACTTCGCGCTGCTGGCGGTCGACCGCGACTGCTTCGAGCACCTCGCCATCGCCGACGGCCAGCTCGAATTGCGTGGGCTGCCGGCTGGCGACTACGAGCTGCGACTGCACGGCCTTGGCCGCAGCATCCCGGTGCGTGTCACCGCCGGCACCCGCAACGGCGGCTGGCTGATCGGGGCCGGGCGCATCCTGCAATCGAGCCCGACCACGCCGCTGACGCTGCGCGGCATCGACCGCACCGACAGCGAGCTCGTGGTGCGCCTCGGCAACGCCGACCGCGAGGCGCGGGTGCACGTGCTGGCCACGCGCTTCCTGCCGCAGCAGTCGCTGCTCGCGCAGCTCACGCCCTGGCACCAGGAGGAGCCGGCGGCCTTCACCGCGGCGGCGCTGCCGAGCCTGTTCCACTCCGGGCGCAAGCTCGGCGACGAATACCGCTACGTGCTCGACCGCCGCAACGAGACGCGGCTGCCCGGCAACATGCTGGGCCGGCCGAGCCTGCTGGTGAACCCGTGGCGGCTCGACCAGCAGAGCTTCAACGCCGCGGTCGACCGCGACGGCAAGAAGGGCACCGGCTACGACGCCATGCCGCAGCAGCCGGGCGGGCAATCCGGCCCCGCCACGGCCGGTCCGGCGGGCCCACGGCCCGCGGCGACGCCGGCACCGGCGATCGCGCCGAACGTCCCGTTCGCCAACCTCGACTACCTGCCGCAGGGCGCCGTGGTGCGCACCAACCTGCGCCCCGACGCCGACGGCGTCGTGCGCATCCCCCTCGCCGACCTCGGCCACGGCCAGCTCGTGCAGGTCGTGGCGATGCTCGGCGACCAGATGGTCGGCGACGTCGTCGTGCGCGACGAACTGCCGCTCTTGCCGCGGCCGCGGCACCTGCGCGAGGCGATCGAACCGACGCGGCACGTGATCGAGCAGAAGCGCATGGAGTTCGTCGCCGCCGGCGGCACCACCACGCTCGACGATCCGCGCGCCGCCCAGGTCGAGGTCTTCGATTCCCTGGCCAGCGTGTTCCGCGTGTTCCTGGCCACCCGCGGCAGCGACGACCTCGCCCGCTTCGCCTTCGTCTGCAAGTGGCCCGATCTCGACCCGAAGCAGCAGCGCGAGCTCTACGACCAGCACGCCTGCCACGAGCTGAACTTCTTCCTCTACCAGAAGGACCGCGCCTTCTTCGACGCGGTGATCCGGCCGCTGCTCGCCTGCAAGCTGGAGAAGACGTTCCTCGACCACTGGCTCTGCGGCGACGACCTGACGCGCTACACCGGGACGTGGGCGTTCGGCCAGCTCAACCTGATCGAACGCATCCTGCTGGCGCAGCGCCTCGACGGTCCGGCGCGGCAGGCGGTCGCGCGCAGCATCCAAGAGCAGCTCGAACTGCGGCCGATCGACGTGACGCGGCTCGGCTTCCTGCTCGACCTCTCGCTCGGCAGCCAGGCGCTCGATCGGCAGGATCCGTCGGCGACGACTGGCGGCCGGTTCGGCCGGGAGCTGTACAAGGGCCCCGCCGACGACGCCCCGGCCCCCGAGGCCAAGCCCGTCGAGGACTCCCGGCGCCGCAAGCTCAAGGACGAAGAAGCCGACAAGGACGCCGGGGAAGTGCGCGACGAGGCCTCGAAGGAGTCGGCCTTCGACTCCAACCAGTGGAACTCGGCGGTCGGCCTCGGCGGCGGCGCCGGCGGCAAGGAGCAGGAACGGCTGCGGCGCGGCCGCGCCAAGCAGCTCTACCGCGCCGTCAACCCGACCAAGCTGCACGTGGAGCAGAACTGGTGGCACGTCCGGCGCGCCGATTCGACCAGCGACCTGGTCTGGCCGAACCGCTTCTGGGCCGACTACGCCACGGCGCCGCAAGGGCAGCCGTTCGCGTC